>NZ_CDRVLZ010000016.1:0-70491 GCF_977072305.1 Adlercreutzia sp. CNCM I-6207
TGGGCGGCGGTACCAATTTATCTTACCCAGGGTACCAAGCCCGCTGACTGGCGGTACCAGATTCTGCTGATTGTTGGTACCGGAGAGGGTTACTACTCACCGCGGGACGAAGGGCCTTGTTCGCTTATGAGCGGGGTCATCAATCATGTTAGCAAAAGGCGCGCCTACTCGATGACGCGCTTGGCGAAGTCGGGGGCGAAGTAGTCGAAGGTGGCGCGCATGACGCGGCCGCCGCCCGTGGAGGCGTGGATGTACTCGCCGTCGCCGGCGTAGATGCCCACGTGGTAGACGCCCGAGCCCGACCCCCAGAACAGAAGGTCGCCGGGCACCAGCTCATCCAGCGAGACCCCGACGCCCAGCGCACTCTGCTCGGCAGCCGTGCGCGGCAGCTCGCGACCGAGAGCGTGGGAGAACACCCAGCGGGTGAACCCGGAGCAATCGAAACCCGAAGGGGTCGTGCCGCCGTAGGAGTACGGTACCCCGAGCTGCGCATCAGCCTCGGCGACGACCGACTGCCGCCGGCCCTCGAGCGCCTCAGCCTCAGCTTGGGCGGCCGCCTCGTCGGCCACATCGCCCACGTACTCTTTTATCTCGCGGGCGAAGTCCTGAGTTTTCGTGAAGGGGCTTTCCACCTCGGACGCATAGGCCGCAGGATGGGAGAAGGCGGTGCACAACGCCGCCAGAAGAGCAGCCGCGACAATCATCCCCGCGGCCTTGGTGTGCGCTTTGAACATAACCATGGGGCCGAAGCCTAAAGGAGGAAAGCGCGCCCGCCAACCCCCTCCACAACTTGCCCGCCTTCAGTTCACGCCCCGTGCGCGAGAACTAAACCGAACCCCCACGCCCCGTTCACGCCTTCCCCATTCATGACAAATGAAGTCAGAAGAGAAGTTGGGTCCGGCGGAGACGCGGGGTGCCCTGACCGAGCGAGTTCCGCAGCGACTGGAACAGCCCAGTGGGCTGTTCCACCAAGCGAGGACTGTCTGAGCGAATCAGGGTACCCCGCGGCTCCGCCCCAGGGAACCCTGCAGCTAGATTTCCCGCGGTACTTCCCCGGTCTCCAGCAGGTTCAATAGCTGTGCCTCGTCCAGCACGGGCACGTCCAACGCCACCGCCTTGTCGTACTTCGAGCCCGCGTTCTCCCCCGCCACGACGAAGCTCGTCTTCTTCGACACCGACCCCGACACCTTGGCCCCCATGGCCTTCAGGCGCGCCCCGGCCTCGTCGCGGGTCATGCCCGAGTGCGCAAGCGTCCCCGTCAGCACGAAGGTAAGGCCCGCCAGCACCTGGGGCACCTCCTCGCCGACAGCGACGGCCTCATCGGCCATGGTCACGCCAGCCGCGCGCAACCGCTCGATGACCGAGGTGTTGTCCGGCGTGCGGAAGAACAGCCACATCCCGTGGGCCACCTTCGGCCCCACGCCGTAGATGCCCGCCAGCTCGTCCTCGCCGGCCGCCGAAAGCGCGTCCATGGAGGGGTAGGCCGCCGCAATGGCCTCGGCCGTGGTCTTGCCCACGTGCCGGATGCCCAGCCCGAACAGCACGCGCGCGAAGGTGCGGCCCTTCGACGCCTCAATGGCCGCGACGAGCTTCTTCGCCACCGTGTGTCCGAGGCGCACCGGCTCCCCGTCGGCCTTCACGCGGCCCATGTCCAAGCTCGCCAGCTCCTCCTCGGACAGAGAGTAGTAGTCGGCCACATCCGCCACGCGCCCGCTCTCCACGAGTCGCGAGACGATCTCCTCCCCCATGCCGTCGATGTCGAGCGCCCCGCGGCTCGCCCAATGCAGCAGCCGCTCCAGCGCCTGGGCCGGGCAGTCGATGGAGATGCAGCGGAACGCCACCTCGCCCGGATCGCGCACCACGGGGCTGCCGCAGCTCGGGCATACGCTCGGCATCTCCCAGATGCGCGCCTCGGGGCTGCGCAGGGAAAGCACCGGCCCCAGCACCTCGGGGATCACGTCGCCCGCCTTCCGCACGATGACCGTGTCGCCCACGCGCACGTCCTTGCGGTGCACCTCGTCCAGGTTGTGCAGCGTCGCCCGGGCCACCGTGGAGCCGGCCACCACCACCGGCGTAAGCTCCGCCACCGGCGTGAGCGCGCCGGTGCGCCCCACCTGCACAGTGATGTCGCGCAGAAGCGTCGTCTTCTCCTCGGGCGGGAACTTGAACGCGATGGCCCAGCGCGGCGCCCGGGCGGTGAACCCCATAGCGCGCTGGCGAGCGAAGTCGTTCACCTTCACCACCACGCCGTCGATCTCGTAGGGCAGCGACTCGCGCCGATCCAGGCACTCACGACAGAAGCCGCGCACTTCCTCGGCCGTGGTGCACAGCCGCACGTCCGGGTTCACGTGGAAGCCGGCCTTCCGCAGCCACTGCAGAAGCTCCCACTGGCCCTCCACCTCCAAGGCGGCGTCATCGGCGATGGCGTACATAAAGGTAGAGAGGTCGCGCATCTTCGTCACGGCCGGATCCTTCTGGCGCAGCGAGCCGGCGGCGGCGTTGCGCGGGTTCGCGAAGGGGGCGCGGCCCTCCTCCTCGGCGGCGGCGTTCAAGGCCTCGAAGCTCTTCTTCGGCATGTACACCTCGCCGCGCAGCTCCAGCGTCTCCACCCCCGGCGCGATGGCCGCGCGCGCCTCGTCGCGCAGGCGCAAGGGCACGTCGCGCACGGTGCGCATGTTCACGGTCACGTCCTCGCCGGTGGTGCCGTCGCCGCGGGTGGCCGCCCGCACGAGCACGCCGTCCTCGTAGGTGAGCGCGATGGAGCTGCCATCGATCTTCAGCTCGCAGCACAGAGGCGGAAGCGCCCCTCCGCAGGCCTCGGCGGTGCGCTCCATCCACTCGTCAAGCTCGTCTAAATCCATGGCGTTGTCGAGCGAGTACATGCGCCGCTCGTGCACGACGGGTGCGAACTGCTCGCCCACATACCCGCCGACTCGCTGGGTGGGCGAGGAGGCCGTCACCAGCTCGGGGTGCGCCGCCTCTATCTCGCGCAGCTCCCGCATGAGCGAGTCGAAGGCCGCGTCCGAAATGGTGGGCGCGTCCAGGGCGTAATACTGGTAGCTGTGGTGCTCGATCTCGCGCCTGAGCGCTTCGGCCCGCGCCGCCGGATCGCTCGTCGCCTTCGCCAGGTCCGCCCCGTCGAACAACGGGTTCTGTTCTGCGTCCATGCCATTCGCCTTTCTCGGATTACGCCAATCCTGTCTTTTCATCTCGGGAAATCGCAGGGCCGGTTTCGGGCAAGAATTTCGAGTTGTTAGAGTTTTGCCCTTCCCTCAGCTCTCCCTTCAAGGCACCCTATCGTAGAAATGTTGGGATTTTGCGGAAACCTAGGAGCGAATTCGGAGAAACAGAGCTTCCCAAAGTCTAACAACTCGAAATTTTCGCCAAAAACACGCCTCCGCTTCTCCCAGAGAGTCAATTGATCCTGCCGGGGTAACAAAGAGGCCCGGAAGCGTTTCCGGGCCTCGTCGGTCGCCGCGCCTATGGTATCACTGGCACGGCCGTAGTGCTGCCAACTCCTCGCCTAGCGGGCATCGCTTCCCAAGGGTGCGACTCCCCAACGGCGCATCGCACTTCCTAGTGGGTGTGGGCCACGATGGTCGCCTGGGGCAGCGACACGCCGTAGACGGCCATCTGCACGCCGCGGGCCATCAGGAAGAAGCCCAAGAACAGCGCGAAGGTGCCCGGCCACAGGAAGAACGCGATACCGCAGAACAGCGACACGATGCCGGCGAACAGCACCCAGCCCCAGCCGGGAAGCGCGTCGCGGAAGCGGACGGCGGCCACAATCTCGAAGATGCCATAGGCCACCACGAAGATGCCCATGACCCAGGGGATCACCACGGCTGACGCTATGGGATGCACGATGAACAGCACGCCCAAGATAATGTCGCAGACGGCGTAGGCGAGCGCCCAGCCGGACAGCCCCTCGGCCTCGCGGTACTTAAAGTAAGCGTAGGCATCCACGATGCCCGCGGCCAGAAACATGCAGCCGGCAATGACAGCGATGCTCACCAGCGTGAGCCCCGGCACCACGAGCAGCACGAATCCGATGATGACCAGGGCGATGCCCGCGGCGAACAGGCCCCAGTTGCGTCCTACCTTGATGTCCATGATAATCACAACTCCTTAACCCTTTGGCTATCCGCCATCGCAGTGTGCTACGGTGACGATATTCATTCTAGAAGCGGGAATGTGAGAATTACGCCGCGCGCCCCTCCCGTTTCCGACAGGATTGCGCTGCGTTGGCGCTGCGTTTCATGAGGGTTTCGCTCATTATTTGGAAGGTGTGGAAGAGATGGAAGACGCAGAGGATCTGAAAGTGGCCCCCGGCCGGGGCAATGCCGAGCTGGCCTGTCTGCTGCCGCATCCGGCCGCCGATGCCAACAAGTACACCCGCGGGCACTTGAGCCTCGTGGTCGGCTCGGCGGCCTACCCCGGCGCGGCCTGCCTGGCGGCTGCGGCCGGCGAGCGTGGCGGGGCCGGCTACACCGAGGTGTTCTGCGCCGGGAAATCGATGATCACCGTGCGCGGCTGGCGGCCGTCTTTGGTGGTGCGCGACTGGAGAGCGTGGAAGCCGGCCAAGGCGCCGGCGCCCCGGCCGGGCCACCCGACGGCCTGCGTCATCGGCTGCGGCTTCGACGCGGCGGAAACCTCCCTCACCTCGCTTCTCATGGAGACGGTGCGGGGCTGGGAGGCCCCTCTGCTCATCGACGGGGGCGCCCTCGGGCTTCTCGCCAACGCCACCGGCCTGCGCCTGGCCCGCGAGCGGGCCGCCGCCGGGCGCTCGACGCTGCTCACGCCCCACGGCGGCGAGGCGGCGCGGCTGGCCCAAGGCGCCCGGGAGGCCCTGGGAGAGGCCGAGGACGCGGCCGCCCGCGGAACGCGCAGCCCCCTCGCGGAGGCCGCGGGCGCCCTCTCCCCCGCAAGCCGCTCCACGCTGGCGGCCGCCGACCCCGCGCCTGCGGCCCTGGCCTGCGCGCTCGCCGAGGCCTATGGCGCCGTTGTGGCCCTCAAAGGCCCCGTGACCTTCATCGCCTCGCCCGACGGCACCGTCGAGGTCATGGACCGGGGCACGTCCGCGCTCGCCAAGGCCGGCACGGGCGACGTGCTCGCGGGCATCGTCGGCGCCCTGCTCGCCCAGGGACTTTCCCCCCGCGACGCCGCGGCCCTCGGCTGCGCCCTGCACGCCGAGGCGGGCCGGGCCGCCGCGGCCGCCCTCACCGACATCTGCGTCGCCGCCGAGGACCTCATCACCTACCTTCCCGACGCCATCCGCGCCATCGAGTCCTAAGGCGGGGCGGCACGCTCGCCCCCTTCTATTGACAGGGGTTAATAGCGAATCTCGCCACAATTGCGGCATTATAGCCTTATACTGAGGTGTCATTGAGAGCAGAAAGGGGAGGCCGTGCACGCCGTCAAAGTAGACAGCCGTAAGATCATGGCCGCAGGCCTGGTCATCGTGGCCGTCTTCGCCGCCGTCGCCATCACGGTGAACCTGTTCTACCTCGGGCAGATTCAGTCCCTCGTGCGCAACACCACGACCACCTCGGTCATGGAGCTGGCAACGGCCCGCGCCCACTACCTGGACGAATGCCTCGCCTCCGACCAGAACTCCGTGAAGAGCCTCGCCCACTTCATCGCCGACGTCACTCCGGGAGAGGCCCGCGCCCAGGTGGAGGACTTCATCTCCACCCACGAGGCCGCCGCCGCCTGGATTCGCTCCAAGGACGGCACCACCTGGTGCTCCTCGAGCGAGACCGACCTGTACGACCCGGCCCTGGAAAACGAGCTGTTCGGTCCGGCGCTCGCCGGCGAGACCGGCTCCTCGGAGATGTACCTCGGCCACGCCGGCGAGCGCCGCATCCTCTTCTACGCTCCCATCGTCGACGAGCCCGTCGCCTCCGGCCCCGGGACGACCCCCCCGCCAATCCCGACGACATTCTCGGCGCCGTCTACGTCTCCTACCCCGCCGACGAGCTGCAGAACTCCTACGGCACCGCCTATTCCAGCGCCGGCGCCACCTTCGTCGTCGACTCCTCCGGCACCATTGTGCTCGACGCCAACCGCGGCGCCGACGAGGCGGTCCAAGGCAGCCTGACCGCCCTCATCAACGACGACGCTGACTCGACCCAGGTCACATCGCTGCTCGCCGGCATCGCCTCCAACACCTCTGGCAGCCTCGTCATGACCCTCGACGGCGCCGACCAGTTCGTTTTCTACACCCCCATCGACGCCAAGAGCGGCTGGTCGCTCGTGACCATCCTGCCGCTTTCGGTGGTGGAATCCGACGGCACCCAGATCGTCGGCATCACCAACCAGATGGTGGCCGTGCTTGCCGTGGCCGTGGCCCTGGCGACGGCGGCCATGGTGGCTCTCATGGTGTACCGGCGCCGCCGCGAGCATCGCTACGAGCAGTACATCCAAAGCGTGTACTCGGCCATCGGCGCCAACATCGACACCGCCATCTTCATCGTCGACCGCAAGGAGCGCCTGGTCGAGGCCGTCTTCGAAAACACCCAGGACATCCTCGGCATTCCGGCCCGCGACTTCTTCGTCCCCAACGAGCTGTCGCCCAACGAGGCCTACGCCAACGTGGCCGCCATCGTGCACTCCGGCGCCGGCGATAAGGCGCGCACCTGGGAATTCGAGGCGGACAACCCGGCGCTGGGCCGCTCGCAGTGGCTGCGCATGACGGCGCGGCCCGTGATGCTCGCCGAGCGCGAGAAGACCATCTTCTCGCTCACCGACGTCACCGCCGACCACGAGATCCGCGCCCGCCTCGAGCGCGCCGCCACCGCCGCCGAGGACGCCAACCGCGCCAAAAGCTCGTTCCTCTCCTCCATGAGCCACGACATCCGCACGCCCATGAACGCCATCCTGGGCTTCTCCACGCTCATCGACCGCGAGGCCGACAACCCCGCCCACGTGCGCGACTACAACCGCAAGATCGCCACCTCCGGCCAGCACCTTTTGGGGCTCATCAACGACGTGCTGGACATGTCGAAGATCGAGGCCGGCAAGACCACCCTGGCAGCAAGCGCCTTCGCCCTCTCCGGCACCGTGGAATCCGTCGAGGCCATGATGCGCCAGCAGACCGACGCCAAAAACCAAGTGTTTACCGTGGAAGTGGACAAGGTCGAGCACGACCGGCTCGTCGGCGACGAGGGGCGGCTGCGCCAGATCCTCATGAACCTGCTCTCCAACGCCATGAAGTACACGCCCGAGGGCGGCCACATCCTCTTCCGCGTCGACGGCTCCGCCAAGCGCCATGGAAAGCTGCAGCATTTGCGCATCATCGTCCGCGACGACGGCATCGGCATGTCGAAGGACTACCTTGCCACCATCTTCGACTCGTTCACCCGCGAGGAGTCGAGCCTCACCAACAAGGTTCAGGGAACGGGCCTCGGCATGGCCATCACGAAGAACCTCGTCGATCTTATGGGAGGCACCATCTCCGTGGAAAGCGAGCTGGGAACGGGCAGCACCTTCATCGTCGATCTGGACTTCCCGCCGGCCGGCGACGAGTCGGACGGCACCGAGGGCGACGGCGGAAAGCGAGCCGGCGACGCGAGCGGGACCGGCGAGAACGCCCTGGCGCACAAGCACGTCCTCGTGGCGGAGGACAACGCCCTGAACGCGGAGGTCATCACCGCCATCCTGAACATCCACGACGCCACCTGCGAGGTGGCGGCCAACGGCAAGGAGGCCGTGGCGAAGTTCGGGATGAGCGCCCCGGGCACCTTCGACATGATCTTCATGGACGTGCAAATGCCCGTGATGAACGGCCACGACACCGCCCGGGCCATCCGCGCGATGGATCGCCCCGACGCCGGCACCATCCCCATCATCGCCATGACGGCCAACGCCTTCGCCGAGGACGAGCGCCAGGCCCTCGCCTGCGGCATGAACGCCCATGTCGCCAAGCCCATCGACGTCCACACCCTGGAACGCGTCGTAGCCGAGCTGTCTTAGACGGGCTTTTCGTGGAAGGCGGCCGCGGGGGTGCGCGAGGCGGTCGTCGTGAGGGCGGCCGCCTCGTTTTCGCTTCGTACGCCTGAGCGGGACATGATGCGTTGCACGAAAATGCGCGTTGCGTCGCGCTTGCGAGCAGCTGGAAGGGGATTCTGGCCAAAAACAGGCCGCAGACTGGCAGTTTGGACTTACTTTTTGGCCATCGTACCGTCTGTTGGGAGAGTTCCTTGTAGCTTCTTTGAGTTTTCCCAGCTCAGAGGATCGGAGGTTGCAGCCGTGAAATGAGCTGGGCGATGCCATTACAGCTAGCGGCCCGTTTTTGGCCAAAATGCGGTCCAGAGACCCTTCCAAATGCAGTCGGCGATACTTTTTTGGCCACAGCGCGGGAGGCGGCCCTCGCGGGTGCGAACCGCGCCGCACGACACCCTGGGATTCTACCCAGCCGCAGGCGCTCCCGGGAGGTCGTCCAGCAGGGCGCGGGCGTCCTTGAACTGGCGAGTGAGCTCCTCCATGGGGTCGCGCCGCCGCTCGGTGGCCGCCACCGACTCCTCGGTGATGGCCATGGCGCAGGCCACGGCATCGGTATGGGTGTAGGACAGCGAAAGGGGGATCTCCCGCACGCCCTGCTCGCGGGCCACTTCGCGGGCGCGTCCGGTGAGCACCACGTAGGGGCGCCCCTTGCTCGTGCGGCGCACTTCCACATCGAGCCAGCCGATGCCCTCGGAAAACCCCGTGCCGAGCGCCTTCAGCACCGCCTCCTTGGCGGCGAAGCGGGTGGCGTAGTGCACTTCGGGGTGAGCATGGGAGTCGCAATAGGCCCGCTCGGCGGCAGAGTACACCTTCTCCACGAAGGCCGGCGAGCGATCGATGATCTTGCGCATGCGCGCGATTTCCACGATGTCCACGCCGAGGCCCACTTCCTCGTTGGGCACGTCCATGGCAAGCGCGCCATCGACGACGGCTTGGGATTTCTTCGATCGGGCCACTCCATCTGCCTTTCAGATCATCGGGGATACGCAAAGGCGCCGCCTCGGGATCGAGCGCGGCGCCGAAAGAGACTCATAGCTATTCGACCGTCACCGATTTCGCGAGATTGCGGGGCTGGTCCACGTCGCAGCCGCGTTTGACGGCCACGGCGCGCGAGAGCAGCTGCAAGGGCACGCTGGCCGTGATGGGCGAGAAGGCGTCGCGCACCTTCGGCACGTAGATGACGTGGTTGGCGTGCTTGGCGATTTCCTCGTCGCCCTCGGTGGCCACGGCGATGATGCAGGCACCGCGGGCCCGGGACTCCTGTAAATTCGACACCACCTTGTCGTAAACGGGACTCTTCGTCGCGATGGCCACCACGGGGAATCCCTCGTCGATAAGGGCGATGGGGCCGTGCTTCATCTCGCCGGCGGCGTAGGCCTCGGCGTGCAGGTAGCTGATCTCCTTCATCTTAAGGGCGCCCTCGTAGCTGGTGGCGGCCCCCATGCCCCGGCCGATGAACAGGGCGCTTGTCGCGTCCACCATGGCGTCGGCCGCCGCCTCCACCGCCGGATCGCAGTCGGCGAGGATGCGCTCGACCTGCTCGGCGGTATCGGCCAGCTCGCTGAACAGAAGCTTGATCTGCCGGCCGGTCAGCCGGCCCACCGCCTGGCCGAGCAGCATCGCCAAAAGCGTGAGGGAGACGACCTGTCCCAAAAAGCTCTTCGTGGAGGCCACGGCGATCTCCTTGTTGGCCTTGGTGTAGATGACGCCGTCGGATTCGCGGGCCACCGGGCTTCCCACCACGTTCGTGATGCCGAAGACCTTCGCCCCCTTCACGCGGGCGTCGCGGATGGCGGCCAGCGTGTCGGCCGTCTCGCCCGATTGCGATACGGCCACGACCAGCGTCGTGGGCGTGATGATGGGATTGCGGTAGCGGAACTCGCTGGCGACCTCCACCTCGCAGGGGATGCGCGCCCAGCTCTCGATGAGGTTCTTGGCGATAAGGCCCGCATGGTAGGAGGTGCCGCACGCGATAATGTAGACGCGATCGACCAGGTTGAGCTCGGCCGGCGTCATGTCCAGCTCGTCGATGACCAGCGAGCCGGCAACCAGGCGGCCGGCCAGCGTATCGCGGATGACGCGGGGCTGCTCGTGAATCTCCTTCAGCATGAAGTCGGGGTAGCCGCCCTTTTCGGCGACGTCGAGATCCCAATCGACATGGGTGACGTCGGGCTTAATGGGGTTGCCGGCCTCGTCGTAGTACTCGATGCCATCGGGGCGCAGGCGCGCCATCTGCCCGTCGGCGAGCACCACCACATCGCGCGTGGCGTCGATCATCGCGATGATGTCGGAGGCCACGTAGCTGCCGGTCTCGCCGCAGCCCACCACGATGGGGGAATCCTTGCGGCAGGCGATGATCGTGCCCGGCTCGGCATCGGCCATGACGGCCAGGCCGTAGGCCCCGACGAGCCGCGCGGCCGCCTCGGCCACCGCCGCACGCAGGTCGCCGGTGCCTTCGGCGAGCATGCGGTGGTAGGACTCCTCCACGAGGTGCGCCACCACCTCGGTATCCGTCTCGCTCTTGAAGACGTGCCCGCGGCCGACGAGCTCCTCGCGCAGCTCGGCGAAGTTCTCGATGATGCCGTTGTGCACCACGGCGATGTCGCCGGAGCACGAGGTGTGCGGGTGCGCGTTGGCCTCGCTCGGCTTGCCGTGAGTGGCCCAGCGGGTGTGCCCGATGCCGCAGGAGCCCGTCATTTCGAAGTGGCCGAGGGTGTGCGCGAGCTCGGCTACCTTGCCCTTGCGCGTGATCACCTGAATGCCGCCGTCCTGCTCCACGGCCACACCCGCCGAGTCGTAGCCGCGGTATTCCATGCGGGTGAGCCCCTCCACCAGGATGGGAGTGGCGCTCGCCTCACCGGTATAGCCGACGATTCCGCACATAGATGCTCCTTTATCGAAAGCGGGCGGCACGAGGCCGCCCTCACTCATTTGCCGGTTCGCTATTGTACCGAAGGGGCGCCGTCCCCGGCCGCCTTCCACGAAAAGCGCGGAGCTACCCGCGGATCTCGGCGCCGGTGGCCTTTTCCACCTTCGACACGAGCTTGCCGTGGGCGCGCTCCACTTCCTCGCTGGTCAGCGTGCGGTCGGGCGCGCGGTAGACGAGGCTGTAGGCCATGGACTTCTTGCCGGCGCCCACGCGCTCCGCATCGCGGTACACGTCGAACAGCGCCACGGATTCCAGAAGCTTCCCGCCGGCCGAGGTCATCACCTGGACCATCTTCTCATGGGGCACGTCCTCGGCCACCACGAAGGCCTGATCCACCGTGACGGCCGGGAAGGTGGGCACGTCCACGTAGTCGCGGGCCGGACGGCACGCGCGCACGAGCGCCGCCACATCAAGCTCGAAGGCCACCACGGGCGGCTCGGCCCCGAAGGCGTCGGCCGCGAGCGGATGGATCTCCCCCACCCAGCCGATAACCGCGCCGTTCGCCATCATCTCGGCGGCGCGGCCCGGCTGCAGCTGCGGGGCCTCATCGGCGGAAAGCGCCCGGAAGCGCACTTTGGGCAGCGCCAGCTCGCGGGCCAGGTTCTCCAGCACGCCCTTGGCGTCGAAGAAGTCGAAGGGCACTGCCGGTGAGTTCCACGCCGCATCGCGCATGGAACCGGCCAGAACGCCGGCGAGCTTCTTGCGCTCCTTGGCCTTCTTGCGTCCCTCGGCGGCGGCGAACACCGTGCCGATCTCGTAAAGCTGGATGTTCTTCACGCCGCGGGCCTGGTTATAGGCCACCGAGCGCAGAAGCCCGGGAACGATGGACTGGCGCATGACCGACATGTCCGCGTTCAGCGGGTTCAGAAGCTCCACGGCCAGGCCCAGCCCCTCGGCGGGCAGGCGCAGCCGCTCGATGTCGCCGGGCTCGGCGAAGGAGTAAGTCATGGTCTCATTCATGCCGGAGGCGCGCAGGGTGTCGTTGATCACGCGCACCGTCTCCTGCTCCGGCGTGCGCGCGCCCACGCGCTCGCGGCCGCCGGGCAGCGTCGGCGGGATGCGGTCCATGCCCCACAGGCGCAGCACTTCCTCGTACAGGTCGATCTCGCGCTCCAGATCGGGGCGGAAGGTGGGCGGCAGCACCGAGAGCACGGAAGGGTCGTCGGTGGCCTCAACGGCACAGCCGAGGCGCACGAGAATGTCCTCAATGAAGTCGGCGGGAATGTCGGCCCCCATCATGGCCACAAAGCGCGGGATGCGGAAGATGAGCTCCGGACGGGCGGTGGGAAGCTCGTAGACGTCCACCACCCCGGGGCGCACCGTGCCCCCGGACACCTCGGCCAGAAGGGCCGCCGCGGCCTGGGAGACCACTTCGCACAGATGATCGTCCACACCGCGCTCGTAGCGCATGGAGGCCTCGGAGATAAGGCCCAGATTGCGGCTCGTGCGGGAGGTGCGGCCGCGCTCGAAGGCGGCGGACTCCAAAAGCACGCAGGTGGTCTCCTCGGTGACCTCGCTGTTCTCGCCGCCCATGACGCCGGCGAGCGCCACGGCGCGCTCGGGTGTGGCGATGACCGTCATGTCGCTCGTCAGCTCGCGATCCTCCCCGTCCAGGGTGGTAAGGTGCTCGCCGTCGGCGGCGGCGCGCACGACGATATGGGCGCACCCGTCAGCGCTGGCCACTTTCGCGAAATCGAAGGCGTGCAGCGGCTGGCCGTAGAGGTACAGGATGTAGTTCGTCACGTCCACGACGTTGTTGATGGAACGGCCCCCGGCAGCAGTCACGCGCTCGGCGAGCCATTCGGGGGAGGGCCCCACCTTCACGTTGTCGATGACCCGGGCGGTGTAGCGCGGGCAGCGCGCGGCATCGGGCACCTCAACGGTGACAGCGGCCGCCACGTCCTCGCCGGCGGTCACGGCAGCCAGTTTCTCCACATCGCCAGAAAGCGGCCAGGCCACCGGCTGCTGGTACATGGCGCCCACCTCGCGGGCCATGCCCACCATAGACAGGCAGTCCGGCCGGTTCGGCGTGATCTCCAGGTCGAGCACGGTATCTCCCGCGCCCATGAAGTCCGCCATGGGCTGGCCGACGGGCGCGTCATCGGGAAGCACCCAGATGCCGGAGTGGTCCTGTCCCAGCCCCAGCTCGCGGCGCGAGCAGCACATGCCGCAGCTCACCACGCCGCGCAGCTTCGATTTCTTGATCTTGAAATCGCCGGGCAGCACCGCGCCCACGAGCGCCACGGGCACCTTGACGTCCGCCGCGATGTTCGGCGCCCCGCAGACGATCTGCACGAGTTCCTCGGCGCCCACATCCACCGTCACCACGTGCATGTGATCGGAATCCGGATGCGGCTCGCAGGTGAGCACGTGCCCCACCACGACCCCTTCAAAGGCCTCGCCGGTCTTCTCCACGCCTTCCACGCCCGTGCCCGTCAAATCGAGCCGATCGCAGAACGCCTTCAAATCCTCCGGCACCGCCGTATACTCAGAAAGCCACTTCAAAGATACTTTCATACTGGTTTCTTCCTCTTAATCGCCTGTCTCGTATGACAACGAGAGTTCTGACTGGTTCCTGCCTATTCCCTACCGTGACCATGCGCAGAGGGATTTCGAGTGGTGCTCACCAAGCGAGTTCCGCAGCGAACGGAAATGCCCAGTGGGCATTTCCGCCGAGCGAGGACTGTCTGAGCGACTGAGCACTACTCGGAAGCCCGACCCCGGCAGAGCTACAACTAAAATTGCCGCAAGAACCGCATGTCGCCTTCCAAAAGCATACGCAAATCCGGCACGTCGTACTTCAGGCAGGCGATGCGCTCCACCCCCATGCCGAAGGCGAACCCCGAGTACTCCTCCGGGTCGATGCCGCTCATGGAAAGCACGTTCGGATCCACCATGCCGCAGCCCAAGATCTCGATCCAGCCGGTGCCCTTGCACATGCGGCAACCCTCGCCGTGGCAGATCCCGCAGCTCACGTCCGCCTCGGCCGAAGGCTCCGTGAACGGGAAGTAGTGGGCGCGGAAGCGCGTCTTGCGCTCGGGCCCGAAGATCTGCTTGCACACGTAGTCGAGGGTGCCCTTCAGGTCGCCGAAGGTGATGCCGCGATCCACCACGAGTCCCTCGATCTGATGGAACTGCGGCAGATGCGACGGATCGGCCACATCGCGGCGGTACACCTTGCCCGGGGCGATCATGTAGATGGGCAAGTCCCAGTCCTCCATGACGTGCACCTGCACGCCGGAAGTCTGGGTGCGCAGCAGCACGTCGGACTCGCCGCGCACCCGCGAGGTGTCGCCGGACAGGTCGTGCACGTAGAAGGTGTCCTGCATGGAACGGCTCGGGTGATCGGCCGGGGCGTTCAGGGCCGTGAAGTTGTAGTAGTCGGTCTCGATCTCCTCGCCTTCCACCACCTTGTAGCCCAGGCCCAAGAAGATATCGGACACCTCGTCGATGATGCCGTTGATGAGGTGGCGGGTACCCACCTGCTGGGCGCGGCCGGGCAGCGTCACGTCCACGGCCGCCGCCCCCATGGCCGCCTCAAGTTCGGCGGCATCGAGTGCCGCCTTGCGGGCGGCCAGTGCCTCTTCCACTTCCACGCGGGCCGCGTTCACAGCCTTGCCCACGCTCGCGCGCTCTTCAGCGGGCACCTGGCCCATGGATCTCAAGTACCCGGTCAGCGTGCCGGACTTGCCCAGCACCGCCACGCGCACGGCCTCGAGCGCCGCCGACGTGTCCGCCGCGGCGATTTCGGCCAGGGTGCGCTCACGCAGCGCCGCCAACTCCTCTGCGATTGCCATAAGGTTCGCCTTTCTTCTCGAGCCAACAAAAAAGAGCCTTCTTCCGTCCCGCCTGGGGCCGCTTGCGGCTTACCAGGAATCCAAGGACGGGAGAAGGCTCTCGCGGTACCACCTCGGTTGGCAACGCACCCGCGCACCCATTGGGTGGCGATGCGGCGTCGCCCGCTTGTTCGCGCTCTATGACGGGAGCACCCGGCACCCCTACTGGTCGCCTCGCCCGTGGGCGTTCGCGTTCGGGAATGCTGCTCGGAAGGGAATAAGACGCACTCAGAGGGTCGGGCTCTCTCAGCCGGTGAAGCCCTTCTCTGGCGACCGTGACGCACGTCCGCTGTCTTCGTCATCGCATGTAACGTCACAGTATAGCGCACTTCGAAGCGGAGCGACCGCAGAACTTTCCCGCGCCCGACAGACGGGAAGCGGGCCGCGGGCACGCGAAGGCAGACGGGAAGCGGGCTCCGGCGAGCTGCGAAGAGGCCCGGCGTCTCGGCAGCGTGGCGCGGCGCCCTACAGGAAGCGGTACTTGACGGTGCGCAGGCCCCAGGCGCGACAGCTGGAGAAGCCGAAGGCCTTCCACACGCCCGGCTGCAGATCGAGGACGCGGGAACCGCCGCCCATGGAGCCGCAGTCGTTCACCGTGGCATACACGGTCTGACCGCCGTAGACGATTTCCACCGTACGTCCGAAATAACTGCGGTAGTTCGGCATCGATTTGGGCACCGCCACGCCCATGGAGTTGTCGTCGCAGACGGCGCCGGTGGACGTGGTGCCGGGGTTCGGCGTGTTCGGATCAGTGCTGCCGCCGTAGGCCGAGGCCACGCCTGAAAGCCACCCTTCCTCCGACGAGCCGCCGGATCCGCCCCCGTTGCCGGAGCCGCCGGAGCTGCCGGAATTCCCCGATGATCCTGAGCTGCCGGAATCGCCAGAGCTACCCGACGAGCCGCCGTTATCGGAGGGGCCCTCGTCGTCGGAGACCACCGGCTCGCGATCGCCCGTATTGGCGTCGGGGCTCTCCTGCACAGCCGCGGCCGCCGCTGCGGCGGCCTCCTCTTCCTGCTTGCGCAGGGCCTCGGCCTGAGCGGCGAGCTCGGCCAGACGGGCCGCGTGCTCCTCCTGAGCGCCCTCCAGACGGGCCGCGGCATCCTTCACGACGCTTTGGGCCTCGGCGCGCTTGGCCTCCTGGGCCGCCAGAGCCTCTTCCTGCTCGTTCTTCTGGGCGTTCAGCTCATCGCTCACGTCGTCGAAGGCGCGCTTGCGCTCCTTCTGCTCGGCCACCTCGTCGGCCTGATAGGACATGATCTGAGTGACGTACTCCATGTTGCGGAGCAGCTCGTCGAAGTTCTTCGAATCAAGGATGAGGCCTAAAAGCCCCATGGAACTGCCGTCGCGGTACTCGCCCACGGCCACCTGGCCCAAAGCCGCGCGCCCCTCGAGCATGGCCTGCTGGGCCTCCATGGCCGCCGCCGCCGTCTCGTCGATCTTGGTCTGCAGCTCGGCCACCTCGGCGGTGAGCTGCTCGTACTCGCTATTGATCTGGGCCATGCGGGATTCGGCCTCGTCCAGCGTGGCCTGCGCCGCATCCACGGCAGCCTGAGTGTCGTCGGCAGGATCGGCCGCAGCCGGAACCGCGCCGATGCCGACGAGGGAGAAGGCGAGCAACAGGGCGAGAAAGACCCTCGTCGCTTTTCCTTTTCCGAACGCTCGCTGTGCCAAGGTTTCCCTTCCGTTCTGCCATTACGCCGCAGCTTTCCCCGAGCGAACATGCCGACCGGTGCGCTGCATCGCTCCATCTTCCCCAAATCGACCGACCGAGGCAAGCGTCTTACCGAAAAAGACACGAGCCGTCGACTCCTTGTCCATGGAGCATAACACTTTTTGACCATAATGCAAATACTTGTTCGTATTATTATTGCAATTTGTTCGGTGTTCCGTTATACTGCGCCAAAAGCAAGAGAAAGGAGCGGCCATGCACGCCATGGTAACGGCCCGAGTGCCCCTGGAAATCCGCGACCAGGTGAACGCGAAGCTGCGGTCCATCGGCTCGTCCCCCACCGAGCTGGTGAACGCTGCCTACGATTACGTACTCGCCACCGGCGAGCTGCCCGATGCGCAACGGGGAGAATCTCCCCTGCGCATCACCCTCACCGACGCCCAGGCCAACGAGCTGCGCTTCCGCTTGCGCCAGGCCACGCGCCCCGTACCGGCGTCGTTTTGGGAGGCCCGCGACGGCGCGCCCGCAACCAGGGGAGGAGAATAGCCATGCGCCTGCTCATCGACAGCGACGTTCTGCTCGACTTCATTGGCGAACGCGAGAGCACCGCCGCCGCCTGGGTGAAGCTCCATGCCATGGAGCTGGCCGGGGCCGCGGAGCTGTGGGTCTCCGCCGAGGCCTTCGGAGAGGTGCGCACCGCCCTCGCCGAGGCCCTCTCCGACCACGACGCCCGCTCGGCTTTGCGTTCGGCCATGGCGTTTCTGTCCGTGTGCTCGATCGACGGCCCCGACGTGCGCTTCGCCCTGGAACACGAGGGGCTGCCCTATCACGCGGCCCTCACCGAATCCTGCGCCCGCAAGCTGCAGGCCGACTTCATCGTCACCCACGGCGGCGAGGTATCCGTCTCCCGGGCCGTGCGCCGCGTGGCCCCCGACGAGCTGTTCAGCGTGCTTGAGGCGGAGCAGGGCATCGTCTTCGACGTCATCGACTTCTAGCGGGGAACCATGATCGACGAAATCCAAGTGAAGGACGTGGCCCTCATCCGCGAGGCCTCCCTTTCGCCCTCCCCCCGTCTCACCGTCCTCACTGGCGAGACGGGCGCCGGAAAGACGGCGCTCGTCAGCGCCGTGAAGCTGCTCGTCGGCGAGCGCGCCGACAGCTCCTGCGTGCGCGAGGGGGCAAAAAACGCCGAAGTGCGGGGACGCCTGTTCCCTTCCGATCCCACCGCCGAAGAGCTCGTCGCGGTGCGCAAGGTCAGCGCCGACGGCCGCAGCCGCGCCACGATAAACGGCGCCATGGCCAGCGTGTCGGAGCTCGCGCGCACGGTGGGGCCGCTGGTGGAGCTCTGCGGACAGCACGAGTACCAATCGCTGCTGAAGCCGGCAGAGCACGGCCGCATCCTCGATGGTTGGGCCGATCTGGAAAGCACCGTAGGGGCGGCCTTTCGCGAGGCCCTCGCCGATGCCCGTGCCGCCGAGACGGCCCTGGAAGAGCTGAGGGCAACGGCGAGCGCCTCCAACACCCAGCTGGAGGAGGCACGCTTCACGCTGCAGCAGATAGAGGCGGTGAACCCCGAGGGCGGCGAGTACGAGGAAACGCGCGACTGGCTCGCCCGGGCCGAGCACGCCGAGGTGCTCGCCCGCAACTCCCACGGGGCCGCCGAGGCGCTCTCCGGCGACGGCGGCGCGCTGGACGCCCTGAACACGGCCATCTCCCTCATCGAGGAGGCCTCCCGGGCCGACGAGTCGCTGGCCCCCTTCGCCGCGTCGCTGAGGGAAATCTGCTTCGTCGTGGAGGACGTCTCCCGGGATATGGCCGGCTACTGCGACGCCATCGATTTCGACGGCGAGTCTCTGGCCGCGGCCCAGAAGCGCATGGGGCAGCTCATGGGGCTCATGCGCTCCTTCGGTCCCACCATGGAGGCCGTCTTCGAGCGCTGGGACGAGGCGGCGGCCCTCGTCGGGCTCGTCGACGACGCCGACGAGAACCTGGCCCGCGCCGAGGCGGCCGCGGAAGCGGCCGAAAGCGCCCTCGCCGAAGCGGCGGCCGCCTATGATGCAGCCCGCATCGAGGCCGCGCCGCGGTTCGCGGCGGCGGTCAACGAGGTGCTCGGACGCCTGGAGATGGGGACGGCGGCGCTGGTGTGCACGGTGGAGCCGCTGCCCCGCGAAAGCTGGAGCGCCGCGGGCAGCGCAAGCGTCGTCTTCGAGTTCAAGCCCGGCGCCTCCATGCAGCCGCGCCCCTTGGCCCGCATCGCCTCCGGAGGCGAAATCAGCCGCGTCATGCTGGCCATCAAGGTGGCTTTGGGCGCAAAGGACGGCACGGAGACCCTTATCTTCGACGAGGTGGACGCCGGCGTGGGCGGAAGCACCGCCAATGCGCTCGCCGCCGTGCTGGCGGAGCTGGCGGAAAGCCACCAGGTCATCGCCATCACGCATCTGGCCCAGGTGGCTGTGCTCGCCGATACCCACTACACCGTGACGAAAACCGCGGGCGACGCGCCCGAAACGGTTCTGACCCCGGTGGAGGGCGACGAGCGCGTGGCCGAAGTGGCGCGCCTGTTGTCGGGCACCGCCACCGAGACCTCCCTCGCCCACGCCCGCGAACTCTTGGGGCAGTAACGCCTATTCCGCTGCCTGCTGGGCCGCCAGCTCTTGGGCGAGGGCCTTGGCGTCATCGTAGGCCAGAAGCTGGTCGATGGTCACGAACTTGTAGCCCTCGGCGCGCAGCTGGGGCAGCGCGATCTTCAGCGCCTCGATGGTCTGACTCCGATCGCCGCCGCCGTCGTGCATGAGCACGACATCCCCTGGCTTCGCCGACAGCAGGCGCTCCGCAATGGCGTCGGCGCCCGGTCGCCGCCAGTCCTCGGTGTCCACGTTCCAGCCGATCTCGCCCGTGATGTAGGGCTGCAAGTTCCAGATGATCTCGTCGTGGAAGTTGCCGCCCGGCGAACGGAACACCTTCGACGCCTCGGCGCCCGTCGCATCCGCGATGGCCTGCTGGCCCATCTGCACCTCTTCAATCTGCTTCTCGGGACTCTGGCGCGTCATGTCCACGCCGTTGCCGCCGCCGGTGGCCGCATGGTCGTAGGAGTGGGTGCCGATCTGGTGACCCTCGGCTGCCATGCGCTTGATCGTCTCCACGTAATCGGTCTTATCGGAAATCTGCTCGCCGATCGTGAAGAACGTCGCCACGGCGTCGTTCTCCTTCAGCACGTCGAGCAGTTCCTGGGTCGTGGGCCACGGGCCATCGTCGAAGGTGAGCGCGATGACTTTCTCGCCGTTCGTGTTCGCGTTGTACTTCAGATAGACGTTGTCGGAGCCCTCCTTCACGGTTTCCTCCACCGTCTTGCCCGACACTTTGCCGGTGCGCTTCTCCACCTGGGCCGCCTCACCGGGCACGTACACGTGGACGGCCCCCTCGCCCAGCTCCACCTGGCCCGGGGCCGTCTCCTCGGTAGTTACATCGTATTCCTCGGTCACATCGGCGCCGTCGTCCAGCTGGACCACATCGCCCTTGTGCAGCTCAGTTGCGCCGTCGGTCACCTCATTGCCGTTGACCGTGCCGGCAAAGGCAGCGCCGCCGCCCTCTTCCAGAACCTCCCCGTCGACGGCGAGCAGATTGCCCGGCTGCGGGGAGACGACGCCCTCGGCGATCATGTCGTTCAAGGTCGTCCCCCGATCCACCGTGCGCGTCATGCCGTTGACCGTCACGTTGAACTGCAGCGGGTTCAGATACAGGTACACCCCCACGCCGATGGCGGCCAGAATGACCACGGAGACGATAATGGAGACGACGCTCGCCTTCTTCTTGCCCTTCTTCTTGTAGCGCCCCATATCGGCATAGGGAGCCACCTGGCCATCGGCCTTGGTGGCCGGAACGACCCGCGGGGGCACCTGGGCCGCGTAGCCCGCATAGCCGTGCGGCGACGCCGCCTGGCGAGGCTGGGGCTGGGCCTGCTGATAGGCGTGCGGCTGATAGGACGGCGCCTCATGCAGGCGCGGATCCTGCGTCTGGGCGCCATAGTCCGTCTGCTCGCGAGGCGCTGCCGGCTCCTGCTGCGGGGAAGGGGCCTGCGCTGCCGGCTGGGGGCGCATTTCCGGCGGGACGGCCGCCGACTGCGGCTGCGGTGCTGAGACCCCGTGGGAATGGGGAACCGAGGCCGGCACGGAGGCGCCGGGGTGGCGCCGGGTGGGCTTCTTGTGCTGTCGCGGGTTGTTGCGGGGGTTATTCGAACCTTGGGAGGCGGGCTGATCGGGCATCGCTTTATTCCTTAGGAAGTACTTCAGGTGGTGCAGGTGCTTTCTCGCGATTATACGACGAAGTGACGGGGCGTTCACGGCAGAGCAGCTTACATTTCCGTAAAGTTCGCAATCCGTCCCGAATCCACGAAAACTGAACAGCCCGCGCCGTCCCAGAGGGCACTTCCCCGCCGCGCCACCGTCCCGCAGGGGCACCGTCCTGCGAAGGTCGGCGTCCTGCGAGACGAATCTTGCGGCGATGGCAGGAGCCCGGGCGCAGCGCCTTTAACTCGCGCGCGACGACCCGTAGGCGGCGTGCTTGCGGTTGCCGTAGGCGCTCCCCTTTCGCGCGCCCTTCTTCAGATCCTTCAGCACGTCTTCCTCGGACTTGTCCTCCACGGTGCTCTTCAGCTTCACCACCTGATCGCGCAGACGCGCCGCCTCCTCGAAGTCCATGTCGCGGGACGCGGCGGCCATGTCGTCCTCCATGGACGAGATGAGCCGCAGGACCTCTTCGCGGGAAAGCTCTGCCAGCTCCTTATTCACCTGCTCGGCAGTGGCGCCCTCCACATCTTCCGTGATGAAGCCCATGATGTCGTTGATGGCCTTGCGGATAGTCTGGGGCTTGATACCATGCTCCTCGTTGTAGGCCATTTGGATGTCGCGGCGCCGGCGCGTCTCGTCGATAGCCCGGCGCATAGAATCGGTGATGCGGTCGGCGTACATGATGACCTGGCCGGACACGTTGCGGGCCGCGCGGCCTATGGTCTGGATGAGCGAGCGGTGGTTGCGCAGGAAGCCCTCTTTATCGGCGTCCAGGATGGCCACGAGCGACACCTCGGGCAGATCGAGTCCCTCACGCAGAAGGTTGATGCCCACGAGCACGTCGAACTCGCCCCGGCGCAGATCGCGCAGGATCTCCGTGCGCTCCAGGGTGGCGATGTCCGAGTGCATGTAGCGCGCCTTCACGCCCTGGTCGAGCAAGTGGTCGGTCAAGTCCTCCGCCATCTTCTTCGTGAGCGTCGTGATGAGCACGCGCTCGTTGCGCGCCGCCCGCTCCTTCGCCTCGTCGATGATGTCGTCGATCTGGCTGGCGCTCGTGCGCACGACGATCTCCGGATCCAGTAGGCCCGTCGGGCGGATGACCTGCTCCACCTGGGCGAGGCTCACCTTCTCCTCGTAATCGCCGGGCGTGGCCGACACGTAGATGAACTGTGGAATGCGCTCCTCGAACTCGTCGAAGCGAAGCGGGCGGTTGTCCAGGCAGCTGGGCAGGCGGAAGCCGTGCTCGGCCAGCGTGATCTTGCGGGAGCGGTCGCCCTCGTGCATGCCGCGGATCTGCGGCACCGTGACGTGGGACTCGTCGATGATGCAGAGGAAGTCCTTCGGAAAGTAGTCGATGAGCGTATAGGGCGGCTCGCCCGGCGCGCGCCCGTCCAGATGGCGCGAGTAGTTCTCGATACCGGAGCAGAAGCCCATGGTCTCCAGCATCTCCAAGTCGTAGTTCACACGCATCTCCAGACGCTGAGCCTCAAGAAGCTTCCCCTCCTCCTTGAACTGCATGAGGCGCTCGCGCAGCTCGTCTTGAATCGTGCCGAGGGCCTTGTCCATCTTCGGACGCGCCGTGACGTAGTGGGACGCCGGCCAGATGGGCAGCGCCTCGTAGGAGTTCAGCACCTCGCCCGTGACCTGGTCGATCTCGTCGATGGATTCGATCTCGTCCCCCCAGAACTCGATGCGCACCGGATGGTCGGCGTAGGGCGGGAACACATCCAGCGCGTCACCCCGCACGCGGAAGGTGCCGCGCTTCTGCTCGTAGTCGTTGCGGTCGTACTGGATGTCGATGAGCTCGTGGATGACCTGGTCGCGGTCCATCTCCTTCTGCTTGTCGACGAACACCGCCATGCCGGCGTAGTCCATGGGGCTGCCGATGCCGTAGATGCAGCTCACCGATGCCACCACGATGACGTCCCGCCGCGACAGCAGAGCCGAGGTGGCCGCATGGCGCAGCTTCTCCACCTCCTCGTTGATGGAGGCGTCCTTCTCAATGAAGGTGTCCGATGAGGGCACGTAGGCCTCGGGCTGGTAGTAGTCGTAGTAGGAGACGAAGTACACCACGGCGTTGTCGGGGAAGAACTCCTTCAGCTCGGCGGCCAACTGGGCCGCCAGCGTCTTGTTCGGCGCCATGACGAGCGTGGGCTTCTGCACCGCCTCGATGGTCTTTGCCATGGTGAAGGTCTTGCCCGAGCCGGTGACGCCCAGAAGCGTCTGGTAGCGCAGGCCCTCTTCCACGCCCTTCGCGAGCGCCGCGATGGCCTCGGGCTGGTCCCCCGACGGCTCGAAGGGCGAGACCACCTTGAACGGGGTGTTCGCCAGCCGCACCTCCGGCAACTTCCCCGCCATTTCCATACCTTCTATATTGGAAAGATGAGTGGACACGCGCATCCCTCCTCTCACAGTAATTCGCTATAAGGAGAACAGTCTAGCACCTTCCCCAAGAAATGAACAGATGTTCGCTTAAAGTTCACGATCCGTCCAACCATGAGTGCTATACTCTGCAATCGCTGTTGACATCCCGCGACGTGAGGAGATCATCGTGGCGAACGTGAAGAACGTGGCCCCCGGCGTCGGCCTGTGCGCGGCCATCGCCCTTCCCTGCTGGTTTCTCGGCGAGGCGCTGCCCGTGGTGGGCGGCCCGGTGTTCGCCATCCTCATCGGCATGGTCATCGCCCTTTGGTGGAAGCAGCCGGCGCGCGGCATCGTGCAGGACGGCATCGGCTTCACAGCGAAAAAGGTGCTGCAGTACGCCGTCATCCTGCTGGGCTTCGGGTTGAACCTCGCCCAGATCGCCGCCGTGGGCGCCGAGAGCCTGCCTATCATCCTCACCACCATCGCCACGGCGCTCATCGTGGGCTACATCCTCTACCGCGTGCTGCGCATGGATTCCGCCATCGCCACGCTCATCGCCGTGGGCTCGTCCATCTGCGGCGGCTCGGCCATCGCCGCCACGGCGCCGGTCATCCGCGCCAAGGACGAGCAGGTGGCCCAGGCCATCTCGGTCATCTTCCTGTTCAACGTCATCGCGGCGCTCATCTTCCCTACCCTGGGAAGTATGCTCGGCATGTCCAACGAGGGCTTCGGGCTGTTCGCCGGCACCGCCGTGAACGACACCTCGTCGGTCACCGCCGCCGCGGCCGCCTGGGACGGCATGCATCCCGGATCGAACGCCCTTGACGACGCCACCATCGTGAAGCTCACGCGCACGCTCGCCATCATCCCCATCACGCTCGTACTGGCCATCGTCATGGCTCGCAAGGAGAACGCAGCAGGCGCCGGTGCGGCTGTGGCCGGACCCGGCACCGACGGCCTGGCAGTGAGCGACCCTGCCGCCAACGCCGCAGCGGCTCCCACCGGCGCGAGGCTTCTCGGCGGCTTCTCACTGAAGCGCGCCTTCCCCACCTTCATCCTGCTCTTCCTGGCAGCCTCGGTCATCACCACGGTTGCTGTTGCCGCTGGAGCCGACGCGGCCGCCTTCGCGCCTCTGAAGGCCTTGAGCAAGTTCTTCATCGTCATGGCCATGGCCGCCATTGGCCTGAACACCGACCTCGTGAAGCTGGTGAGGAGCGGTGCCAAGCCCATCCTCATGGGCCTCATCTGCTGGATCTGCATCGCCGCTGCCAGCCTGGGGATGCAGCACTTACTAAACCTGTGGTAACTAGCAGCAGAACGACACAAGTTCGCCCCAGGAAATCAGCGAGAGGCCCTGTCGCGTTTCAGATTCGTCCGCCTTTGGCCCAAGCGTACTCTGGTACGCGCCGTGGCCAAAACAAGGGCGAAGATGAAATGCGACAGGGCCTCGCAGCATCGGCATAAAATCCTGTTGCGTTAGCAACAGGATTTATATTCGTTCCACCAGGAGATAACTTCGTTGCGCAGCTCCTCGGGGGTGCCGTCGTTGTTGAAGACGACATCCGAGGCTTCGATGCGGTCGGCGTCGGTGATCTGGCGAGCGATGCGGGCGCGCACGTCCTCCTCGGGAAAGCCCGATTTCACGGCGCGCTCGATGCGGGTCTCCAGCGGCGCGAGCACCGCCATGACCACATCGGCCCCGTAGGCCAGCGAGCTCTGACGATTACGGAACACCGAGTACTCCACCACCACGGCCGGCTTGCCCTCGGCCTCAAAGCCGTCGATGAGGTCAGTGTAGCGCTCCTCGATACGGGGCATCGTGATGGTGTTCAGCTTGCGCGTGGCGGCCGGCGTCGCGAAGGCCTTGGCGGCCAGCGCGCTGCGCACCACTTCCCCGTTCTCGTCGAAGATATCATCGCCGAAGGCGCCGCGCAGGTCGTCCTTCACCGTGTCCCACGTGAGCACCTCGTGCCCCACCTGATCGAGATCGATCCAGGCCAGGCCCTCGTCAGTGAGCGCCTTGCGCGCCGTGGACTTCCCGGCGCCCATGCCGCCGATGAGAAACAGCTTCTTCATGTGAACCTCCTCCGAAACCGCGCCCCTTCGCGCGATCATATCCAAGTAATTCAACGGAACCATCATACACGAGAAAGGCCGCTCCGAAGAGCGGCCTTTGAAAAGTCACTGGTCGTTCGCAGTCGCACGAACCCGCAGAGGCTACTCGGCGTCGACGGTCTCCACCTCGACGACCTCGGCCTCGGCCGGAGCCTCGTCCTTCTTGCGGCGGGCCGGCTTCTCCTCGGCCTGCACCGACTCGTCCACGTCGATCTCGAAGCCGAGCTCCTCGGCAGCAGCCTTCATGGACAGGGAAATGCGGCGGCGATCCGGGTTGATCTCCATGACCTTCACCTTCACATCGTCGCCCGCATGCACGACCTGCGCCGGGGTGTCGATGTGGCGGCCGGCCATCTCGGAGATGTGCACCAGGCCCTCGATGGAGTCGCCCAGCTCGACGAAGGCGCCGAAGGGCACGATCTTGGTAACCTTGCCGTCGACGATGGTGCCCACCGGGTAGTTCTCCACCAGCTGGATCCACGGGTCGGGCGTGGTCTGCTTGAGACCGAGGGAGATGCGCTCACGCTGCAGATCGACGTCGAGCACCTCGACCTCCACCTCGTCGCCCACCTTGACGACCTCGGAGGGATGGTTGACATGGTTCCAGGACAGCTCGGAGATGTGGACCAGGCCGTCGATGCCGCCCAGGTCCACGAAGGCGCCGAAGTCCACGATGGAGGAAACGTTGCCCTTGAGGCGCATGCCCTTGGAGAGCTTGGAGAGGATCTCGGCGCGCTCGTTCTTGCGGCCCTCCTCCAAGAGAACGCGGCGGGACAGCACGACGTTGTTGCGGTTGCGATCCATCTCGATGACGCGGGCCTCGATCTCGGTGCCCAGGTAGGCGTCCAGATCCTTCACGCGGCGCAGGTCCACGAGAGACGCCGGAAGGAAGCCGCGCAGGCCGATGTCCAGGATAAGACCGCCCTTGACCACCTCGATGACCTCGCCGGTGACCACTTCGCCGGCCTTGAACTTCTCCTCGACGGAAATCCAGGCACGCTCGTACTCGGCGCGCTTCTTGGAGAGGATGAGGCGGCCGTCCTTGTCCTCCTTCTGGAGAACCAGCGCCTCGATCTTGTCGCCCAGGCTCACGATGTCGGACGGATCGGCGTCCTTGCGGATGGACAGCTCGCGGGCCGGGATGACGCCCTCGCTCTTGAAGCCGATGTCCACCAGCACCTCGTCGTGCTCCAGCTTGACGACGGTGCCGTCGACGAGATCGCCCTCGTCGAACTCGGTCAGCGTGCCGTCGATCATCTCGTTCATCTGCTCATCGGAGATGTCGGAGAAGTCGATCACGGAGGTGTTCTTGATTTCGGTCAAAACGGACCCCTTTCAAAAACTAAATCGGGGACCCTTCGTCATGATGGTTGATACGTACCATGTTCGCTTGCAGAAGCAAGGATCGCGGTGCAACAAACATGTCTCGGGGGCCAACAGATACTTACACTTGCCGCCTATCGGCAAGCCCGCCCAGTATAGCACCGCTCGCGCGCGCTTCCTTGTGAATTTTCCCCGAGTGCCGACATTTTTCGCAGCGCGCCCACAAGGCGCCCGCAGACTCACGACGCCCGTGCGGCCGCACCCGGGATTTGAGTTGACTCGCAAGGTCATCTTTCGTGCGTGCAGCCGTTGCGCTAGAATAGGAAGGTGCGTTTGCGTCCGGTCGGCTTCATCGGGATAAGGCTCAGGCATGGAATTGACTCTTTCGGTGTTCCTCTCGCAGGCAGGAGACCATCCGGTCCTGCTCGGCATTCTGGCGCTGGTCATCGGTGTGACCATCATCTCGGGCGCCACCGACGCCCCCAACGCCATCGCCAGCGCGGTCTCCACCCGCTGTCTCACCCCCGGCGCGGCGCTCGCGCTGGCCGCCGTGTTCAACTTCGTGGGCCTGGTGGGCATGACCTACATCTCCACCGCCGTGGCCCACACCATGTTCAACATGGTCGATTTCTCCGGCAACACCCACCAGGCGCTCCTCGCGCTCATAGCCGCCATGATAGGCTCCATCGGCTGGGGCGTCTTCTGCTGGTTCTGGGGCATCCCCGCCAGCAAGTCCCACTCGCTCATCGCCGGCGTCACCGGAGGCGCCATCGCGCTGAACGGGCTGGCCGGCGTGGTGCTCTCCGAGTGGATGCTCGTCATTTACGGCATGGTGTTCTCGCTGGTGGGCGGCTTCATCCTCGGCATGGTCACCACCAAGATCATCGAGTTTCTCTTCTCCCGCGTCAACCGCCAGCGCGGCAACAAGGTGTGCATGGTGCTGCAGGACATCTGCGCCTGCGCGCTGTCATTCCTCCACGGCGCCCAGGACGGCCAGAAGTTCATGTCCATCGGGCTTCTGGGCATCGCGCTCGCCTTCGGCATGGAGACGAGCGGCGCCACCGACTTCCCCCTGTGGCTCATGATCATCTGCTCGGCGGCGATGTCTCTGGGCACGCTGCTCGGCGGCAAGCGCATCATCAAATCGGTGGCCATGGACATGGTCTCGCTGGAGAAGTACCAGGGCGTGGCGGCCTCCCTTTCCACGGTGATCACGCTGTTCGTGGCCTCCATGACCGGCATGCCCGTCTCCACCTCCCACTGCTCCACCGCCTCCATCATGGGCGTGGGCGCCTCCAAGAGCTTCCGCCGCGTGAACTGGGGCGTCGCCCGCCGCATGGTATGGGCCTGGGTGCTCACCTTCCCCTGCTGCGGCTTCATCGGCTGGGCCTTGGCCAAGCTGTTCATGATGCTGTAAGGCCTTTTCTATAAGGGAACTTTCCTTTTATCACCAATATGATATCTTGTAGAATTTCCTACTGAAAGCGTGATATGATCAACCTAGCTAAATCCTAGGAAATGAGGTACGCCATGGTTGCCCCCAAAGGCTCCATCTATTCGTCTACCGCCCTCGCCTCGCGCCAACGCGAGGTAAAGGACGTGGCCGATCGCCAAGTCGTCTACATCACCGAGAACGGCAACGGCGCTTACGTGTTCTGCTCCGAAGAGATATTCGATCGAGAGCTCAAGCAAGCCCGTGAAGACGCTCGCTACGAAGCGGAGATGGAATTCGCTCTCCGACGCGGCAAGCGCGATATCGAGGAGGGGCGTTTCACCACCGATGTCGATGGTTTCGTCGCCCGCATTCGCGAGAAGCGGGGGCTCTGATGGCCGAAGTGCGCATCTCCGAGGGCTTCGAGGAGGATTTGGGGATCGTTCTGTCGGACAAAGTTCTCGATGACATCCTCAAGATCATCGAGATTCTGCCGACGATACCCAGCATGGGGTCGACCGACGTGGCGGCCGCCCTCGCATACGAGTACGGCGAAGGCGTGCGCAAAATCCCCGTCGGCCCCTTCGATATCGTTATCTTCTACGAAGACGAGGCCGACCGCGTCACCGTGCTCGGCCTCGTCCACCAGCGTGCTGCCTGGTGACAACACGTTTCCCAGAAGAGCTCTTGCAACCCTGGCTTAAAGGCTAGCTTACGACATAAAGGGGGGCCCGGATGAAACATCCGGGCCCTGGAACTTGCCTCATTCGGGCGATTAGGCATACAGCCGATACCTTACGCCTGATCGGCGGCCTTCGCTTGAGCCTCGCGTATGGCCTTGGTCATTTGGTCGACGCAGGAGGTGGAGCGCCGCCCGCAGGTGTGGCCCTCCATCATGGCGACGATGTCGTCGACGTTCTGGCCGGCCACCAGCTTGGAGATGGCCTTCAGATTGCCATCGCAGCCGCCGGTGAACTGGACGCTCTTGATGGTGTCGCCGTCCAGCTCCACATCGATCTGACGGGAGCAGACGCCGCGGGGAATGTAGGTGTGCATGCCGGTTCCTTTCTCGCACCTTGTTTCGGCGAGATTGTACCGCATTGTGGCCTACACCGCCGTCGCGCCGCGCTCGCCGGTGCGGATGCGCACCACTTCCTCCACGGGTGCCACGAAGATCTTGCCGTCGCCCACCTCGCCGGTGCGGGCGGCGCCCACGATGGTGTCCACCAGCGCGTCCACCGCGTCGTCTTCCACCACCACCTCGAACTTCACCTTCGGCACCATGTTCAGCATCACTTCGGTGCCGCGCACGTACTCGCTCCAGCCGTGCTGGGCGCCGCAGCCGTGCACCTGCGAGATGGTCATGCCCTTCACATCGGCGGCGAACAGGGCGTCCTTCAGCGGCTCCATCTTCTCAGGCCGCACAATAGCCGTTACTCGTTTCATAGCCGCAACTCCTTTCTCAATCGCTCCGCCGTGCTAGTCCAGACCCAGGTAGGCTGGGTAGGCCGACTCGCCATGGACGGCCACATCGAGCCCAGCCGCCTCATCCTCGGCGCTCACCCGCAAGCTGCCCGCAAAGCACGCCCTGATGATGAGTCCCAGCACCACGTCCGCGATGGCCACGAAGGCGATGGTCACCAGGATGCCCAGCACCTGCGAGCCCAGAAGCGACCAGTCGCCGGTGTACAGAAGGCCGCCGTGCTCGGTCCAGGAGAGCCCGGGCACGCAGAACAGACCCGTGAGGACGCCGCCCACGATGCCGCCGACGCAGTGGCAGCCGAAGGCGTCCAGCGCGTCGTCGTAGCCGAGGCGCCGCTTGGCCTGGGAGATGGCCACATACACGATGGGGCTCACGATCAGCCCCATGACGATGGCCGCCCAGGGCTCCACGAACCCGGCCGCCGGGGTGATAACCACAAGCCCGGCTACTAGACCCGTCGCCGCACCGACGAGCGTGCACTTCCCCACCGTGACGCGCTCGGTAAGCATCCAGGAGAGCACACCGGCCGCGCTGGCCGCCACGGTGTTCAGCAGCGCGAGCCCGGCCACACCGTCGGCCGCGAACTCGCTGCCGGCGTTGAAGCCGAACCAGCCGAACCACAGAAGCGCTGCACCCAAAGCCACGAAGGGCACGTTGTGGGGCCGGTAGGACAGAACCGCGAATCCCTTGCGGCGCCCCAGCAAAAGACACAGGATGAGCCCGGTGAGGCCCGAGGAGATGTGCACCACATCGCCGCCGGCGAAGTCCAGGGCCCCGATCATGTCGCCAATGAGCGAGCCGTCGCCGCCCCACACCATATGGGCGAGCGGCGCGTACACCACGACGACCCACACGGCCACGAACGCGCATACGGCGCCGAACTTCATGCGCCCGGCCACAGCGCCCGTGATAATGGCGCAGGTGATCATGGCAAAGGCCATCTGAAAGACGATGTCGATGATGGCCGGGTATCCCGCCGCCAACTCCGGGTCGGCGGCGAGCGCGCCCTGTCCGGACAGGACCGCGAAGGCGTCAGGCGTACCCTCGGCCTCAGCCACCATGTCGTTCACGGCGCTCAAGCACCCGATCTGATCGAAGCCGCCGAAAAACGGCAGCGACCCGTCGCCGCCGTAGGCGAACGACCAGCCGCATACGACCCAAACCACCCCGACAATGCCGAGCACGCCGAACACCATCACCATGGTGTTCACGACGTTCTTGCGACGGGAAAGGCCTCCGTAGAAGAAGGCGAGTCCGGGCGTCATGAGCAGCACCAGCATGGCGCAGACGAGCATGAACCCGGTGGAACCGGTGTCAATCATCGCGATCAACCCCTTTCACAGTTCGTGGGCCCTCGGCGAAAAGAGGTCGGGAGGCGCCGCGCGCCGCACCGCGCGGGCCTCCCCACCCCTTGTCGCCCAAGGCGCCCAACGGCAAGGACACCCCGATTGTTCCACGGCACCTGGTGACCTGCGCGCTCAACGATGATTGTTAACCCCCTCAAAAATAAGTGTTAACACTGGCGACCATTCCTTGTTACTGGGCGGAAACAAATGCCCGCGCGTCCCGTCACAGATCGCCGAAGCATTACAATGGCAGCGTTGCCTTTACAAAGAATCGGCGCGATTTGGTCACAAAATCGAGTTCTGGGTTTTTGCAGACCTCAAGACGGCATAAGAGCAAGAGGAATATATCGCTAAACGATATACTACACAAAGTCGCAACCGTTAATTGGGTCGTATCGCCCATAAAGAAAACCCAGAACTCGATTTTGTGACCACTTTTTCGAAAAGTTTTGTCACAACGCGGAAGGATGCACTCATGAGCGTTACATTTCGACAGGTCGAGCGCGACGAAGAGGTCGAGGCCCTGGCCCATATGGCCTACCATATTTGGAACGAGTACTGGCCGGCCATCATCGGCCAAGCGCAGACCGACTACATGGTGGAGAAGTTCCAGAGCCTGAATGCCTTCCGCACCGACATTGCCGACAATGGCTACGAGTACTTCTTCATCATGCAGCACGAGGACGAGACGCCCCACGAGCTGGGCGCGGCGACGCACGGCGCCGACATCCACGACCAGGGCGACACCGTAGCCGACCGCGTCAACGACGACGTGGAATCCGACCGCGACGACGAGTTGGCCCACGACACCGAGGACTTCGCCCGCACGGCCGCCGTCCCCCGCATCGTCGGCTACACCGGAGGGCACGTGGAGACGGACACGAACCGCTTCTTCATCTCGAAGATCTACCTGCTGAAGGAGCACCGCGGCGAGGGCCTGTGCTCAGCCACCGTCCGCTTCTACGAGCGCCTCGCCCGCGAGCGCGGTCTCGATGCCCTCTACCTCACGGTGAACAAGCGCAACGAGATGGCCATCCGCGCCTACAAGGCCAAGGGCTTCGAGGTCATCGACGCCGTGGAAACCGACATCGGCGACGGCTACATCATGGACGACTACATCATGGAGAAGAAGCTGCAGTAGCTGGCCCCGCGAGTCAGCCTCCATAGGGGCGACCTCGGTCGCCCCTCCCAATCAGAAAACAAAGTACTGCGGAATTCTCTTGATCCGCAATGCCTATTCGTCGACAAGAAACCGCGCCACATAATCTGCCGGAGCGATTGAGCGCACCTTTGATCGAGCAAACGCCGTAACGTCTCGCGTGACGATGAAATCAACGCGGGCGTTCTCGGCGCAGGCGCGCACTAAACCGTCTTCGAAATCAGGCTCGTCAGAATCTGCAGCCTGACGACAGAGGGCGTAATCGACTGAGCAGATAATGAAATCGTCCATCACAGCCTTGATGTAGGTTCGCGCGTCCTTCTCCCCCATGGCTTTGGAGAGGATGTAGTACAGATCTTTGAGCGACGTGGCGCAAACATATGCGACGACCTCTTCATAGGCCACGGCCTCGGCGATGGTGGCGGCTGCATCGAACCCCTCCGGCCGTGCCAAGGCGAGGTCGAGCATAACGTTGGTATCGAGAAGCACCTTACTACTCATAGCGGCTCGCAACGAGATCGCGAATCTCTTGGTCACTCAGGCGAGCGATGTCGCTACCCTGATGCTTCTTCGCAAGACTCAGCATCATGGCCACACCGCCTTTTTTCTTCGAGTGCACACGCGTATCGGGAAGCGCCCCCGTCTCGCAAATGTAATCGACGAGGACACCGCTGCAGTATTGCCCAAAGGACAAGCCGTACTCTTGTCGTGCCAGGGCATCGGCAAGAAGGATCTTCTCAGCATCGGCCCGTCCCGAAAACGTCTTCGTCGCCATAGCAACCTCCATTCGCTAGCCTCACTGTACCTCATCCTAAGGAATTTGTAAACAAGTACACAGAGCAGTGTATCGTATTTGGGACTCTATAGCACGAGGCGCCCGTCCTGCCGCACGAAAAGAAGGACGCGCATCCGTGACGGGTGCGCGTCCTTTCTCGAACAGCTGGCATCGCCCCTGGGGAGGGAAGGAGCGGGCGAGCCAGACGGATTCGGCTATCGGAGGAGGCCTACGCCCATCGCTTCGAGTGCGCCGCCTCCACGGCTCGCGACGATTTGAATCGACTTGTCGACTTGCGCTATTGCTCGACTGCCTACCAGGGAAAGAAGCAGGTGTTTTGGCTGAACGAAGCGCGTTGGCTGTGAGGTTCGATTAACCTAGCGCCTCGCGCACCGTGGCGGCAATGCCCTCGGCGTCCAGGCCGAGGTCGGCGAAGAGTTGGGGCACGGGGCCCTGGCCGATGAAGCGGTCGGGGATGCCCAGCGTGACGGCAGGCGTCGTGGCACCCTGGCAGCCCAGCACCTCCAGCACGCCCTCGCCAGCGCCTCCCGCGATGACGCCCTCCTCCACCGTGACCACCAAACGGCAGGCCGCCGCAGCGGCGATGGCCTCCTCATCGAGCGGCTTCACCCAGCGCATGTCCACCACGCGGCACTCGATGCCCTCGGCGGACAGCAGCTCGGCAGCGGCGCGGGCTTGCCCCACCATGCGACCGAAGGCGAGCAGGGCCACGTCGCCCCCCTCGCGCACCGTGCGGGACTTCCCCACTTCCAGAACTTCCGGCGCATCCGGCAATGGCGCACCCTCGGCCTCGCCGCGCGGATAGCGCAGCGACACGGGGCCTTCCAAAACCAGCGCCGTATGCAGAGCGTGCACAAGCTCCGCCTCGTCGGAGGGCGCGAGCACCCGCATGTTCGGCACCATGCGCGTGTACACCATGTCGAAGACGCCGTGGTGCGTAGGTCCGTCGTCGCCCACCAGGCCCGCGCGATCGAAAGCGAACACCACATTCGCCTCCGGCAGGGCCACATCGATGATCATCTGATCCACAGCCCGCTGCATGAAGGTGGAGTACAGCGCCACCACGGGCTTTTTGCCGCCCGACGAGAGGCCGGCCGCCATGCCCACCGCCTGCTCCTCGGCGATGCCCACGTCCACGAACCGGGAGGGGAACTCCGCCGCGAAGGTCTTCAGCCCCGTGCCACCGGTCATGGCCGCCGTGATGGCCACCACGTCCGCGTCGTTGGCCGCCTCGTCGGCGAGCGCCGCACCGAACACCTCGGTGTAGCTGGGGGCGCGCCCGGGCTTCTTCAACGCGCGGCCCGTGGCAATATCGTAGGGGCCGGTGCCGTGGAACGCCTCGGGGTCGCGGCGGGCGGGCTCGTAGCCCTCCCCTTTCCGGGTGACCACGTGCACAAGGGCCGGGCCGTCCATTTCCAGCACGAGCGATAAAACGTCGCGCAGCTCGGCGATGTTGTGGCCGTCGATGGGCGCGGTGCACACGATGCCGAGCGACTCGTAGATCATCGTGTGGGGAATCACCATTTGCTTGAGGGATTCCTTCATGTTCTTGCCGAAGCCGAGCAGCCCGCGGGCCGCAGGGCCGCCCTGCTCCATGGCCGCCTGCAGGCCCTCGCGCGCCTCGCGGTAGTGGCTGTTGGCGCGGATGTTGCCCAGATGCTTCATAAGAGCGCCCACGTTGCGCGAGATGGACATCTCGTTGTCGTTCAAGATGACGACGAGCGGCAACTGCTCGTTGCCCATGTAGTTCAGCGCCTCGAAGGCCATGCCGCCGGCGAGCGACGCGTCCCCGATGAGGGCCACCACCTTCTCGTCGGTGCCCTTCAACTGCCGCGCCTTTGCGAGGCCCGTGGCGATGGAGAGCGAGTCGGACGCATGACCCGACGGGTGCACGTCGTAGGGGCTCTCCGATGGCTTGGTGAAGCCGGAAAGGCCGCCGTAGGTGCGCAGCGTTTTGAACGCCTCGCGTCGGCCGGTGAGCAGCTTGTGAGCGTAGGCCTGGTGCCCCACGTCGAACACCACGCGGTCGCGCGGCATGTCGAGCAGGCTCTCCAAGGCCACGATGATGTCCACGGCGCCCAAAGACGACGCCACATGTCCCCCGGTGACCGAGGTGGTGGCGACGATCTCCTGGCGGATCTCGCGGGCTAAAATGGCCAGCTCCTCGTTATCGAGCACCTTCAAATCGGCCGGCGAGCTGATAGCATCGAGTATGCGCGGGACATCCATGGGCGGTTTCCTTTAGGCCTCGCGGGGCATGTCGGTTGAACCCGTAGGGGTAGCGCTTGCGCCGCCCTCCTCGGCCGTCGTTTCCTCTTCCGTCGCCAGAAACGCGTCCAAGTCCTGCTCGGACAAATCGCACGCGGAAAGGCCCAGCTTCACGGCCTCCTCGTACAGCTTCAAGGCGTCATCCAGCGAGATGTCCTCGGCGGACACCTCGTCAACGATCTCGGAAAGGCGCTCGTGCACGTCCTCGAAGGTGCGACCCTGCTCGTCGGCCATGGCGCCTACACCCCCACCTGCACGCAAGCAGCGGCGCCCGAGGCGCCCACCAGGGCATCCACCGGGCCGGCGGCGGCAATGTCGGCTCCGACCGCATCAGCCGCGCCCGCGCCATCGCCTTCCATAGAACGCGCGATGCGCCCCAGCACACCGTTCACGAAGCGCGGCGAGTCGTCCTCGCCGCCGAAGCCCTTGGCCAGCTCCACCGCCTCGTTGATGGAGACCGACACCGGCACGTCGTCGCAGTGGAACATCTCGAAGACGGCCAGGCGCAGAATGGAGCGGTCCACGATGGGCATGCGGGAGAGCGCCCAGTTCTCGGACGCCGCTTCAATACGCTCATCTACCTGGGCCTGGTTCGCCTCCACGCCGTGGATGAGCGCCAGGGCGTAATCGGTCAGCGTCCCCTCCTCAATGCGGCCGAACGCGCCCGCCTCGGCAGCATCGGCCTCATCGGCGGGAGCCTCGCGCGCCACCAGGCACAGCCCGCAGTCGAGCAGCTCGCTGGGCGATTTCCCCGTCAGCTCGCTCGTGTACAGCACCTGCACCGCGCTGATGCGGTCGCGGGTGCGCTCGTGGATTCTCGGAGCCATACCGCGCGCCACCTACGCCTTGAACTGGAGGCCGTCGATGTACACGTCCACCGAGGACACCTCCACGCCGGCCTGGGTGGCCAGCGCCTCGGCGATGGCGCTGCGCAGCTGGGCCGCCAGCTCGGGCAGCACGTAGCCGTAGTAGACTTCCACGTGCACCGCCACGGAAAGCTTGCTGTCGTCGCCCATCTTGGTCTCGATGCCGGAGGTGGAGGGCTTGCTCGCCAGCATAGAGCGGATGCCGCTCGTGGCGAAGGAGCCCAGCGAGGCCACACCGTCCACCTCGCTGGCGGCCACGGAGATGATGGTCTCCATGACCCCCGGGGCGATGGAAAGGCCCTCGACGTTCATCTGGTCTGTCATAGTACGTCTCCCATCTGGGTTTCGATAAAGTCGGTTGTCGCGTCACCGGCCAAGAATACCTCGTTATCGAGCACGCGTTTGTGGAATGGGATAGTTGTTGCAATTCCTTCAATAACGAACTCGTCCAAGGCGCGCTTGGCGCGGGCGACGGCCTCGGCGCGATCCTGGCCGTGCACGACCACCTTGGCCACGAGCGAGTCGTAGTAGGGCGAGATGCGGGAACCGGGGCGCAGGTAGGTCTCCACGCGCACGCCGGGGCCCGCCGGGGGCTCGAAGCGCGTGACGGTGCCGGGGCACGGGCGGAAGCCGTGCTCGGGATCCTCGGCGTTGATGCGCAGCTCGATGGCGTGGCCCGAAGGCGAGAACGGGGCGCGGCCCGCGCAGCTCATGGGCTCACCGGCGGCGATGCGCAGCTGCTCCTTGATGATGTCGGTGCCGGTGATCTCCTCGGTGACCGGGTGCTCCACCTGCACGCGGGTGTTCATCTCCATGAAGTAGAACTGGCCGCGCTCGTCCAGCAGAAACTCGATGGTGCCGGCGTTGCGATAGTCCACGGCGCGCACGGCCTTCAGGGCCGCCTTCATCATGTCGCGGCGCAGGTTCTCGGAAAGCGCTGGCGAGGGGGCCTCTTCCAGAAGCTTCTGGTGGCGGCGCTGGATGGAGCAGTCGCGCTCGCAGAGCGCCACGGCGTTGCCGTGATCGTCGGCGAGCACCTGCACCTCCACGTGGCGCGGACGCAGCACGAGCTTTTCCAGGTACACCCCGTCGTTGCCGAAGGCGGCGCCAGCCTCGGTGCGGGCGGCCTTGTACTGGGCCGCGAGGTCGGCCGGATCGTGCACCTCGCGCATGCCCTTGCCGCCGCCGCCGGCCGTGGCCTTGATGAGCACCGGGTAGCCCACCTTCTCGGCGAAGGCCGCAGCCTCTTCCACCGTATCCAGGCAGCCGTCGGAGCCGGGCACCGTGGGCACGCCGCACATCTTCATGGTCTCGCGGGCGGACGACTTGTCGCCCATGCGGTCGATGCACTCCGGGGCGGGGCCGATGAACACGAGGTCGTTGTCGGCGCAGGCGCGGGCGAACTCCGCGTTCTCGGCCAAAAAGCCGTAGCCGGGGTGAATCGCCTCGGCACCGGTGTTCTTCGCCGCGGCAATGATGGAGGCCATGACCAGATAGCTCTTGTTCGACTGGGCAGGACCGATGCAGACGGCCTCGTCGGCGTAGCGCACCGGATAGGTGTCGGCGTCCTCCGTGGAGTACACGGCCACCGTCTTCACGCCCAGCTCGCGGGCGGCGCGCATGATGCGGAGCGCCACCTCGCCGCGGTTGGCAACTAGAATTTTCTCGAACATGTTTGTCTCCTACGCGCCCGGCGTGGGGTCGTGGGGCTCCACGTAGAAGAGCACGGTGCCGTACTCCACCGGCGTGGCGTCGGACAGGCACACCTCGCGCACGGTGCCCATCTCTTCGGCGGCGATCTCGTTCATGAGCTTCATGGCCTCCACGATGCACAGCGTCTCGCCGGCGGCCACTTCGTCGCCCACCTTCACGAAGGGCGGCTCGCCCGGGGCCGGGGCCTCGTAGTAGGTGCCCACCATAGGAGCCACCACCGGCTTCCACGTGGCCGGACGATCGCTCGCCGGCTCCTCGGCGGCCGGCGCGGGCACGGCGGCAACGGGAGCCGCCTGGGCCTGCGGAGCGGCGGGCACGGCAGCGGCCGGCACGCCCTGACCCGGCATGCGGACAGCGATGCGCATGCCCTCTTCCTCTACGACGATCTCTCCGACGCCGCTCTCCTCGGCAACGCGAACCAGCTCGCGAATCTGATTGATGTCCACGTAATCGTCCTCCTTGGTGGCGCTGGACTCCTGCTCCAGCATGAAATCGACTTTCTCGGATACCCGGTGCTTGCTCAAATAGGTGCGGGCCTCGTTGGGGAACAGGGCGTACATGAGCACGTCCTCCTCGCTTTGGGCCAAATCGCCAATCTCGGCGGCGCACTCGTCGTAGGTGGTGGTCACCAGCGTGCCGGGGGCGATCTTCGGATCCAAGATCTCGGCGTCGCCGGCCACCTTCGCCACGATTTCCTTGTCCATGTTGCCCGGCGCCTTGCCGTAGTAGCCGCACACATAGTCCTTCATCTCCTTGGAGATGACGCTCCAGCGCTTGCCCGTCAGCACGTTGAACACCGCCTGGGTGCCCACGATCTGGGACATCGGCGTTACAAGCGGCGGATAGCCCACCTCGGCGCGCACCTTCGGAATCTCGGCCATCACCTCGGGCAGACGGTGCGCGGCCTTCTGCACCTCCAGCTGGCTGATGAGGTTGCTCATCATGCCACCGGGCACCTGATGCGAGTACACCTGCATATGAATGAGCGAGGACACGCCGCGCTTGTAATGGCCGCGCTTGCGCATCTCCTCCCAGTACTCGGAGATCTCGAACAGCAGATCGAGGTCGAGGTCGGTGTCGTAGCGGCTCTCCTTCAGAGCGGCCACGATCATCTCCACCGCCGGATGCGAGTTGCCGAACGCGAGCGGAGCATGAGCCGTGTCGGCCACGGCCACGCCCGCCTCGGCAGCCTTCAGGATGTTGGCCGGGGCCATGCCGCCGACATAGTGGCAGTGGATGTGCACCGGCAGGCCGATTTCCTCGTTGAACGCCTTCACCATGCGCTCGGCGCGATAGGGCGTGAGCATGCCGGCCATGTCCTTGATGGCGATGGTGTCGGCGCCCAGATCCTTCAGCTGCTGGCCGTATTCCAAGTAGGAGTCCAGCGTGTGCACCGGCGAGATCGTGTAGGAGATGGCGCCCTCGAACAGACCGCCGCACTCCTTGATGGCCTCGGCGTTGTCCACGACGTTGCGGATGTCGTTCAGCGCGTCGAACACGCGGAAGACCTCGACGCCGTTGCGGTGCGCCGCGTTGATAAAGCGATGCACGATCTCCTTGGAGTAGTGCTTGTAGCCGACGAGGTTCTGCCCGCGCGAGAGCATGGCAAGCGGCGTATTGGGCGTGTTCGCCTTAATGGCGCGCAGACGCTCCCAGGGGTTCTCGTCCAGAAAGCGCAGGCAGGAGTCGAACGTCGCCCCGCCCCACGCCTCGATGGCCCAGTAGCCGACGCGGTCCATCTTCGGCAGAATCGGCAGCATGTCGCCGATCTGCATACGGGTGGCCCAGAGGCTCTGCTGACCGTCGCGGATGGTCGTGTCCATGATCTGAAGCCGTGGCATGAACTCACACCTCCTTATACACAGGTTAGTCAAAGATCAAGTTTCGGATTATAGAGGAAGCCTACCACGGCCCCGCGCCACGCCGCCCGATTTGCCGACAAGAAACATCAACGAAGCGGCCGAAGGGGCGAATCCCAAACTTCCCTCCCCCGCCCATCCCCTACCTTCCCAACCAATCGCCCAGCTCCGAGATCCCCGATGCAGAGAACAACCGCTTGTTCCCTATCGTATTTCCAGCCAATTTCCCGGCTCCGAGACCTTCCAAAACAAGTTTTTGGCATCTCGTGCGGAGAAAAGTGCGATTGTGCGAGTCCAAAGCGCTCGAAAAGGCCCCCGCTGCAGGAAAAAGTGCGATCGTGCGAGTTTTTCGCCTCTCAAGACTCGCACGATCGCACTTTTCTCTGCAGCGGCGGCGCTTTTCCCGAAGCGAACCGGGCAGCCAAGGCCGAGGCGATCCGAAGAGACCTTTCCGGAACCCGCGCCTTGCGAAGCCCCCCGCAGGCACGCCTGCGGATGCGTCCCCCGGATACGTCCCGCAGACATACCTTACGGGCGCATCTTACGAACGCGCCCTCCGAAAACGCGAGGGAAAATGGGCGCGATGATGTTTCCGCACCTGCTCGCGCAAGGCCATGTGACGCGGGAGGTGCTCGGGCTTCAGGGCAGGCGACCTTTGCCCGGCGCTTCGGGCAACCCCGCGCAGCAGCTCAGTGCATTGGTTGACGTGGTGAAATTGGGAGCTCGTGAGAACGGCAAGGTCGAAGCCGTCGATGCGCAAGGCATCGCGCTTGCGGGCATCATGGGCTCGTTGCTGCGGCGAGCTATGCGCATCGTGCCCGTCGTATTCCAGCACAACTCGCTCAGCGGGCCAAAGCCAATCGCACACCACGCGGCTCAATCCCGTGGCCGTCCTCGCGCGGTCGGACAATGCGACCGGCTCGTTCAGAAGAGGCGTTCTCAAGCCCAGCCCTCCCTGGGAAAACAGGGAGAACGCAATGATGGACACCTCGGTCTCCATGAGAGATCCCGACTTGGCAAGCACCTGCTTCGCCGCCGATCGGGCCGCCTTCACGCCCGCCAGACCCTTTGCACGGGCGGCAAAAGCCGTAAGGCGCCGCGGTGACGAAAGAGGACGGCGCACGAGGGCACCGACGCGCTCCTCCCCCAGCGGATAGCAGCCGCACAACTCGTAACCGACCGCCAAGAGCCCTCCGCGCGTCAACGAAGGAGCCGTTTGAACGAAGACGAGCTCGGGAGAGCAGACGAACACGCCCGGAGCTACTTTAATGAAAGCTTGCCGCGGAAAAGCGGCGACCGAGCGATGGCGTACAAGTTCGCTGGAGTTCCGCGTGCCATGACCCTTTGCGACCATAATGTGCAGCGGCGCTGCTCCCCGAGAGCGAACAGCCTCCTTCAGCGCCGATGCCACGGCGGCGGTTTGCGGGAGCATCCCGCCGACGGCGGCCGCAGACGCCGCAGAACCGTCCGGCGAGGCCACCGAACCCGCGTCAGCCGGACGCACCGGATCTGCGCCCGCGAGGCTTTGCAGTGCGTCCTCCAAGATCGTCCGCACATCCCTGCTCAGCACCGCTTCATTGCGAAGCACCTCCGATGTCGGAAAGAGAGTCGCAGGAAACAGCGACGCGTCCGCCACGCCCAAATCGTGGAACACACACAGAGGAATAGCCGCGGCGGCGGACCAAGCGCGCCAGAACAGCAGCGCCGTGTTATGGGAAAGATACACGTTCATGGGCAAGCACGATACCGTGCCGCGACCGTGGAAAAGCGTTCGCGGGATAAGATCGATGGAACCAACATTCTTGACCGCAGTACTCGCAGATGGAAAACAGCATCCTCAAGCTCTCCCTCCGCTTAGGGCAGGAAAAACAAGCGCTCGCCCTTTAATATCCCTTATTTATCAGGCTAAACGCGAAGTTTACCCCGCTGGGGTAATAGCTTTTCGGGGCGGCGCGGCGCACACTGGGCGCCATCGTTTCTGTCACGACAAGGAAGGGAGGAAGCGATCATGAGCATCGATGAAGAGAAGAGGGCCGCGGGGGCGCCGAGCCATGCGGGCCCGGCAACGGACACAAGCTCGGCCGCAGCTGCCGGCTCAGCGACGGCCGTGGGCGGACCGGCGCCCAAAAAGCGTCCCAAGCGCGGGTGGATCGTCGCCGGCGTGGTGGCGGCCGTCATCGTGGTGGCCGGCGCCGGGTTCTGGGTGTGGCACGAGCAGCCGAGCTTCTGCAACGCCATCTGCCACAGCCCCATGGACTACTACGTGGAAACCTACGATTCCGGCGACCCGAACCTGGGTGTGACCGCGCACGCGAAGGCCGGCGAGTCGTGCCTCGACTGCCACACCGCGGAGTTGACGACCCAGATCTCGGAGGTGTGCGCCTGGGTGTCGGACAACTACCCCATGACCGAGGACGGCACCATGCTGGCCACGGGCAAGCAGTTCGCCAGCGAGGAGTTCTGCGCGCGCCCCGAGTGCCACGGAGGCAAGTCCTTCGACGAGATCACCGCGGGCCTGTGGGGATTCGCCGGCAACGACGAGAAGTACAACCCCCATGCCAGCCATCAGGACATGGCCTTGGAATGCGGAGACTGCCACAAAGCCCACGAGAACCAGGTGCTCGTCTGCAACGAGTGCCACGACCTGACCCTGCCCGAAGGATGGGAGGCCCCCAATGTCCAGTAACGTTTCCCGCCGCAGCTTCTTCAAAGGCGCCGGCCTCGCGGCCGTGGGCGCGCTGACCGCCGGCACGCTGTCCGGATGCGGCCAAGGCTATGCAGCCGCGGATCCCGCCAACCCGAGCGCCGGCGACTTCGGCGGCCCCTCCTGGTTGGGAGCGCCGCCCGTCATCGACGAGGCCGACATCGCCGAGACCATCGACACCGAGGTGCTCGTTGTGGGCATGGGCACCGGCGGCATCCCGGCCATGATCTCGGCCGCCGAGAACGGCGCGCGCGTGCTCGGCATCGACCGCCAGGGCACCCCGCACAACGTCCGCGAGGACATCGGCGCCATCGACTCGCGCCTGCAACAGGCCTCCTTCGACGAGTTCCCGGAGTTCCGCATCGAGAAGAAAGAGGCCGTTGAGGACATCGTCCGCTACGCCAACGGCTTTGTGAACTACGACCTGGTGAAGCTGTGGGCCGACGAGTCCGGCGCCATGGTGGACTGGCTCACCGACATCATCCAGCGCGACGGCAAGCTCGTCATGGAATTCGAGGGCGGCGTGGGCGACACCTCCGACCCGGGCCGCGACAAGGCCTTCGCCACCGGCCACAGTCCGCAAAAGACCGATGCCGTGGCCGAGGACGAGGAATGGGGCTTCGCCGAATCTATCCTGGCCTACGCCGCCGAGCAGGGCGCCGAGGTGCGCTGGTACACCGAGTTCATCAAGTGCGAGACCGATGAATCCGGCCGCGTGACCGGCGTCATCGCCCGCGACGTGCAGGGCGAGCGCCCCTACCTGCGCATCAACGCCAGCAAGGGCGTCATCCTCTCCACCGGCGGCTACGGCAACAACCTGGAGATGATGGAGGACCGCCAGGCCTGGAACCAGAAGATCCGCATCGCGGCCCCCGGCTCCGGCGGCAACCCCACCGGATCCGGCATCAAGGCGGCGCTGTGGCTCGGCGCCACCATGGACCCGCTCGGCGCGGCCTGCACCTTCAACCGCGCCTGCGTGAAGCCCGACCAGTACGCCGGCGACGGGGTGCTCGGCCGCTGGTTCTGGTTCGGCGAGCAGCCCTTCCTGAAGCTGAACCTGAAGGGTGAGCGCTTCTGCAACGAGAGCGGCCCCTACGACTACATGCTGCACTCCACCATCATGCAGCCGCACCAGACCTACGTGGACATCTGGGACGCGAACCACGCCGCGCAGGCCGAGGCCTTCGACGAGGTGGGCTGCTGCCGGCTGTTCCCCTTCCCCAACGGGGCGAAGAACAACATCCCCATGCAGGTGGTGGACGGTATGATCGAGAAGCTCATCGAGGACGGTTACGTGCAGAAGGCCGACACCATGGAAGAGCTCGCTGAGAAGCTGAACCTGCCCGTGGAGACCACCGTGGCCTCGTGGAAGCACTACAACGAGATGGCCGCGGCCGGCGAGGACACCGACTACTACAAGGAGAAGCACCGCCTGATGGCCATCGACACGCCGCCCTTCTACGGCGTGCGCACCGGGGCGTGGTTCTTGGCGACGCTCGACGGTGTCACCATCGACACGAACATGCACCCCTGCGACGAGAACGGCGATCCCATCGAGGGCCTGTACCTCACCGGCAACGACTCGGGCGGCTTCTTCTCGGTGAGCTACCCGAACCTGCTGACGGGCCTTGCCTGCGGACGCACCATGACCTTCGGCCGCCGCGCCGGCATGCTGGCGGCAACCGGGCAGGCGTAAGGCGTCCGCGCCTTCAAGGCCCCTTCGCCTTCGCGAGCCGTTTATTCCACATCCCGCGAAGGCAGTTCGTCAAGCCCTTCCCAAGGGATACCGCCGGTCGCGCCTCCCCTCCAGCGACCAGCGGTTATAAGAGCGAACCCCCTGTCCCGTGCGGACAGGGGGTTTTCGCGTGTAGAATGGAGGGAGGCGAAAGGGAGCGAAAGGGAGCGAAAGGGAGTGACATGGAAACGGAATGCACTGCAGAAAAGGCGAGCTCCTCGTGCGGGTTCGTCGCGCTGCTTTTGACGCTCGGCACCACCTCTCTCATGAACGGCTCGCTCTTCCCGCAGTTCGACGCGATCTTCATGTTCGCCCGCGACATCTCCGTCACGTTCTCGGCAGCAACTTTGCTCGGCCTTGGGCTTGCGGCCTACCGCGCCCCGCGCCTTCTGCGGGAGCGCGCCATCATCGCCGTGGCGGTGGCCTGTCTTGTAGGCGGCGGCGCGCTTCTGTCCCTGGGGCTTGGGTTTTCCGCGCCGGCGCTCCTCGTTGCGGGTGCGAGCCTCGCCGCCATCGGCCGATCGGTGGCGACCATATCGGTGGCGCTCTATCTCGCGCGCCTCGAAATGCACGCGACGGCCGTGATCATCGCTGCGGCCTACACCGTTCAGCTGGCGGCGAGCCCCGCGTCATCGCTTCTGCCCCCGTGGGTCGGAACCGCCCTCTTCCTGGCTTTCCCCTTGGCCGCCATCGCGCTCACGGCCCGGGGGGCGCGCCTCTACTTCGACATGGCCCACGACCGGCCTTCGCCGAGCGACATCGCCGTCACGCGGCCGGCCTCGTTCCTCGCGCCGTTCTCGGCCCTGTTCGTGTGCTTGTTTTTGTTCCAGGTGGCCTTCGGCTTCGCCCTGCGCTTCGGGGAGGTGGCAGGCACACCGCGCATGTCGTTTCTCTCGGCCATCCCGCTTGCCCTCGTGGCCCTTTACGTGATTTGTTCGCGCCGGCGCTTTCCCGCCGACGGTCTCGTGCAGCTGTCGGCTCTCGCGGTGATGGCCGGGTTCCTTCTGGCAACACAACCCCTGCTCGCCGCTGACAGCGGTGCGGCCGACGTGGCGCTGCTGAACGCAGGCAACGGCCTGTTCATCATGGCCGCCCAGATGGCGCTCATCACCATTGCCGCGCGCAACCCACTCGGAGCCATCACAACGGTAGCCTGGGGAAACGGTGTCTCGGCCTTAGGATCGCTTACGGGAGCCGCCGCGGGCATGCTTGCCAACAGCGCCGCGGCAAGCATGCCCGCCCTGCGTGTGGCCATCCCCGCGGCACTGCTGCTGGTCTTCGCCGCCTACGTGACCATCGGGCTGAAACGCTTCACCTTCGCCGGAGCCATCGACGGCATCGATCCAGTGCTGGTGGGGGCAACGGCCGCCGGGAAGGGAGCCGATGCGGGAGCAGAAGCGGTACCGGGCACCGGAACGGGGCCAGTGCCGCTGCCGATGCCCGCGGCCCGCACCCCCGAGGAGGCCTTCGCCTCCCGCTGCGAGGCCATCGCAAGCGAGTTCTCCCTCACCCCGCGCGAAGCCGAGGTGTTCGCCATGCTCGCCCGGGGCCGCGACCGCGCCTACATCGAGGAGGCGCTCGTCGTGTCCCGCAACACCGTGAAGGCCCACGTGAAGCACGTCTACGCGAAACTGGGCATCCATTCCCACCAGGAGCTGCTCGATCTGGTGGAAGGCTAAACACTTCCCAGTGGCCACTTTTGCGGCTCGCTGTCAATCGAGAAACCGTTCCCAAATTATGAACAATTTACTTGCCTTTACGCCACCTCGCCGAGGCTCCGCGTACGGACGATAAAATAAAGGAAACGACTTCGAGGGAGGCACCGTGGCCATTCGCATCATCGTGGACTCGTCGGCGGACATGGAAGAGGACTACGCCCGCGCCCACGACATTACCATCATCCCCATGACCATCGCATTCGGCTCCGAACAGTACGCCGAGGGCGTCGACCTTTCGCGCGAGGAATTCTTCGAGCGCCTCGTGGAAACCGACGAGCTGCCCCGCACGAGCCAGATCCCTCCCATGGTGTTCCAAGACCTCTTCCAAGAGGCCGTCGATGCCGGCGACGAGGTCGTCTGCATCACGCTTTCCAGCCACATCTCCGGCACCTACCAGAGCGCCTGCATCGCCGCGGCCCCGTTCAAGGAGTCGGTGTTCGTGGTCGACAGCGAGAACGCCACCATCGGCGAGCGTATCTTGGCCGAGCGCGCCTGGGCCCTGCGCGATGAAGGGCTTTCCGCCCAAGATATCGCCTACTGCCTCAACCAGGAGAAGAAGGACATCCGGCTCGTGGCCTCGCTGGATACGCTGGAGTACCTGCGCCGCGGCGGCCGCATTTCCGGAGCGGCGGCCCTCGTGGGCGGCATGCTCTCCATCAAACCCGTGGTGGGCGTCGTCGATGGCGACGTCGTTGTGCTGGGCAAGGCCCGCGGATCGAAGCAGTCGAAGAACATGGTGTTCCAGAAGATCGACGAGATCGGCGGCATCGACTTCACGCGGCCCATCTGGGTGGCCTACTCGGGCCTGTCCGACGCGACGGCCCGCAAGTACATCGCCGACAGCCTGGCGCAGGCGAAAGCCGCCGAGGAAGCAGCCGCCGACGAGTCCGCCGTGCCGGACGACTTGCCCCTCACGCAGGTCGGCGCCGTCATCGGCACCCACGTCGGCCCGGGCGGCGTCGCCTTCGCCTTCTTCGCACGGGAATAGGGCCCGCATAGTCTTTCGCGCTCTTTCGTAGAGCCATCCCGTCCTCCCAGAACATTTGCATGGCCATCTTTTCCAAGAAATTGCGTTTGTTAGCGTAAAGATGGCCCAAACGACCCTGTTTGGATCCTGTTTTTAGCTCATAACGGGGGCATAACGGAGGAATTATGCCCAAATTCACTGAACTGGATGGGCGGTGCCCCAAACGAGGCTGCGAACGCTAACAAACGCAACATTTCGGGAAAATCGCGAGGGCATTTTGTCTGGAGCACAAAAAAGGCCTCCCCGAAGGGAGGCCCAAGATCACCGAAGCGGCGCGGAACTTTAAACGCGCTTGATGACGCGGCCGTCGCGGGTGTCGATCTGCAGGACGTCGCCAATCTCGATGAACGTCGGCACCTGCACCTCCTTGCCCGTCTCAAGCGTGGCCGGCTTCAGCGTGTTGGTGGCGGTGTCGCCCTTGAAGCCCGGTTCGGTGTGGGTGACCTCGAGCTCCACGAACATCTGGGGCTCCAGGCTGATGAGCTCGTCGCCGGCGTACAGAAGCGTCGCCTCGTCGTTCTCCTTCAGCCAGTCGGCCGCGGAGCCCACCATATCGGCGGAGACGGGCATCTGCTCGAACGTGCTGTTGTCCATGAACCAGTAATCGGCGCCGTCGTTGTAGAGGTACTGCATCTTCTTGGACTCAAGACGCACGGAATCGAACTTCGTGCCGGCGTTGAAGGTGTAGTCGACCACGCGGCCGGTCTTGATGTCCTTGAGCTTGGTGCGCACGAACGCGCCGCCCTTGCCCGGCTTCACATGCTGGAACTCGACGATGGTGCACATCTTGCCGTTGTTGATGATGCACATGCCGTTCTTGAAATCGGCGGTAGAAATGCTTGCCACGGATGCTTCCTTTCCTGCTCACGCGCTGCGGCAAACCCTCTGGTCGCCCGCCGCGTTTGGTTCAAACTGGTACAGTATAGCCGTCTCGCGCCCTCTTCGCAAAGAAAATATGAGAGGACGCAGGTCGACGAGGACAAGCATCCCTCCATCGACCCCTAATCGCCCCTAATCGACGTAGCTGTTGATGAGGGCGAACAGCTCCTGTTTCTTGTGGATGTCCAGTTTCTGGTAAAGCCGGCGCAGGTGCGTCTTCACCGTGTTGTCGGAAATGAACAGCTCCGTGGCGATGGAGGAGATGGTGTGCCCTCGCGCCACCAGGGCCATCACCTCGATTTCCCGCTGCGACAAGGCGTACTTCCTCCCGATGAGGTCGCACCGGAGGGCCGTCTTATCCTCGTAGTGCGGCTGCTCGGCATCTCCCAGGGCCTCTTCCGCGATCGCGTCGTCCGCATCCAAGTCGATGGCGCCATCCGACGCCGGATCGGTCGCGCCCTCCCGCGTCCGAGCCAGCGACAGGAACTCGATGGGCCGGCTCGTCTCCGAGCGCGAGGGATGAAGCGCCCGTGTTCCGTACAGAACAAGCGCCAGAAAGCACACCGACCCGAGAGCTATAACGGCATACGGGGAGACGTCGAATGCCGTGCCGCAGGGGGCCAAAGCGCCCAGAAGGTACCCCAGACCTTGCGCGGCTACGCAAACGAGCGTCTGGAAGCTCAGGCAGAACACCGGGTCGATGCCGTAGTCGTGCGACACCTGAACGGCGAGGATCTGAACGCTCAGCGACAGAAAGCTGTAAATCATGTACAGAAGCGCGGCCGCAACGACAAGCGGAGTCCCATAGGCGAACGGAAGCGCCCCGAGAGCCACCACGATCAGGGGAAACGCCAGCCGGAACACACCGTCGATGGTGTAGCGCACCGTCCGAAACCGCCACAGCAGCATAAGGGCGATGGGGGCGAACAGCCCCGCGAGCGCGGAACCGTAGTTGACAAACGTCATCGCCGTCGTGTCGATGGAGAGAAACCGCACCACTCCGCCGAGAAAGGCAAAGGCTCCGCAGTACAGCACGCTGCGCCAGAAACTGCCGAGCCCGTGGATATAGCTCACCCGGTTGTCAGCGAAAGAGCACGTCGCCATCGGCGAGGCAAGGTCGATCTGGCGGTTCTGCGCGAGAAGCAATATCCAACTGGCGGCCATAAGGGCCGTTGAAATCGCCAGCGTCACCGCCGCGCCCGTAAAGGATTCGAAGAACGTCCTTGCGAAAAAGCTCACCACCCATGCCAAGAGCAGCGTCATCAAACTGACCTCGATATCGCGCAACGATATAACGTAGAACCACGAGAATACAAGCGCATAGGAGCCCGCAACGGGAATCGCGATGCCGAGCACCCACTGAGCCGTCCCCTCCACCATCGGCAGGCCGGACACGAGCAAGCTCGCAAGGGCGACGCAGGGAACCACGCCCATCCCGAAATGGCGCAGCGACCGCCGCGACAGAGTGCACCACAGCATCGCCACCGCGCTCACCACGACGCCAATTGCAATTCCCACGCCATGGGAACCGTAGAAGGCCCCCGAAGGGACAGAGAGCCAGTCGCTTTTCCACAAGAACAGCGACGAGAGCGACATGGCCGCCGCCATGCCGATCGACGATGAAACGACCTTGCCCACATCGAACAGCTTCACCGATTGCGACCCCCTCTTCAACTGCGAACAAACCGAAGTCTACCAGATCAGGAGGAGAACCGCCGCAAGCGGGGCATCTTTCGCTCCTCTCCAATCTCTCTGCCATCAGGCATTTCTCGGTAATTCACGAAAAAGGTTGACAGCTGAAAACGACTTTTCACCAAAACAGGGTCTCACACAAGCCGCTCTTCCGAGGCCAAACTGGCATCAGACGGCACAGACACCGGAGGGGTGTCGCCTCGAGGAGAAAGGAGACCATTTATGGCACAAGCAACAGAGAGGACCGTCTCGCGGAGGGGGTTCGTCAAGGGCTCTACCCTATCGGCCTTAGCGGCCATGGCCGGAGCAGGGGCCGCAAGCTCCCTCTTCGGCTGCGCACCCCAAACGGCAGAGAAGGGCGAAGACCTCGCGCAAACGGGAACCACCGACGTCGTGGCCAACGACATCCCCGAGGAGGGAGAGGTCATCTGGCAGAGCTGCTGCCACTGCGGCTTCGTCGCCTGCCCCCTGAAGTGCCACGTCGTGGATGGAACCCTGCGCTGGGTCGACAACGACACCGAAGGCGACGACGAGTTCGGTGGCGTCTCGTTCCGTTCCTGCCTGAAGGCGCGCTCTGTGCGGAAGTGGATCAACAGCCCCGATCGCCTCAAGTACCCCATGAAGCGCACCGGCAAGCGCGGTTCAGGCGAGTTCGAGCGCATCAGCTGGGACGAGGCGCTCGACATCATCGCCGAGAAGTACCGTTACACCCTTGACACCTACGGGCCCGAGGCGTTCTTCCTGTGCGCAACGGGAACCCGCAACTACCCCATCCAGCGCCTGTTCAACCTCACCGGCGGACATCTGGGAACCATCAACTCCGAGTCCAACGGACAGATCGCGCAGACCGCCAACTACCTCTTCGGCTTCGACGGCCAGACCTTCGACTGTGCCGGTGGCCTCGGAAGCAACACCTCCGCCATTAAAGATGCCGACTGCGGGCTGTTCTTCGGCTGCGGCTCGGGCGAATCGCGCATGTGCGGAATGGGGGAAGTGTACGAGGTGGCCAAGGCGCGGGAAGCCGGCATCCCCGTCGCCTTCGTCGACTACCGCCTGGGCGAGGGGTCCTCGGGCAACCCCGATGAGTGGTTCCCTATCTACCCCGGCACCGACGGCGCCCTGGCAAGCGCCATCGCCTACGTCATCATCAGCGAGGGCAAGCACGACAAGGCCTTCCTGGACAAATACGTCGTCGGCTTCGACGCCGACACCATGCCCGAATCGGCTCCGGCGAACTCCTCCTACATGGACTACATCATGGGCACCGGCTACGACAATATCCCCAAGACGCCCGAGTGGGCGGCCCCCATCTGCGGCCTTCCCTCCGAGAAGATCACGTACCTGGCGCACTTCATAACCGACCATGAGACCTGCTTCATCACCCAGGGCTTCGGGCCCCAGCGCCGCCACAACGGCGAATGGAACGCCGCCGCCATCGCCGCCCTCCCCGTCATCACCGGCAATATCGGCCGAGCGGGCACCTGCCCGGGGCTCAACGGCAAGGGTATGCAGATGAACTTCGACGGCGGCATGTGGAACTCGGTGCCCATCGGCGAAAACCCCGTCACCAAGAAGATCTCCATCTCCGGGCGCTTCAACGCCATGGACCATCCCCTGGAGATGACCGCACTGACCGACGGCATCCAGGGTGGCGACAAGCTCGAGGTCGGCATCAAGTTCCTCGCTCTTTACGAGGCCGGCTGCTTCGGCAACTCCAGCTCGGATTTGAACTGGGCGGCCACCATCCTCGAGGACGAGAGCAAGTGCGAGTTCATCCTCGGCTGCGACGTCATCATGTCTACCTCCCTGCCCTTCTGCGACATCATCTTGCCCGATCTCATGTACCAGGAACGCATGAACATGGTCTCCACCGTGACCGGCGGCTCCGCGCTCGGCTTCGTCTTCGGCCGCCCCGTGCAAGAGCCGCAGTTCGAATGCCGCCTCTCCTACGACTGGGTCGCCGATCTCGCCGAGCGCCTCGGCCTGCGCGACGAGTTCACCGAAGGCAAGACATGGGAGGAATGGATGGAGACCCGCTACGAGGAGTACAGTCGCCCCTCGGCCCCCAACGGCAACGCCCCGTCCTTCCAGGAGGGCTTGGAGATGGGCTTTTGGCGCGATCCCGTCGAGGCCGTCCCCTTCATCGCGCTCAAAGATTACGTCGAGGACCCGGAAGGACGCCCCCGGACGACTCCCTCGGGCAAGATCGAGCTGTACTCCGAGCGCCTGGCCACCATACGGGACACCTGGACGTTCCACAACGGGGAGCGCGACGTGGTGCGGCCGGTGCCCAGCTATTTCCCCGAGATCGAGGGCGTGGCCGACGTTAACGAGACCTACCCCCTCCTGTTCTCCACCTGGAAGGCGAAAAACCAGTTCCACAGCCGCTACCAGGTGATCGAGGAGCTGCAGCAGGCCTGCCGTCATTGCCTGTGGATCAACCCCATCGACGCCGAGCCGCGCGGCATTGAAAACGGCGACACCCTGCGCGTGTTCAACGACCGGGGCGAGGTGGAGATCATGGCCCGCGTGACGGCGCGCATCATGCCCGGCGTCGTGGGCATGCCCCATGCCCACCGGCGCGAGGTGGTCGACGGCGTGGACATCGGTGCCAACGCCAACACCCTGAGCGGCCACCACTGGTCGCCCATTTCCAAGAACTGCCCGTCGACCGGCTCTACGCTCGTGCAGGTCGAGAAGGCTTAAGGAGGCTTCCCATGACGCAATACGGTTTCTATTTCGACTCTTCGCGCTGCACCGGCTGCAAAACCTGCGAACTCGTCTGCAAGGACTACCACGACCTGGGGCCCGACATCTTGTTCCGCCGCATTTACGACTTCGAGGGTGGCAGCTGGGAGAAAACCCCCGAGGGGGCGTGGAACAAGACGGCTTTCAACTACCATCTGGCCGTCTCCTGCAACCACTGCGACAGCCCCGCCTGCGTGGAAAACTGCCCCACGGGCGCCATGCGGAAAGACGCCGAGACGGGCCTTGTGAACGCCGACCCGGAAGTGTGCATCGGCTGCGGCACCTGCCAGAAGTCATGCCCCTACGACGCGCCGCGCATCGATGCGGAGCTGTCGGTCTCCCGCAAGTGCGACGGCTGCCTGGCCCGCGTGCGCAACGACGAGCAGCCCATGTGCGTCGGCTCCTGCCCGCTGCGCGCTCTGGAGTTCGGCCCCATCGACGAGCTGCGCGAGAAGCACGGCGATCTCTGCCAGGTGCCGCCCCTGCCCGAGCCGACCACGGGCCCCAACCTCGTCATCGGAAGCTGCCAGGCCATCGACTCCGACACCTACAACCTCGACGAGGGCTACCTAGCCAACCCCCTCGAAGTGGAGTAGCCATGAACGCGCCCGCTGAGAACACCGCGCCCTGCGCGCTGGTACTGGGAACGCTCTTCCTTGAGAAGCCCTCTTCTTCGACAGCCAAACTGCTTTTGGAGGGCCTGGCGTCCGCGGATCTTCCGGCCGAGTGGCCCTATGGCGATAAGGCGGCCTTGGAGGAAATCGGCGAGCAGCTCCAGTGCACGGTCGGGGCCGACCCTGCTGACCTCGACCGCGACTACCATCGGCTGTTCGTGGGGCCAGGCAAGCTCGCCGCGCCCCCGTGGGGGTCGGTCTACCTCGACTCGGAGTCGGTGCTGTTCGGCGATTCGTGCGTCGCCCTGCAGCGCTGGATGCGCGCCCGAGGCATCCAGCTGCACGAAGGGGAAAGTCGCGAGCCCGTCGACCACATTGGGCGCATGCTCGTGCTTCTCAGCTGGCTTTCCGACAACCAGCCGGACCAGGTCGGCCCTTTTCTGGACGAGCACTTGATGACCTGGGCACTGCGCTATTTCGAACAGCTTGGGCCAGCGGCCGCCGGCACCCTGTACGAGCCGCTGGGGCGCCTCGCCTTGCTCACTTTGGAGGCCATCGCCCAGTCGCGGTAATCCTAGTCCCTCCCCGTTTCAAGGGCGTCCGACCCTCCCCTTCGTCGGACGCCCTTCTCTTTCTCACGTGAAGTTGGTCCATGCAGTCAGCTTCGCCCTTCGGCAACCTTAGGAGCCCCTATGAATTTCCTCTTTCTCTTGATTATCGCGGCAGTGGCGGCCTACCTCCTCCGAAGCCCTCTCAAGGCTCACCCCTCTCTCTTCTACAGCATTGCCGCGACGCTCGTCCTTCTCTACTTCTTTGGTGCCACCTTCGGCGTTCCCCGCTGGCTGTGGATGCCCCTGGTCGATCTCATTCAAAAGTGCGAGCTTGCCGTCGCCCTCTTCGCAGTCGTCATGCTCATAGGTTGCCTCGGCAAGGAGCAGACTCTCTACCGTCGAATGAAGCCGATCAGGGCCGAGCTGTCCATTATTGCCTGCATTCTCTGCCTCGGGCACATGGCCGTGTACCTTGGCTCCTACCTGCCCAGACTGCTCGGCAATGCGAGCATCAACAGCAATGTTGCCGTCGCCTTCGGCGTGGCCGTCGCACTCTTCGTGCTGCTCGCTCTTCTTGGCGTGACGTCCCTCGGCATCGTGAAGCGGGCCATGAGCAGCCGTCGCTGGACGCGCATCCAGCGATTCGCCTACTTATTCTTCGCTCTGATATTCTGCCATCTTGCGCTCATGCTTCTTCCTGCTGCCCTACACGGAGGCGTTGCCGCCCAAGAATCGCTTTTCGTGTATACGGCGGTGTTCGGAGCCTACGGAATACTGCGTTTGGGCAAAGCTGTTGCGGAGCGCCATGAAGAGACGCAGGAGGACGCGAGCGCAACGCCAGCCATCGCCATAGAAGAAGAGGCGGCCGTCGGAGATGCCGCTTAAAGGCACGAGCAAACTACCCCTTTCGATATGGGCGAAAATTTCGACTTGTTAGATTTCTTGTTTGGCAAAGCAGCTCCGATAAGACCTGCTATTTACGTTATTCGTCAGTTTTGCCCCGCGATACTCGGCGCTTACGATCCCCAAAGTCTAACAAGTCGAATTTTCCGCCCCATCGGGAGCTTATTCTTGCCCGGACACGTCACCCTGTTGGACGATCGGTCGGCAGTGGCGCTTCTTTCGGCCCTGTCGCCTACGCCTCTTCTGTTGCGGGGGCGCCCTGCGGCTCGTCGGCGGAAGGCCTCTCCGTCCCTTTGCGCCGTCTGCGGGCGGCGTCGCGCAGCTTGCCGTAGAGGCCCATGTAGGCGTTCACGATGACGCCGGTGAAGGCGGCGCAGACGAAGGTGCCCTCGCGCACGCCGGCCAAATGACCCACGAACAGGAACGCGCACAGGCACGCCAAGGCCGCGCAGGCGAGATCGAAGCCCACCTTCACGGTGCCGAACCGGGCGCCGGTCTTGCGCACCACGGCCTGCACCACGGCCTCGCCGCAGTTCATGACCGTGCCCGAGACGACCGTCATCACAATGCCCAGCGCGAGAACGACCATGCCGCCGATAAGCCACAGCCACGAGGCGACATAACTCGTCGGCGCAGCGGGGCCGAGCAGTGCCATGAAGGCGTCAATGCACACGCCGAAGAACACCGAGATGGGAATCTGCCACAAGTCCACCAGACGGAACTCCCGACGAAGAAGAGCGATTTGCACCAGCACGAGAAAGCACTGCCACCCCAGCATGAACGTGCCGAAGCTCACCATTGTGAAGCCGATGGAAAGCACGTTGGGCGTGGCGGAGATGGGCGAGTTGCCCAAATCGGCCTTCACGACGATATCGATGCCAAGCCCCATGACCGCGATGCCCGCTAGCATGAGCACGATGCGGCCCGTCAGAAACAGGGCGGCGCGCAGCGTCAGCGATCGCTCGGCGAGAGCGGCGGGCGAGCCTTCCGCAGATTTCGTCGAAAGCGAAAGACCGTCTTGAGCGCCTCGGACGCCTTCGACCGAATACGCAGCCTTTAAGCCACCGGCTTGCGGCGAGGGTCTGTCGGACGGATCGGCAGATACGCCCGAGCGCTCGCGCCCCATGGATTTTCCCTTGGTCCGAATCTCGCTCCCACGATTGATCTTCCGTTCCGTCATCGTCTCCTCACCGTCCTTTCCGGTGTCGCGGCGTGCAAATACCTTTCAGTTATAGCACGGGAAGAGACGCAGTTCGCAGAAAATACGCGAGCACGACTGCGCAAAGGTTAGATGGCGCAAACTCAACCGCTCACCACCGACGAGCGGCAGAACGACGGCGACGCAACGGCGACAAGGCGAAGCCCTAGATGACCACGAGGTCGTGGGTGGAGTTGGTGAACACGTCGAAGCCGTCGTCGGTCACGACGCCGAAGTCCTCCAAGCGCATGCCGAACTTGCCCGGCAGGTAGATACCGGGCTCCACGGTAACGACGTTGCCGGCAACGAGCGGCCGCTCGTTGCGCGGGGCAAGCACCGGTTCCTCGTGGATGTCGATGCCCACGCCGTGACCGAGCCCGTGCCCCATGCGACCGCCGAAGCCAGCCGCCGCCAGCACCTCCTCGGCTCGCTCATGGGCCTCTTTGCCCGTGACGCCGGGCCGAAGCATAGCTTCCACGGACTCGTTGGCCTCCCGCAGCGCATCCCACGCCGCCCGCATCTCCGAGTCGGGCTCGCCGAGGAAGACCGTGCGCGTCATGTCCGAGCAGTAGCCGTAGGAGCGGGCACCGAAATCGAGCACGACGCACTGGCCGGCCTCCAGCATGGTGGCGCCGGGAATGGCATGGGGGCTCGCGCCGTTGGGCCCGGTGGCCACGATGGAGGGAAACGCCAGGCCCTGGGCACCATGGCGCAGCATGAACTCCTCGAGCTCCAGCTGCACCTGGCGCTCCATCATGCCCGGGCGCATGTAGCGGACGATGTGCTCGAAGGCGGCGTCGGTGATCGACTGGGCGCCGCGCATCCGCGCGATCTCGTAGCGGTCCTTCACCGCGCGCAGGCCCACCACGACGCCATCGGTCTCCACGAAGGGCTCCTCCGCGTCGGCTTCGGCGAACGCCTTCTGCAAGCGGCGGTACTCGGCAAGCGAGACGCCGTCCTCGATGCCCAAAAGCGCATCGGCGGCCCCGGCGGGCCGGCCTCCCCACCGCTTGGCGGCAAACTGCGCGTGGGTCTCGCGCTCGGCGCTCACTTCCAAAGGCTTGTGCCGCGCGGCGTTCTCGCAGGCCGTCACGTAGCGCGAGTCTGTGTGCAGCCAGGCGTGATCGGGGCAGACATACAGAGCATGGGCCGCCTCTTCGTCGAAAACGTCGTCGAAAGCGGTGAGCCACTGGATATTCGACGTGTCGCGCACGAGAAACGCCCCGCAGCCCAGCTCGGGGAACATCTCGCGCAAGCGAGCCAGGTGCCGCTCGCAGGCCTTCGGATCGTTCAACTCGTCGAATACCGTCATGAATTCCTCCTGGTTCGTCCGGACGCCGGTACGACGGGGCATCCCGTGCTCAAGCAATGGCTCGCTCGGCGGAACAGTTCACTGGACTGTTCCGTTCGCTGCGCAACCTGCGCGCGGGACGCCCCGTCGCACCGGCGTCCTACCCCATCGGGCTATTCGCTACCTTCGGCCACAGCGTTTTCCAGCAAAATATCCAGCGCGCGCAGGTAGCCCTCTTTGCCGAGGCCCTTCACCTGGGCGACGCAGGCCGGCGCGATCACCGAGTGGCGGCGGAACTCCTCGCGCTTGCTAATGTCCGAGATGTGAATCTCCACCACCGGCACGTCGATACATTCCACAGCATCGTGCAGCGCGTAGGAGTAGTGCGTGTGCGCCCCGGGGTTGTACACGATGCCGTCGTAGTTGCCATGGGCCGCATGCAGCCGATCGATGAGCGCGCCCTCATGGTTCGACTGGAAGCAGTCGACCTCGCAGCCATGCTCGGCCCCGTAGGCACGCACCATCTCCTCGATGGCCTCAAGCGTGTCCGACCCGTAAATGGCCGGATCGCGCACCCCCAACATATTCAAGTTCGGCCCGTTCATGAGCAATATCTTCTTCATTTGGAAGCTTCCCACCGGCGCAGATGCTCCAAAATCACGTCGTCAGGCACGGCCACCAGTTCCCAGTCGCCGATGTCACGGGGCAGCACGAAGCGCACCTCGCCGGCACGGGTCTTCTTGTCGCGCTTCATGGCGGCCAGCATCTCATCGGCCGGCTCCGACCAGTCAAGCGCCGGCAGCCCGAGCCCGTCCAAAAGCTCGTCCTGGGCATCCACCAGCTCGGCCGACGTGCCCACCACATCCACGCCGAGGCGCGCCGCGAAGCGCATCCCCTCGGCCACCGCAGCCCCGTGGGAGAACGTCCCATAGCCCGCGAGCGCTTCCACCGCATGCCCCAGGGTGTGCCCGTAGTTCAGGCACTCGCGCACCCCGCGGCTCTCCGTCTTGTCCTCGGCCACAATGTTGGCCTTGAACACCACCGACCGCGCGATGGCCTCGGTGACCACCACCGGATCGCGCGTCTCCAGGGCGGCGGCGTGATCCATCATCCAGAAGAAGAACTCGTCGGAATCGATCACCGACGCCTTGGCGATCTCGGCGCAGCCGCAGGCCCATTCGCGGTCGTCCAGCGTGGCGAGCACCGCCGTGGAGGCGCACACGTAGGCCGGCTGCTTGAACGTGCCCACGAGGTTCTTCCCCTCGGGAAGGTTCACGCCGGTCTTGCCGCCGACCGAGGAATCCACCATGGCCAGAAGCGAAGTGGGCACCTGCACAAACGGGATGCCCCGCATGTAGGTAGAAGCGACGAACCCGGCCAAGTCGCCCACGACGCCGCCGCCGAGGGCCACCACGGCGCAGTCGCGCGTGAGCCCAAGCGATGCCATGGCCGACCAGATCTCCCCGGCCACCGCGAGCGACTTCGAGTCCTCCCCCGCGGGCACGACGATATCGCTCACGCGGAAGCCCGCCGCCTTCAGCGACGACTTGGCCTCTTCCAGATACAGCGGCCCCACGTTGGAATCGGTGAGGACGAGCAGGTGCGGCGCCCGTCCCACGCCATCGAGCCGCCGCACCGACTCGCCGAGGCCGGCGAGCACCGTGGCTCCGATACGCACGTCGTAGGGCGCCTCGCCGGGGATGTTGACCACTATCTTTGTTGCGGGCACAGGATTCCCTCCTTTTCCAAAATGCGCTGCACTTCCCGCGCGATGGCCGGCACCGATTTGCCAGCGGTGCTCACGCGCACGTCGGCCACCGCCTCGTACAGCGGCAGGCGCTCCTCGCAGCGGGCCCGGGCCGCTTCCAGGTTCTGGAACAAGGGCCGGGTGGACGTATCGCTGATGCGGCTGGCGGCCTCGTCGGCGGTCACTTCCAGATACACCACGAAGCCGGCCTCGCGGAAGACGTCGTGGTTGGCCGGCGTGACCACCACGCCGCCGCCGCAGGAGATGAGCAAAGGGTCGGGCTTAGCGCCCAGCTCGCGCAGCACGTCCGTCTCGATGGCGCGGAATCCCTCCTCCCCGCCCTCGGCGAAGATCTCCTTCACCTTCTTGCCCTCGCGGCGCTCGATGTAGGTATCCATGTCCACCGAGGCCACGCCGCACGTGCGGGCGAGGCGCCGGGCCACCGACGTCTTGCCGGCGCCCATGAACCCGACGAAAAAGACCGGGCGAGTCAGCTCCATGCGTTCCGCCATCTTAGCGCCCCATGGTGCGCAGCCGCGCCTTGTAGGCCTTGATGTTCGCCTTGATGTCGGCCATGCAGGTGTCTCCGAAAGCCTCCAAGTAGGCATTCGCCAGCGCGAAGGCCACCTCGCCCTCGGCCACCACGGCCGCCGCCGGCACCGCGCACACGTCCGAGCGCTCCTTCGACGCCTCCTCTACGCAGAGCGTGTCCAGATTCACCGTTTCCAGCGGCGTCATGAGCGTCGGGATGGGCTTCATGGCCGCCGTGATCACGAGCGGCATTCCCGTGGTCATGCCGCCCTCCAGACCGCCGGCGTTGTTCGACGCGCGGCGGAACTCGCCGTCGGCGAGCACGATGGGGTCGTGTACAAGCGACCCGGGACGCGCGGCCGCCTGAAACCCGAGGCCGAATTCCACGCCCTTGATGGCGGGGATGGAAAAGAGCGCCGCGCCCAGCCGCGAGGTGAGCCGATCGGTGCCCGTGGCGTAGGTGCCGAGCCCCGGCGCAAGCCCGCAGACCACGATGCGGAAGGTGCCGCCCAGGCTCTCGCCGTCGGACTTCGCGCGGTCGATGGCCTTCTTCATGGCGATGGTCGCCTTCGCGTCCGGGCAGCGCATCTCCGACAGCTCGATGTCGAGCGGCTTGTGCTCGGCGGCGTCGGCCATCGTCTCCTCGGGCATGGCCGCGTCCCCCACCGACACCACGTACGACATCACTTCCACGCCGAGCGCCGCCAGAAACTCGCGCGCCACGCCGGCCGCGGCCACCCGGGCCGCTGTCTCCCGGGCGCTCGCGCGCTCCAGGATGTTGCGGCAGTCATCGGTGTTCGTGCGCAGGGCGCCCACCAGGTCGGCATGCCCCGGCCGCGGCGTCACCTCGCGCACCAGATCGCGCGGCGCCTCGCCGAAGGCGGCCATACGGCCGGTCCAGTTCTCCCAATCGCGGTTGGCCACCTCAAGCGCAATGGGACTGCCGATAGTGCGACCGAAGCGGATGCCGCTCGTGACGCGCACCGTGTCCTTCTCGATGGCCATGCGGCCGCCGCGCCCGTAGCCGGCCTGGCGGCGGGCCAGATCGGAGTTGATGTGATCGACGGACACGGGCAGGCCGGCCGGCACGCCCGTCACGATGGCTGTAAGATTCGGCCCGTGACTTTCTCCGGCAGTGATGTATTCCATAGACGCAGCTTTCTCGCAGGGCGCGCCGACAGAGGGCACCCGAGACAGATCGGCACCCATTGTAGCGCACGAAGAGGCACCCGACCGTTTCGGGACGGTAAAGTGCGGGCGGAAGCAGCCCCTGAGCCCTCTTAGAACTCGGCGTTGCCCACCGTGCGCGGGTGCGGGATGACATCGCGGATGTTGCTCACGCCCGTGAGGTACATCACCAAGCGCTCGAACCCAAGCCCGAAGCCCGCGTGCTGGCAGGTGCCGAAACGGCGCAGATCCAGGTAGGCGCGGTACTGCTCGGCATCCATGTCCAGCTCGGCGATGCGCCGCTCGAGCACTTCCAGGCGCTCCTCGCGCTGGGAGCCGCCCACGATTTCTCCGATGCCCGGCACGAGGCAGTCCATGGCGGCCACGGTGCGCCCGTCGTCGTTGAGCCGCATGTAGAAGGCCTTGATGTCCTTCGGGTAATCGATCACGAACGTCGGGCGGCCGAAGTGCTCCTCGGTGAGGAACCGCTCGTGCTCGGTCTGCAGGTCGATGCCCCACTCGACCGGGTACTCGAAGGCGCGCCCGGCCGCCTGGGCCGCACGCAGGATGTCGATGGCCTCGGTGTAGGTGACGCGCGCGAAGTCGGAGGACGCCACATGGTTCAACCGCTCCAGCAGCCCCTTGTCGACGAACTTGTTCAACATGGCCAGCTCGTCGGGGCAGCGTTCCATCACGTCGCGGATGACGTACTTGAGCATGCTCTCGGCCAGCTCCATATCGTCCTCAAGGTCGGCGAAGGCAATCTCGGGCTCCACCATCCAGAACTCGGCGGCATGGCGCGCCGTGTTGGAATTCTCCGCGCGGAACGTGGGGCCGAACGTGTACACGTCCCCGAAGGCCATGGCGAAGTTCTCGGCGTTCAGCTGGCCGGACACGGTGAGCGAGGCGGGCTTGCCGAAGAAGTCGGCGCTCCAATCCACCTCGCCGGCCACAAGCGCGCCGTCCGAGGCCGCGGCAGCCTCCTCGCTCACGAGCGGCACCTGGGCCGGGTCGATGGTGGTCACGCGGAACATCTCGCCGGCCCCTTCGCAGTCGCTCGCCGTAATGATGGGCGTGTGCACGTAGACGAACCCGCGGTCTTGGAAGAAGCGGTGGATGGAGGCGGCGGCCACCGAGCGGATGCGGAACACGGCGCGGAACAGGTTCGTGCGCGGCCGCAGATGCTGCTGGGTGCGCAAGAACTCCGGCGTGGCGCGCTTCTTCTGTAGCGGGTAGTCGGGAGCCGAGGCGCCCTCGACGCGGATGGATTCGGCGGCGAGCTCGAAGGGCTGCGGGGCGTCGGGCGTGAGCTTCAGCACGCCTTCGCACACGAGAGCCGCCGACACGTTCTGGTGCGCAATCTCGTCGTAGTTCGCGAGAGTCGCGCGGTCCATGACCACCTGCAGGTCCTTGAAGCAGCTGCCGTCGTTCAACGTGACGAAGCCGAAGTTCTTCATATCGCGAACCGATTTGACCCAACCGGCAACGGTGACGGTCTTTCCGCCAAAAGCGGCGGCATCGGCGTAGAGCTGAGCGATCTTAGTGCGGTTCATAGGGGCGCGACCTTTCGAACGAGAGAGGTTTTTCCGTTGCCCGCTATGATAGCAGCACACCGCCGCGCCGCCTATGGGGTCAAAAGCATCTCGGCTGCCGAATCCCAACGCGCCCGGGGTGTCTTAAGCGAGGTTGAACCCGGCGGCGTCGGCCATAAGGGCGAACAGCTCGTCCTCGGGAATGTCGAGGGCCGCCTCGCCGGTGATGTCGCGCAGGATGCCCACCGTGACCACGGCCTGGCCGACGAGCATGCCGGCACCGTCGAGGAACGTACATCCTGCCGCCCGGGCCGCCCGGGCCAGCGCCGTCTCGCCATGGCCGTACACCACGTCGAACACCGTCTGGTCCGCGCTCAGAAGCGTCGTGTCGAAGGGGGCCGGGTCGCCCGCCTTCATGCCGAGCGGCGTGGCGTCGATGATGATGTCCGCGCCCGCGATGGCCTGCCGCGACGTGGCGTAGCTGCCGAACTTGAAGCCCACCTGCTTGTACACCTCGGAAAAGCTCAGGTGCCCTTCTTTGAAGGCGGGCATGTCCACCACCCGTCCGACCATCGCCCCCAGCTCGTCGGCGTAGGCGCGCATGACGTTGCGGGCCTTGGCCTTGTCGCGACCGATGAGGATCACCTCATCCGGCCCCGCCTGGGCCACAGCATGCAAGATGGAAAGGGAGGTCGGCCCCGTGCCGCAGACGACGACGGACGCGCCGCGAAAATCGACGCCGGCCCGTTCCAAATAGGCCACGCAGCCCTGGCCGTCGGTGTTGTAGGCGATAAGGGCCCCGTCCTTGTTCACGAGCACGTTGGCCCCGTGGGCGAGCGTGGCCGAGGCGGCCCGCACATCGGCGGCAGCGAACGCCTCGGGTTTATAGGGCGTGGTGATGTTGATGGAAAGGAAGTCGCGAGCCGCAAGGAACGTCTCGGCCTCGGGCACCGTCGGCACATCCATGAGACCGTAATGCCAGGGCAGCCCCGCCTTCTCATAGACGGCGTTGTACATGACCGGCGATTTCGAATGGCTCACCGGGTGCCCCAGCACATACAGCTTCTCGCTCACAGCGATTCCCTTCCCGCTTCGCGCGAGGCCCCTTCGACCCCGCGCTGCGCGCCCTGCCCGAAGCGGCGAGGGGCGCTTCCTTGTCCGCGGCGCGCCGCGGGACGGCTCGCCTCGCATTCCGCGATATTGATCGCCGGCTCCGGCTTGCGATCTCCCAAAATAGCCCGCTCGACGTTGCGCAGCAGCAACGTGTGGGGCAGATCCTGCTCGACCAGCGGCTGCAGCATATAGGCCTTCATGCCCGTCAGATGGGCTCCCAGCACATCGGTCGCCAGCTGATCGCCAACGACGACCGTGTCGGCGGCGGCTCCCCCAATCTTGCGCCGGGCCGCGAGAAACGCCGGCGGCAGCGGCTTTAAGGCCTTGGCCACGATGGGCAGCTCCAGCTCGCCGGCGAACCGGTACACATCGGCATGCCAGTTGTTCGAGAGCAAACAGAAGCTCACCCCGGCCTCCCGCGCCCGGCCGAGCCACATCCCCACATCGCGCGGCACGCATCCCGTGTCCCGGGCGCGCACGGTATTGTCAATGTCGAGCAGCACATGGGAAAGCCCGCACCCGAGCAAATCGCGCTCGATATCGATGGCGCTGATGCGCGAGAAATAGCGATCGGGGGTGAGAAGCGCCATGGGTCGCACCTGAAGACCAAAAGGGCGCCCTTAGGCGGCCGCGCCCTCGCCGGCGGCAACGTCGCCCGACCCGTCGGCGCCACCAGCGTTGGAATTATCGGCGATGGCCTGCTGATGCTCCTCGTAGGTCTTGCTGAACGCCGCCTGCATGTTGCCGTCGGCGTCGGGATAGAAGTAGAAGAACATGTCCTCAGTCTGGGTCGGCTCGCAAACGGCGGTGAGGCTCTCAATGCCCGGCGAGCAGATGGGCGTCGGCGGCAGGCCCGCATTCGCGTAGGTGCTGTAGGGCGTCTCGGCGTGCACCTCCTCGGCCGTGGGCTCGCGGCCCACCTCGTAAGCCGTGGTGGCGTCGGATTCCAGGTAGGGCCTATCGGAGGCGAGGCGGTTGTAGAAGACGCCGGCCACGTGATCGCGCACCTCCTGGTCGCCGGTGGACTCTTTGGCGACGATGGAGGCCAGGTTCACCGCCTGGTACAGCGTCAGCCCCTGGCTCGCCGGGTAGCTGTTGGCGAAGTCGCCGAAGATGCTGGCAGTCTCGGTGCCGAACTGGTCGAGCATCATGCGCATGACGGCCTCGGCATCCATGTCCTCAGTCACGGCGTAGGTCTTGGGAAACAGGAAACCCTCCAGCGAGTTCTCGCCGGCGCTTTCCAAAAACGCATAGTCGGCAACGTAGGCGCTCGCGTTCTCGGAAGCGGCGAGGAAGGCCTCGGCGGTGATGCGGCCGCCCGTGGCGCTCGCCACCAGCTCAGACAGCTCCGCGCGGGTGATGTCCTCGGGCACGGCGAGCGTGTCGCCCACCTGGGTGGGACCGGCCATGATGGCGCGCACCAGCTCCTCGGGGGTGCTGCCGCCCTGGAAGGTGTAGGTGCCGGGGATAAGCGCCGAGGAGGCCTCCAGGCGCGTGACTTCGTCGGTGAACTCCCGCGAGCTGCCGATGAGGCGCGCGGCCACGAGCGCGTCGCCGATGGAGGAGGCGGTCTCCCCCTCCGTGATGGTCACCTCCGCCGACTGGCCCGGCGCGAGCAGTTCCACTTGCGAGCCGGCACAACCGCGGAAGGCGAAGAAGCACACGGCGGCGATAACGACGACAGCCACGACGGCCGCGCAGATGAAGGGCGCCGGGGACTTCTTCGGCATGATGGCGCTCGTGTCGTAGGTGCGGAACTCCCGATCCCCCTTGGCGTGCGCCGCCCGGGCAGCGCGGGAGGAATGGGACGAATAGGTGACCTTCTTGCCATGGAGAGCCAAGGTGCGGCCTTTCTCTACGAAACGGCCCGGCGATTAGCCCCGCGAATACCTCAAGCGCGGGCACGCTCGTCGAGCCAAGATTGCAAAAACAGACTTGCGGCTATCATATCAACCTTGCCGCGCATCTCCTTCTCAGTCAGACCCTTTTCACGCAAACTCCGCTTGGCCTCGGCCGAGCTGAGCCGTTCATCTGCGAAAACGTGGGGAATGCCGCAGGCGTCGCTGATGCGCGCGGCCTCCTTGCGAATGCGGGCCGCCTGGGGGCCCTCCTCGCCGGCGAGCGTGCGGGGCAGCCCGCAGACGAGCAGCTCCGGCTCCCAGTCTTCCAGAAGCCGGCGGAAGGGCTTGGCGCAACCGGTCACCTCGGCGGCGGGCATCACGCACACCGGACTTGCCACGCGCTCGCCCGGGTCGCTCACCGCCACCCCCACGCGCACTTCCCCGATATCCAGCGCCATCACGCGCACGGGCTACTTCACCTCCAGCAGTTTCTGGCGCAGCTCGGCTTCCATGCGGCGCATCTCCGCCTCGGCCTCGGCACGCTTGGCGCGGCCCTCGGCCTGGATCTTCATTACCTCATCGAAGGTCTGGATGAGGTTCTCGTTGGTGGCCTTCAACGTCTCGATGTCCACGATGCCGCGCTCGGACTCGCGGGCCACCTCCACGGTGGAAGCTTTCAACTTCTCGGCGTTCTTGCGCAGAAGCTCGTTGGTCATGTCGGTGACGGCGGATTGGGCTTTGAGCGCCGCCTCGTTGTTGGCGAGCCCCAGCGCCAGCAGCATCTGGCTCTTCCACAGAGGAATAGTGTTCACGAGCGTCGTCTGGATCTTCTCGATCATGAGCATCTCGTTGTTCTGCACGAGACGGATCTGCGGCGCCATTTGCATGGCCACGGTGCGGGACAGATCCAGATCCGACAGCTTCTTCTCGAAGCGGTTGCACGCAGCGGCGAGTTTCTGCACCGCCTCGGCGTCCTCGGTGGAACCCGACGCCTGAGCCCTGGCGGACAGCTCGGCCAGCTCGCCCTCGCGCACCTCGGCCAGGCGCTGACGGCCGGCCAGAAGGTACATGGTCAGCTCCTTGAAGTAGGTGAGGTTCAGCTCGTAGAGCTTGTCGAGCGTGGCCGCGTCCTTCATGAGCTGCACCTGATGGCCCTCGAGGGTCTTGGCGATCTTGTCGACGTTGGCCTCGGCGGTGTCGTAACGGGCCTTGAGCGACGTGATCTTGTTCGCCGACTTCTTGAACAGGCCGAAGAAGCCCTTGTCGTCGTCATCAACGTCGAAGTTCTTGAGCTCGGTCACTACCCCGGCGATAAGATCGCCCGCCTCGCCCAAATCCTGGGTGCGCACCTTCGCGAGCGCCGTCTCCGAGAACGACGCCATCTTCTTCTGGGCGCCGGCGCCGAAGGTGAGTACCTGCTGGGAATTGGCGATGTCGATCTGCTGGGCGAAGGCGTCCACCTGGGCCAGCTCTTCGGCGGAAAGCGAGTCGGCGAGGCTGGGCGCGGCGGGCGTGTCCACCTCGACGATGGAGGCCTCGGCCACCTCGCCGTCGCTTACGGGATCGAGCGTGAGCGTCGGGGCGGGAATGTTCGTGAGATCGGTCAGTTCGTTGGTCATAGCATATCCTTTCACGGGCACGGTACGGATGAATCGGAAATTGCGAGGGGGCCTTGCGAGCCTCGCGCTCAAGAGCGTCCGGGGTTAGGCGCTCGAAGCCATTGCTTACGGTTTCACATCGAAGGGGCCTTCCGTGAGTCCCTCTTGGGCGAGCATGGCGTGCAGCACCGAGATGTCGGCGGACACATCGAGGGAGAGGTCTTGGTACGTGTCGTCGAAGAGCTTCTCGAAAGCGCTGTGCAACACTTCCAACGTATGCTCGATCTCGCTGCGCGAGCTGGAGATATTCTCGCCCTGAATAGGTTCCTCCTCTAACCGGTCGTAGGCATCGAGCAGCTTCACCGTGGTGGGAAGGTAGTACGCGGTCAGGCGGTCGAGCCCGGCGATGATGGCCGGCTCTTCCTCGGCGCGGGCGAGAATGCGGCCCACCACGTCCTGAATGGCCGTAATGCGCTCGCTCACCGCGGCGTCGTCGATGGCGGCGTTCAGCTCGTCCATCTGCCGCACGTAGTCGCGGCCGCAGGCGACAAAGGCGCGCTGCTCGGGCGTCAGGCGCTCGGAGATATCCTGCTCGCGGGCCGCCCGCGCCGCCGCCTCAGCTGCCCGGGCCGCCTCGGCCGCCTCGCGCTCGGCGAGCGTCTGGCGCTGGCTCTGCTGGAACTGACGATACTGGTGGTAGGCGTTCTCAGTCACCATGAGGGTGGTGTTCTCGTCGTCGATGCGCCCCTCGGGGAGGTAGCCGCCCTTGATGAGCGTGCGCGAGGCGGCAAGGGCGGCCTTGGGGCTCACCTGCATGCGCGCGGCGAGGTCGTCGAAGCCAACGGCCTCGCGCTGGCCCACCGCCCGCTGGAGAGCCTTCAGTTTCGAGGCACGCCGTAGGTTGCGGATGCCGAAGCCGAGCAACGTGGCGAAACCGGCCGTCAGAATGCCGAGGATCGCCGTCACGGCCACTTCGGGATTCCCGGCCACCGCCGGCGCCAGCGCCGAGACTAAGGCGGGAACGCCGAAAAAGACCGTGCCCGCCCCGCCGGCCGCCGCCATGACGACTCCGGAGGCCGTCAGCCCCCACGACGAGCGAAAGCGCTTCTTTGCCTTGGCCAGCGGCGCCCACTGTTGGGCCTGCTGGGCCGCGGAGGTCACCGCTTGTTGAAAACCCTGGGGGACGCCACCTGTCGGCGCGCCCTGGGACGCCCCGTAGCCCGGATGCCCGTAACGCTGCTGCCCGTGGGCTTGCTGAGCCGCCCGGCGCTGCGCCTCTTCCTGGGCCTTGCGCGCCTTCTTCTCGCGCTTGCGCTTCTCCTGCAGCTCCTTATGGGCCTTCAGGTTCTTCTCGGGCGACTGCCCTAGCGCCTCGGCGGCCTCGTTCACCCCTTGGTCGACCATGCGGGCGAACTGCGAGAACGCTTTGTCAACCGACCGGCACATCTTCTGGAAATCCTTGGCCGACATGCCGGGAATGGGGCTGCCCGAAGGCCCGACCGACCAGGAACCGGCGCCCGGCGTATCCGGCGCCGGCTTCGCGCCCCGGGGACGCCCCTTCGCATTCCCGTTGGCGCTGTCCTGCTGGGCGCTCCCCTGCTGTTCTTGGAAATCTTCGGGCATCTCGTAGACGTACTCGGGGCCGGGTTGCTGCGGCCCGGGTTGCTGCGGCGCGCCTTGCGGCCCGGGCTGCCGAGACGCACCGTAGGGTCTCCCCCAGCTGTCGTACGGCCCTCGACCGCCGGTTCCCGGACTCTGCGGATTCATGGAACAACCCCTAACGCGCCCGCGCAGCCAGCGGATCGCATCAAGGCCGCCGAACCGCGCATCTCTTGTTTCCCCGTCATCTTACCACGGCACTTCCAGCCCCCTGCCCAACCGCACGGAATGCGCACCACCTTTAAGTTTCCGAAAACGAAGATCAACCGAAGCGGAACAGCGCAAGAAACGTCAATCGCCGCCCCGCGAAGCCTGCCCAATACCGTGGCACCCCAGTCGGTCGACGAACAAGAGCTTTTCTGCACGAGATCTCGAGTTATAAGCGTCAACAACAAGTAATAATTCCCATAATCTATCGTTATTCGATACATTATCGAGCAAATGCCGTTTGCAGGACGCCCCGGGACGCTTATAACTCGAGATCTCATGCAGAAACAGCCTCTGTCGACAACAAACAACGTGTCCCTTCGCCGTATGCTAAGGGAACCTTCATCAGCGTGAGCCTTCAAACGAACCAAAAAACGCAGAAAGGAACCCAGCAATGCTCAACGAACTCACGCCCAACGACACGTTCTGCGATTATTACCAGCAGTGGGTGGCCATGTACAAGGAGGGGGCCGTGCGCGACGTCACGCTCAGCAAGTATCGGCTTACCTGTGCGTGGCTGCAACGGCTCATCCCCTTGCTGACCCTCGCGGAACTCAATCGTATTACTTATCAGAAGCTGCTGAACGACTACGCCGTCAGCCACGAGCGGCAGACGACGATGGACTTCCACCACCAGCTGAAGGGCGCTGTCCTCGATGCTGTCGACGAGGGTCTGGTGGAACGTGACCCAACGCGCAAGGCCATCATCAAGGGCAAATCCCCGCGCGCCAAAAAACAGAAGTACCTCAACCAATTCGAGTTGCACCGCCTTCTGAACGACCTCGACCTGGGACCCGAGGTGAGCTGGGACTGGCTCATCCTCCTCATTGCGAAGACAGGGCTGCGGTTCTCCGAGGCCATTGCACTGACGCCCGATGACTTCGAGTTCAGCCGCCAGGTTGTTTCGGTTAACAAGACCTGGGACTACAAAACGGGAACAGGCTTTGTTCCCACTAAGAATCGCTCCTCCATGCGCAAGGTGCAGCTCGACTGGCAGCTGGTCATTCAGTTTTCCGAGCTCACCAAAAGGCTTCCCCACGATGCGCCGATCTTTGTGGAAGGGAAGGTCTACAACTCCACCGCGAACAGCGTGCTAGAACGCCATTGCAAGCGAGCCGGCGTGCCCGTCATCTCCGTGCATGGACTGCGCCACACCCACGCATCGCTGCTCCTGTTCGCCGGCGTCTCCATCGCCAGCGTCGCCAAGCGCCTCGGGCACGCCAGCATGAACACCACGCAGAAAACCTACCTGCACATCATTCAGGAACTCGAGAACCAAGATGTCGATCTCGTGATGCGCTCGATCTCCAGCCTCATCTAGTCGACAACCGCTCACGCTGATGAAGGGCGATGAGCGAGTCGAGCTTGGCGAAGAGGGCACCAATCTTCGTCTGCTCTGCGATCTTTGAGGGAACTGCCACTTTCATCGATTCGACGTCCGAGGCGTTGTAGGAGGGCAGCGCTCCAACTTGAACCAGTGACGCTAGATCAAGTCCGTCAAACAGGATTCGGCCGAATGCCACATCCCAGAACTGGCGATCAAAGGAATATGCCATCGTATTGTTATCTAACAGGAAAGGTTCATCTACCAGGCGTTTTCGATTAAGCAGCACTGCTGCACCAACTTTTGCAAAGAACATTGCCGGCACTTCGTTGATGGGCTTCCAGCGTTTTCGCTCGATCTGCTCATCAGTGACATAGTTGTTTGCCCGACGCAACTGAAGCTCATTGCCTTCAAGGTTCATATCGGAGACTTTGTAGAAAGGGGTGCCTTCGTTACCTCCTTGCTCAGCGTTGGGGAAGCCGACCCCAGATCGGGCTGAGCCAATCTCCCCCAACCTACGCTGTTCCCAATCATTAGCAGATGCTTGCTAAAATGATGCAAAAAGCTCAAGTGCGAAGAGGCCGCAAGAAATTCACAACAACTTGGGAACAGCGTAGGTTTGGAGAACTAGCGCTACTCCGGCGAGGATTAACGTACACCCCAGACGACGTTGTCGATGCGCAACAAGGCACTCGCGTTTTGCGCTCCTCGAATATCAACGAAGACAGATTTGAGCTATCTAATGACGACGTTTTCGTTCGTGAAGATGCTGTCAATATCGATCTAGTTCGGAATAACGACATACTGATAACTGCAGCAAATGGTTCAAGTAGACTTGTTGGAAAACGGGCCCTGATCAAGGGTTTAACCGACAGTGCGGTTCATGGCGGGTTTATGCTGCTCGCCTCAACAGAGGAGCCCGATTTCTTCAATGCCGTCATGGGTACAGAATGGTATAGACGCTTTCTTCGTATGGGAGTAGCTGGTGGTAATGGGGCATTAGGGAATCTGGACTCAAATGCGCTTCGGAACCGCGATTTGCTGGTTCCGAAGCGGGCCGAGCAAAAAGCCATCGGTGCCCTCTTCCAGAAGCTCGACTCGCTCATCGCCCTTCATCAGCGTGAGCTGAGCGGCGCTCGTTCAAGTGGGGCGAGTCTTACCGGGACACGGCGTAAAGTTTTTGGGGGTCGAGGGCGTCAGCCCCTCCGATTTCGAGGACAGGCTTTAGCCTGGCCGAGGAATCGGAGCAGCAAACCTAGAAGGG
>NZ_CDRVLZ010000017.1:0-69419 GCF_977072305.1 Adlercreutzia sp. CNCM I-6207
CCTCCCCGGAGCATCCGGTATTAGCCGCCGTTTCCAGCGGTTGTCCCGGAGCGCGGGGCAGGTTGGTCACGTGTTACTCACCCGTTCGCCACTCTATACACGGCCGAAGCCGTCTTAATCGTTCGACTTGCATGTGTTAAGCACGCCGCCAGCGTTCATCCTGAGCCAGGATCAAACTCTCCGTTCGAAGGCGGCGTCTCCGCCGCCGACAGATCATGTGAGTGTGATTCTGTTTTAAAACTCTCCGTCGGGGCCTTAGGGCCCCTGACAGGGAAAAAAGTTAAAGCTTGCTCTCTCGAATGTCCGTCTGACATCCGAGAAGACGTATTGTCCGTCTCTCGAATTCCATCCTCAGTATCCGGTTGTCAAGGTTCCGCGGGAGGCTTCCCGCCCCGCCGCCCTCGCGAGCGGCGCAAGGAAATACTTTACAGGGACTCGCATCCCCCGTCAAGCGGTTCACGAAATCTCGACAACTTCGCTTTCCCGCCCGACGCGACCCCCGGACCGCCGGGGGCGCCGCCTTCCGCACTTCCGAAAAAGGCAGCTCGCATATGATACAGCTCCCGGGATTTCGCGCAAGGGGGGAATTTGAAAAATCTTTCATCCGCACGAATGGCCCCTGAGACGGCCGAAACTCCGTCGCAATACGTTATGCGTCGCCTCGTTTAATTGCCATGGCGGCCGTGACCATATCCCTTACCAGCCCCTTGGCCATGTCCGTGGCCCTCGTAGGAATCGCCCTCCTGGCCGCTGTGGCATGCGTCGATGCGATCACGCAGCTGACGCATAGTCATAGAAGCACACTCCTCGAGCGTGTATGAGGGATCGAGGCTCATCAGCTCTTGGGCAGCCTGATAGCGACCAACGCCCAAACCCGCCGCAGCTGCCGCATCGCGAGTGGCGCTATCGGCACGGCGACAAGCATGTTCACAGGATGCAGAGGACAGCGCCTCGTCGCTTTGAGCAACAAGGCTCTCCCCCAAGCGATTGTTCTCAGAAACCACGTTGACGTCAATAAACGCATCTTTCTCAGCATAAGAGCCGAATGCGTCACTCGACAGCAGCGCGCCGATGACGTCGCCGTAAGGGCGATTCAGCATATCAACAGCGCCGAGCACGACAGCGCCATCATCATTGAGCGCTTCGGCTTCAATCACGATACCGAACGTATTAACCGTAAGCTCAAGAGAGGGATTCACCTCAATGTCCACGAAAGCAGACGGCGCACGATACACGCCATAGGCACCGACGAGGGCAAGCGCGAGCAAAAGGCATGCGGCCCAAGCAGTGACGACACGTGCTCGCGGGCGACGCCGCAGGGAGGCGCGATGCACCTCAACAGAAGGAGCATCCGGCCGCCTCTTCCGCTCTTCCTCGAGAAGGGCCAGCGTGCGTCCGCGGAGCGCCTCGGAAGCATGCTGAGCATCGTAGGCCTCACGGATACGCTGCTCAAGATCGGTCATGAGAGGGCCTCCTTCAGCGTCTTTTTGCCGCGGGCAATCCAGGAATACACGGTATTCACGGGGACGTCGAGCATCGAGGCGATCTCCGGAGCCGTGTAGCCCTCGTACAGGGCAAGATACACGGGAGTGCGGGGAGGGTCATCGAGGTCGCTCATGGCATCGAGCACTTCTTTCACACGCGAATCGGGCTGAGCCTCCTCATCGCGGGACGCGAGCGATTCGAATGAGGTCTCATCAAGCGGCACATTCTTACTCGCAGCCGCCCGCCGCATATCGCGGCACGTGTTCGAAGCAACGCGAATCAACCACGCCTTGCGATGTTCCTCTTCACGAAACTGAACATCATCTGCGAGTGCGTATTTTAGAAATGAATTCTGGAACGCGTCCTCGGCATCCGCATGGCGACAAAGCGCCGTAAGGCAAACGCGCCACACGGTATCGCCATGACGCGCCATAGTCTCTTCTATGTCAGGGGCAGATCTCACGCACTCGCAGGGTTTGTTTAGCGAGCGCAGCCGTGACCGCCGCCATGGTGACGGCCATGGCCATGACCCTGGCCGTTCCCGCTGCCGTAGTTGTCGCAGACGCCATCACCGTCGGCATCCACGTAGCCCGGGCAGTTCGCTCCAGCACCGGCGCAGTTGTCGCATATGCCGTCGCCGTCGGCATCCACATACCCAGAGCACGCGCCGTCTTGGTAGTTGTCGCAGACGCCATCGCCGTCGGCATCAGTGTAGCCGGGGCACGCACCATTCTCATGCCGGTCGCACGCACCGTTGGCATTGCGGTCGGCGTAATTCGGACACGTCGCCGCAGCCGAACGGGAGCCGATCGCCATCGGCGACGACGGGGAAAGGGCGGCGAAAGCCACCGCCGGCACGCAAAGCGCCAACGCGAGCACCACGACAACAACGAAGGTAGACTTCTTCATAATTCAGGTTCCTCCTTGAGTTTTCTTCCGTCTCTGCAAGTAACACGATTCAGCCACGCGAATCCTTGCAACTTTTTTCATTTCTGGAAAAAACTCCTCTAAGCGGAAAACGTCGCTGGCACTCAGCCGGCAAACCTCAGCACACTTACGCCGGCCTCAAAAGCTACTCGAAGCGCACGAACTTCTTCTTCCCCACCTGCACCTCGGCGCCGGCGAGAACCTCGGGAGCCACATTGTAGGCTTTGGGGGCAAGCGCCTCGCCGTTGACCTTCACGCCGCCGCCGTCGATAAGGCGACGCGCCTCGGAGGCGGTGCCAGCCACGCCGGCATCTACCAGAATCTTCGCCACATATACCAGGCCGTTCTCATCCGGCGTCAGATCGGGCGCGAAGATGGGGGCGTCGGCCGGGAAGCCGTGCTCCTTGAACTTGAGGTCGAAGTCGGCCTCGGCGGCCTCGGCGGCCACGTCGTCGTAGTAGGCGGCCACGATGTTACGGGCGAGCGCGCGCTTCACCTTGTTGGGATGCAGCTCGTCAGCAGCCAGCCCTGCCTCGATACGGTCGATTTCGTCCACAGCCTCGGTGGAGGCGAGGCGGTAGTACTTCACCATGAGCTCGTCGGGAATGGACATGACCTTACCGAACATGTCGGCCGCCTCGTCAGTGAGCCCGATGTAGTTGCCGTAGCTCTTCGACATCTTCTTCACGCCATCGGTGCCCTCGAGCAAGGGCAGCGTGAGGCAGACCTGGGGCTCCATGCCCATCTTCTCCATGAGCTCGCGACCGGCGAGCAGGTTGAACAGCTGGTCGGTGCCGCCGAGCTCCACATCGGCCTTGATGACCACGGAGTCGTAGGCCTGCATGACCGGGTAGAGGAACTCGTGCAAGCTGATGGACTGGCCCGACGTGTAACGGTTGTGGAAGTCGTCGCGTTCCAAGATGCGGGCCACCGTGAAGTTCGCGAGAAGCTTCAGCAGCGACTCCATGTTCAAATCGAGAATCCACTCGGAGTTGTAGCGCAGCACGGTCTTCTCGGGATCGAGGATCTTGAACGCCTGGTCAACGTAGGTCTGCGCGTTCTCCTGAATCTTCTCGCGCGAGAGCTGCGGGCGCGTGGTGTTGCGTCCGGACGGGTCCCCGATGAGCGCCGTGCCGTCGCCGATGATGAGTGTCACCTGATGCCCCAGATCCTGGAACTGGCGCAGCTTGCGCAGGGGCACCGCATGGCCCAGATGGATATCGGGGGCTGTCGGATCGACGCCGAGCTTCACGTTCAGCGGCACGCCGCGCTTGAGCTTCTCCAGGAGCGCCGATTCGGGCACGATCTGCGCCGTACCGGATTTGATAATGTGCAGTTGTTCCTCAGGAGTAAGCATGATGCCTCCGCTTTTCTTTAATATCGCGATACCTTTATACAAGTGCTGGAAATTCTAGCACAGCCGCTACGAGACGCCGCGGTAGAGGTGGCCGGAGGTGGTGTTGGGCATCTTCGCGATGGCGTTGCCGTCGTTTTGGGCCACGTGCAGGGCGCGAATGGCGCGTCCCACGGCGTGGGCCGTCTCCTCGGCGTTCATGAGGGTGGCGTCCACCATATAGGAGGAGATACCGGCCGCGAGCAACTCGGGCATCGACGAGGCGATATCCAGTTCCACCGCGTTGTAGAGGTGGCTGCGGCCCATGGCGTCGGTGACGACCGGGAACTCGTAGCCCTTGCGATCCTTCAGCACATGGGGGCTCTTGCGACGCGGGCATTCGGCGCAGTTCTCGTCGCAGGGGCCCTGGCTCATGAGCATGCAGTGCTCGGTGACCATGAGTTCCTGGGCGCCGATGAGCAGCACGCCCAGCTCCACCGGGGCATCTTTGGCAACCTCTTCGATTTGCCGCAGCGTGAGCTCCGGCGAGAGCCACACGCGCGCGGCCCCGAACTCGCTAGCGACAGCCAGCGAGAGCCCGTTGGTAATGGGCACATGGGAGCCGACATCGAGCAGCGCCCCCTCTTCGGAAGCCCGTTCCATAGCACCGAGGCTTTCGGCCAAAAGCGGCTTGCCCTCAGCAGCATACTTCCACACGTCGGCATCGACGACCGCTTCGCGCGCGCCGCCAACGGCCTCGTGATCGGCCACAGGCATGATGGGAATGCAGCCCTTGGGGTAGCCGGCCTGCTCGGCAGCGGCGTTCTTCTGGCCGGCGATAACCGCCTCGCCGCGCCGGTAGTTCAGAGCCGGCACATAGATGAGGTGCGCGCCGGCGCGCTTGGCGGCGCGAGCGCAAGCGGGGTTCGTGACCGTGACGGCCACGCGACAGCCGGTGGGACGCGCTGCGGGCAGCGGCTCGCGCGGGATGGTGCGGGGCAGGGTGCGGCCGTGGCCCTCGGCGGTAAGCGCCTCGGTGAGGGCGTCCAGCGCCGCCGCGCGCACGCCATGCAGGGCCGAGAAGCCGATGCCGACGCCGTCGTCCATATCGATAGTAAGGTTCACCAGCTGGTAGGGCGTGTTGCCAAGGCGGTCGATGTGGGCGGCAACGTCGTCGAAGGAGACGGCGCGGGTGCGAGCCGCCTCTACGGGCGCGCCTTCGGCGACACCGGAAACCCCATCGGGGAAGGCAGCTTGCAGGCGACGGGCAACGGCGAGGGTGGTGCGGGGAGCGCCTTCAATATCGGCCTCGGCGGCGGGGTGGAATTCCATGCGAAGAGGCTCGCCGATGTGGAGGGTGGCGGTGCCGACGAGGGGCACGCGAGGCTCACGGGCGTCGTCTTCGAAGGCGGCCTCGGCACTGCGGACGCGGAAAACGCGGTCGCCGGCCTTCACCGTGCGCGTCTTGCCTTCCAGCGGCAAATGGTAGCGGCCCTTCTTGTCGGTGCGCACCGGCCCCAGCGTCAGCGTGCCGTTGCCCTTGCGCGTCCAGAACTCCAGGACGTCGCCTTCTGTCAGGGCATGGGCGCTCTTCAGATAGGCAGCGCCATCGCGCACCTCGTCGACGCGGCCGAGGAACAGGCCGCGGTTGTTGGGACGCTGGTAACTCATGATATCGTTGCCGCGTTTGCCGTCCAGATAGGCCGTGGTAAACCCGCGGGAGAAGGCATCGGTGAGGCGGTCGCGATCGGCATCGGTGATAGCCGCGTTCTCCTTCGCCAAAGCAGCATCGAGAGCTTTACGATAGACGGAGGTCACGGCGAAAACGTACTCGGGCGACTTCATGCGGCCCTCGATTTTAAGCGACGCCGCGCCGGCGGCCACGAGGTCGTCCACGCGATCCACCGTGCACAGATCCTGGGGCGAAAGCAAGTGATCGCCCGGCGAGGGAAGGCTCTTCTGCAGAGCCTTGTTCTGCAGCTCATAGGGAAGCCGGCACGCTTGCGCGCACATCCCCCGGTTGGCCGAGCGGCCGCCGATCATGGAGGACATGAAGCACTGGCCCGAGTAGCACACGCACAACGCGCCGTGGGCGAACACCTCCACTTCCATCCCCTCTTCGGCCGCCGCCGCGCACAGAAGGGCGATCTCGTCCAGCGACACCTCGCGGGCGAGCGTAATGCGCTCGGCCCCTAAGCGGGCCGCCGCGCGCACGCCGGCGAGGTTGTGGGTGTTCATCTGCGTGGAAAGGTGCAGCGACGCTTCGGGGAGCGTGCGGGAGATCTCCGCGGCCAGGCCGATGTCCTGCACGATGAAGCCATCGGCGCCGGCGCGGTAAGCTTGGCGCACGCATTCCAAGGCCTCCCCTACCTCGTCGGGCAGGATGATGGTGTTCATGGTGACGTAGATGGAAACCCCGCGCAGATGCGCGAAGTCGCAGGCCTCCCGCAGCGTCTCCAGGGTGAAGTTGTCGGCCCCGCGCCGCGCATTGAAGGTCTCAAGCCCCAGATACACCGCATCGGCCCCACCAGTCACCGCCGCATGCAGCGCCGCCATATTGCCGGCCGGCGCCAGCAGTTCTACTTGATTAGTCTTCATTCAGCTTCAAAGCCTCTTCGTCGGCGGCCTTCAGTTTGTCGATGCCCTCGTTGTAGGCGTCTTGGATTTCCTTCACGCGCTCGTCGTAGGCGCTGAAGTCGAAGGGCGCCTCCTCGGTTGCGCTGCTGATTTCCGTGTACAAATCGATGTAGCTGTTCAAAGCATCCTTGAGCTTGTTGCAGCCGTCGACATAGTTCGTCTGCAGGTCCTTCATGGCGTCCGGCGTATCGATGGCCGCCAGAGCGTCAATGGCCTCGAAGGCGCTGTTGGCCTTGTTGCGCATATTGACGACGCTCTCCTGGGCCACCGCCTCGTCGAATTCGCCGAGGCGCGTGTTCAGCTCCTCCACCGCCTGGTTGACCTTGGTCATGTAGGTGCGATTGGCCTGCTGCTGGTCGGTGGCTCCAGTGGCCGGCGACTGGCAACCGGCAAGAGCGCCGAGGGCCAAAGCCGCGCCAAGGGCCACAGCCAAAACCCGCGCGATGGTACGTTTCCTCATGATTTCTCCCGTCTTCGGTGCCTTGAGGCACCGGTTGTTTGCTCAGGGTAGCCTCGTCGAGCGAGGCTTTGGTTTCTCGTTCGCTATGATAGCAGTCCGCGCCCCCGGGCCCGTACCGCCGTCACGGTATCGCAACAATTATGTCGCGGCTACGCTGCTTTAGGCACCCTCGCCGCCACCGTCGTCCGGGGCTGGGTCGGGTGTCGGCTCCGGTGTCGGCTCCGGCGTCGGTTCGGGCTCCGGGGTAGGCTCCGGCGTCGGTGTCGGCGTCGGCTCGGCGTTGCCGCCGCCCTCGTTGCCCTCTCCGCCTTCGTTGCCGCCGTTCTCGTCGCCGTCGCCCTCGGGCGTCTCTTCGTCATCCTGCTTCGTGGTCACCTCGGTGTCGTCCTTCTTTTTCTTGGAAGAGTAGTAGCCGCCGATATGGTTGTCCTCGTCGCGGTAATCCTTCTTGTACTCGGGCTTATCTGCCTCGAAGAACTTCACCGTCTGCGTCGGGGAGATCATCTTGTCGATGAAATCGCCGAAGACGCTGGCCGCCGTCGTAGTCGTCGCCTGGGCCTCGGAATAGTCGGAGCGGTCGCCCAGCCAGATGGCCACGGCGTACTGCGGGGTCACACCGCAAAACCAGCTGTCCTTCTTGTCGTCGGTGGTACCGGTCTTGCCGCCGGCCTCCTGGCCGTTATCGGGGCGAGCCGCCTTGCCGGTGCCGTTGTCGATGACCACTTCCATGCAGTCGAGGGCCGCCCGGGCCACTTCGCGAGAGAACACCCGCTCGCCCGTGGGGTCGGTGTTGTCCACGATGACGTTGCCGTTCTTGTCCTCGATGGAGATGATGCACTCCGGATCGTAGTGGACGCCGCCGTTGGCCACCGTGGCATAGGCGTCAGCCATTTCGAGCGGCGTGACCGAACCGATGCCCAGGGTAAGGCCCGCCACCGCCGGCAAATCGGAGGTGATGCCCATGGCGTGGGCCATCTCGATCACCTTATCGACGCCCACGGAGAGAAGCAAGCGAATAAACGCCGTGTTCGACGACACGCCGAAAGCGCTCTTGATGGTGCGCGTGCCGTAATCGGCCTTATCGTTGTTGTAGACAGGCTCGCCGCCCTCCAAATCAACCTTGTAGCCGGCATCGATGAGCGTTTCCGGGTCGATGCCCTCGTTGATAGCCGCCAAAAGCGTGAACAGCTTGAACGACGATCCGGCCTGACGGCCCGCGCCGCCCTCGCCCGTGGCCATGTTCACCTGAGAGCTCTCGTAATCGCGACCGCCCACCAGCGCGTCGATGTAGCCGTTCTCGGGGTTCACAACGGCCATGGCCACCTCGAAGGGATCGCCGGCCTCCTCTTCCTTTTCGGCCGCAGCCTCTTCGGCGGCGGTCTGGGCCTCGATATCCAGCGTCGTGATCACCTTCAACCCGCCCTTGAACAGCTCGGAGGTGGAATAGGCGTACTTGCCCTCGGGGTTGGTCAGCTGGTTGCGCACGTAGCTCGTGAAGTAGGGGTAGGCCAGAATGCCCGTCATGGAGGGCTCGGAGGGGTTCAGCTCGATGGGCTCGGCCTTCACCGCGTCGGCCTCCTCCGCCGTGATAACCCCGTTGGACACCATGCGGTCGAGCACGGTGTTGCGGCGCTTCAGGCAGTTGTCCGGATAATCGATGGGGTTGTTGTAGGTGGGCGACTGGGGAATGCCCACGAGCGTGGCCGCCTCGTTCAACGTGAGGTCCTTCGCGTCCTTGGAGAAGTAGCGCTCGGCGGCGGCCTCGATACCGTAGGCACCGGAACCGTAGTTGATAGTGTTCAGGTACATGAGCAGGATCTCGTCTTTGGAGTACTGCTCTTCCAGCTTCTGGGAAATGTACATCTCGCGGATTTTGCGCTTGAAGGAGATGTCGCGCATCTCGTCGGAAAGAATCGTGTTGCGCACGAACTGCTGAGTGATGGTGGAGGCGCCCTCCAGCTCGCCGCCCATGAGGTTGTTCACGAGCGCGCGGGCCACACCGAGGTAATCGACGCCGGAGTGGGTGTAGAAGCGCTCGTCCTCGGTGGCGACGGTGCCCTTCAGCACGTACTCGCTAATCTGGTCGAGAGCCACCGGGTCGCGATTCTCCAGCTGGAACTCGGCGAGCAGCGTCGTGCCGTCCGATGCGTAAACCATGGTTGGCTGCGCCGTGTTGTAAGCGTCGGCGTTCTGGTAGTCGGGCAGATCCTCCAGCCAGGAGTTGCACAGCGTCACCACGCCGAACACGCCCGCCGCGATAAAGGCCACCATGAGGCCCAACACCGACAGGACAATGACCTTCTTATTCTTTACTTTCGTGCCCTTACGGCCCTTCATTGCGCGAGAACCCACGAATTAACCTCCATCAGTTATAGGTCTGGCCATTTTACCAATGAGTTATGGAGGGTTCATAAGATGGAGCCACCACCAGGAAATGCACAGAGGACAGCGCAGCAGTCTGCCCCCCCCCCGAACGTAAGATACTCGTGATTATAATAATCACGAGTATCTTATTTCCCGCTATGGAACAGGCCGAGCCTCAGCCCTTTGAAAGCGAGCTATGCGCAAGCACCTTCCAGCTGCGCCTTGGCGGCCGCCAGCTGCACGCGCACCGCTTCGGGGGCCGTGCCACCGAAGGTGGTGCGGGCGGCAACGATGGCGGGCAGGTTCAGGCACTCCACGATATCGGATTCGAAGAGATCGCTTTCCGCCTTGAAATCGTCCAGCGTGAGGTCTTCCAAATCGCAGCCGCGCTGGTCGCACAGAAGCACCAGATGCCCCACGATCTCGTGGGCCCGGCGGAAGGGCAGGCCCTTCTTGGCCAGGTAGTCGGCCACATCCGTCGCGGCCAGATATCCCTTCTTCGCTTGGGCGGCCATGGCGTCGGCGTTCACCGTCATGGTGGCGATCATGCCGGCAGCGCATACGTAGCAGTCCTCCAGGGTGTCGGCGGCGTCCATGGCGCCCTCCTTGTCCTCCTGAAGATCCTTGTTGTAGGCGAGCGGCAGCGACTTCAACGTCATCATGAGGGCCACCAGATCGCCCACGACCCGGCCCGACTTGCCGCGGATGAGCTCCGCGAAATCGGGATTCTTCTTCTGGGGCATGATAGAAGAGCCGGTGGAGTAGGCATCCGACAGCGTGATGAACCCGAACTCCGCCGAGGACCACAGCACGATTTCCTCGCACAAACGCGACAGGTGCAAGCACGACACGCTGCAGGCGTAGATGAGATCGAGCAGGAAGTCGCGGTCGGACACGGCGTCCAGCGAGTTCGGGATGGGGTGGTCGAAGCCGAGCGCCTCCGCGGTGGCGAACCGATCGAGCGGATAGGTGGTCCCGGCCAAGGCCGCGGCCCCCAAGGGGCATGCGTCGGCGGCGTCGCGGGCGGCGGCGAGGCGATTCCAGTCGCGCGCAAGCATCTGCACGTAGGCGAGCATATGGTGCGAGAACAGCACCGGCTGGGCGTGCTGCAGGTGCGTGTAGCCCGGCAGGATGACATCGAAGTTCGCCTCGGCCTGGGCAATGAGCGCCTCGCGCAGGGCAACGTTGGCGGCCATAAGCTCGCCGGCACGACGCTTGGCGTACAGGCGCGTGTCGGTTGCCACCTGGTCGTTGCGCGAGCGGCCCGTGTGCAGCCGCGCCCCGGCATCCCCCACGCGGCGGGTCAGCTCCGCCTCGATGGCCATGTGGATGTCCTCGCTTTCCATCACGTCGAACGTGAGCGCGCCGGAGGTGATGTCGGCCAGAATGCCCTGGAGCCCTTCCGCAATGGCTTCGGCATCGGCGGTCGCAATGATGCCCTGGGCGGCCAGCATGTTAGCATGGGCGATAGAGCCGGCGATGTCCTCGGCGTAGAGTCGCTGATCCACGGGCAGCGACGCCCCGAAGCGCTGGGTAAAGGCATCGGCGCCTTCGGTGAATCTTCCAGACCACAGTGCCATAGTGTCTCCTCGGTAAATCGGTAAGCCAGGCGGGCGGCCCTTAAGACCGCCCGCTTCCCTCGTTGTCGCGCTCGTTGAGCGCCCCTAGGCCGTGACGGCGTCGGCGCCTTCCAGAATCTCCTCGGCTTCCTCCACCACGGCGCTCATCTTGCCGTAAGCAGTGTTCGCGAGGTTCACGTCGTCGTAGGAAGGCATGCGCGCGCCCGTGGCGAGCCGGTTTTTCGCCCACACCTTGCAGGACAGGCCGTGAATGTCGATGAAGCCCTTGGCGGCCTGGTGGTCGAAAGCATCGTCGGCGTCGTAGGTGGCCAGGCCGAAATCATACAGCGAATAGGTGCTCTTGCGTCCCACCACGGTGCAGGAACCCTTGAAGAACTTCAGCTTCACCGTGCCGGACACGCACTGCTGGGTGTGGGCGAGGAACGCGTCGAAGGCCTCCTTCAGCGGCGAGAACCACAGGCCGTTGTACACCTGCTCGGCCCAGGTCTGCTCGATGGCGAGTTTGTGGTGCAGCACGCCCCGCTCCAGGCACAGATCCTCCAGGGCCTTGTGAGCCTGGATGAGGGCCAGACCGCCCGGCACCTCGTAGCACTCGCGGCTCTTCACGCCCACGAGCCGGTTCTCCACCATATCGATGCGGCCGTAGCCGTTGATGCCAGCAATATCGTTCATGGCGTAGATGATGTCGAGGAAGCTCATCGGAGTGCCGTCAAGCGCACAGGGAACGCCCTGATCGAACTCGATTTCCACGTAGGTGGGCTCGTCGGGCGCGCAGGCCGGATCGCACGTCATCGTCCAAATATCCGCCGGCGGCTCGCACCAGGGATCCTCCAGCACGCCGCACTCGATGGCCCGGCCCCACAGGTTGTCGTCGATGGAGTAGGGCTTGTCGGTGGTGGCCTTAACCGGCACGCCGTGGGCCGCCGCCCATTCGATCTCGTCGGCCCGGCAGCCGAGATCCCAGTTGCGCACCGGCGCGATGATGGTGAGCGCCGGATCCAGCATGAGCACCGAGGACTCGAAGCGCACCTGGTCGTTGCCCTTGCCCGTGCAGCCGTGGGCCACGTACTTGGCGCCGAACTGGTGGGCCACCGCCACGAGGTGCTTGGCGATGAGCGGCCGCGAGAGCGCGCTCACGAGCGGGTACTTGTTCTCGTACATGGCGTTGGCGGCCATGGCACAGGCGAGGTACTCGTTGGCGAAGGTCTCCCGCATGTCGATGACCGCGCAGCCGATGGCACCGGTGGCGAGCGCCTTGGCCTTGATGGCCTCGAGGCCCTCGTGCTCCTGGCCGAGGTCGCCCACGACGGCGATGACGTCGAGATCGTATTCCTCTTGCAGCCATTTGATGCACACGGAGGTGTCGAGGCCGCCGGAGTAGGCGAGCACACACCGCTCTTTCTCGCCGGGGGCCGGCTTGGCGGAGATCTGCGGGGCGTCGTGGAGGGAGGAGTTCGTCGTAGTCATGGGAGTTGCCTTTCGTGTCGGGAGCTGCTTTTGGGTTTCCTTATGGGGTGCCCGGCTCGCTTTGCGATGGAAAGGCGTGGCGTGAAGTCGCGTCTGGGACGATGCGCAGGGTTCCTGCGCGATGGTGCTTGAGGTTTCGAAGAGGAACTTCGGGAGGCCACGGCCTTTGGCGGACCCGGGCGGGGCCGCGCGGCGGTGCGCTGAGCGCGCGAAAAGATCTGCTACGCGCGTCGGCGTCGCAGAGAAGAGGTACGTCGGCGTCGGTCGACGTAAGCCGTGGCGAGGAACTGGGAGCACGGGGCAGCAGCAGCGATTCCGCTGTGCTTGGAAGCTATGAGAGCTGCTGCCTGCATCGTGACAATTCCTTTCAAGTACGCGCAGCCGTCCGAGTTATGGGGCCCTGGCGCCTTGCGCCGTAAGCCCTCGGCTGTGCGGTTGACGGCATTATGCCCTAATTTATGAGTCGTCAACCCCGAATTTCAAAATTTTTGCGGAAACGGCGCAATTTAATTGTGCACTGTGCTGTGCAGTTGCACAAAAATTTACTTATTCTACCTGGGAAATTGTGCGCTTATATACAAGAGCGACCCAAGCTTTTTGTGCAAGGGTCGCTCGATGAAGGCTCAATGGGATGGCGTTTTACAGCAACTGCTCCAGCTTCTGAACCAGCACGTCCACGTCGGCTTCCGTGCAGATGAGCGGGGGCAGGAAACGCAGCGTATGGGGGCCGGTGGCGTTCAGGACGAGGCCCGCTTCCAGGCCGGCGGCCACCACATCGGGAGCCGACGGCGCCTCATGGGTGAGATCGATGCCGTTCATAAGGCCGAAGCCGCGCACCTCCTGCACGTGGGGCAGCCGGGCCAAACGCTCGCGCATGTAGGCGCCTACCGACTCGATCTGCGCCCCCATACCCGGGGCGAGCAGCGTGGACAGCGTCACATGGGCCGCGGCCATGGCGATGTTCGAGCCGCCGAAGGTGGTGCCGTGATCGCCCGGCGCGAACGCCGCCGCGATGGAGCTTTTGGCCGCGCAGGCGCCGGCCACCACACCAGAGGCGATGCCCTTGGCCATGGTGACGATGTCGGGCAGCACGCCGAAGTTCTGGAACCCGAACGGCAAGCCCGTGCGGAAGATGCCGCTTTGCACCTCATCGCAGATCATAAGCGCACCGCGCTCTTCGGTGAGACGGCGAATGGCGCCGACGAACTCCTCGGTGCAGGGGTGCACGCCGCTCTCGCCCTGGATGCACTCGATCATGACGGCGCAGATGCGGTCGCCCTGAGTCTCGAACAGACGCTCCAAAGCTTCCACATCGTTGATGGGCGTGGCCGTGAACCCGGCCGGCAGCGGCTGGAAGGCCTCCTGTTTGGCCGGCTGGGCCGTGGCCGCAAGCGTCGCCAAGGTGCGGCCGTGGAAGCTCTTGGCCAGCGTGACGATGAGGCGCGGGGCCAACTCGGCATCTTTGCCGGCGGCCTCCGTGCGGCGACGGGCGTACAGGCGCGCCAGCTTGATAGCGCACTCGTTGGCCTCGGCGCCCGAGTTCGCGAAGAAGGTCTTCCACGTCTCGGGGCTCGGCTCATCGACGTAGGCGTTCAGCATGTTCGACAGAAGCTGGGCCACTTCCCCGCGGTGCTCGATGTAGTAGTAGTTGCTCACGTGGATGAGCTTGGCGGCCTGATCGCTCACGGCCTGCACGATGGAGGGGTGGCAGTGGCCGAGGCTGCAGACGCCGATGCCGGAGAGGAAGTCGAGGTACTCGTTGCCGGCATCGTCGATGAGCGTCATGCCGTGGCCTTCGACGAATTCCACGGGCTTGCGGGCGAAGGTGCCCATCACGTATTCGGATTCCAAAGCCATTTCGCGGGCGAGAGTCATGGGATGCTCCTAACGGTTTTCAATGAGTTTGGCGGCGAATTTGCTCACCGGCGAGACGTTCAGGAACTGGGCGGAAGCGAGGCCGCCCACCATGGTTCCCATGCCGGAGTCGGTGAGCATTTCCAGCAGAAGCGCATGGGGCACCGTGCCGTTGATGATATGGGCCGCGCTGACGCCGGAATCGAGGGCGCGCACGCAGCTCGCCAGCTTCGGAATCATGCCCGAGGCCAGCTTGTCGCCGCGCACCATGGCCTCGGCCTCCCCCAGCGACATCTCGGCGATAAGCGAGTCGGGGTCGGGGTAGTTCTCGTAGAGGCCGTCCACATCGGTGAGGAAGATGATCTTGTGGGCACCGATGGCCGCGGCGATGTAGCCGGCAGCAACGTCGGCGTTCACGTTGTAGCAGCCACCGTCCTCGCCAATGGCGATGGAGGCGATGATGGGAATGTAGTCGTCGGCCACCAAGTCCTCGATGAGCGGCGTGTTGATGCGCGTGATCTTGCCCACACGCCCCAGCCGCGGATCGGCCTGCTCGGCCACGATGATGCCGGCGTCGGTGCCCGACACGCCCACGCCCATGTTGCCATGGGCGTTCATGGCCTCCACCAGCTGCTGGTTCACTTCGCCCGTGAGCACCATGCGCACAAGATCCATGGCGTCGTCGGTGGTGACGCGCTGGCCGTCGACAAACTCCACCGGCAGATCGAACTTGGCGAAGGCGCGGTTGATGGCCTTGCCGCCCCCATGGACGAGCACCGGGTTCACGCCCAAGATCTTCAAAAGCACGATGTCGGCCATGACCTCGGCAGCCAGCTGGGGGTTCTCCATGGCCGAGCCGCCGTACTTGATGACGATGGTCTTGCCCGTCACCTGCTTGAGCCATGGCATGGCCTCGTAGAGGATCTCGCCGGTGCGTACGGGCACGCCCTCAGCACGGGCTTCGTTAGCGTATTTCATGAGCGGTAGTCTCCATTGATCGTCACGTACTCGTGCGAGAAGTCGCAGGTCCACATCGTGGCCGACTCCTCCCCCGCGTGCAGATCCACCTCGATGGCCACTTCGGGTTCTTCGAAGCGCCGCAGGGCCTCTTCTTCGTCGAAATCGACCACCAGACCGGCACGGCACACGGGCAGGCCCAGTATATCGATATCCACGTCCTCCTGATTGAAACGAGCACCGGACCGTCCGAGGGCGGCGGCAACACGGCCCCAGTTGGCATCGTGTCCGTAGACAGCGGTCTTCACGAGCGGCGAATTCGCCACCGTACGGGCAGCCGCATCGGCGTCGTCAGCCGTAGCGGCCCCACGCACGGTGACGGTGATGAGGCGCGTGGCCCCCTCGCCGTCGGCGGCCATCTTGCGGGCGAGCGTCGTCGCAAGCTGATCGAGGGCGCGCTGGAAGGCGTCGAAGGCCGGTGTGCCGGGCGTGAAAGCGGGGCCGTCGGGCGCGGCAGCGCCGGATGCCAGGGCGAAGCAGGTGTCGTTGGTGGAGGTATCGGAGTCCACCGTCACCTTGTTGAAGCTCTTGCTCACCGCCGCCGTGAGGGCCTGCGACAGATCGGGCGCGGCGAGAGGCGCGTCGGTGGTGATGACGGCGATCATGGTGGCCATGTTCGGCATGATCATGCCAGCACCCTTGCACATACCGCCCACGGTGAAGGTGACGCCCGGATATCCGATGCCGTTGCCGGAGAAGCTGACCGAGCCGTGCTTGGGGCAGGTGTCGGTGGTCATGATGGCGCGGGCCGCCGTCAGGCCCTGGGATGTGCGGCCGGCGAGATCGTCGGCCACTTTCGCCATGGCCGCAAGCGCCGCCGGCACGCCCTCCGCGAAGGGCTCAAGACGCAGGTGCTGGCCGATAACGCCCGTGGAGGCCACGAGCACCTCGTCGGCCGGGCAGCCCACGGCCTCGCCGACGAGCTCGGCGGTCTTGCGGGCGTTTTCCAAGCCGATCTCGCCCGTGGCGGCGTTCGCGATGCCGGAGTTGACGACAACGGCCCGGGCGCACCCGTAAGCGGGAGAGCCGGCGCCCCCCTCGTTCAAATGCTCGCGGGACACGCGCACGGGCGCCGCGCAGAACACATTGGTCGTGAAGGTGGCCGCCGCCGCACAGGGCTCGTCGGCAACGACGAGCGCCATGTCGAGACGCTCCGGGTCGGCCCTAAAGCCCGCGTGCACGCCCACAGCGGAAAAGCCGAGCGCGCTGGCCGCATTGCCCTCAGGATCGAAAGCGAAAGTGTCGTTCTCGGTCATAGGTCCTCTCTTTCCCACGGGACGGCGCCGACACGGCCCTCGTCCCCTTCCAGTCCTACACGGGGTTGGCGATCTCTTCCAAACCGCAAGTCTCGGGCAGACCGAACACGATGTTGGCGCACTGCACGCCCTGGCCGGCCGCGCCCTTCCCCAAGTTGTCGATGGCGCCGGTGGCCACAATCATGCCGGCGGGGTGTACCGCCACGCCCACTTGGGCGCGGCAGGTTCCCGCCACCGACGCCGTGCGCGGCTGCACGCCGGCGTCCATGACGGAGACGAGCGGGCTTGCCGCGTAGAAGTCGCGATACAACTCCACGAGCTCCTCGGTGGTGGGGGCAGCCCCCGAAACCAGCGGCAACGTCACCGTGGACAGCAGTCCGCGGTTGAGCGGAGCGAGATGCGGCGTGAACACGAGCCGGCCCTCGAGCCCCAGGATCTGCTCGATCTCGGGAGTGTGGCGATGGGTGCCCACGCCGTAGGCCTCCAGGTTCTCGTTGGCGAAGCAGTAATGGGTGCGCTCCGTGGCCTTCTTGCCCGCGCCGGTCACGCCCGAGACGGCATCGGCCACCACCGGCGCCACCGCGTCCACGAGCCCCGCGCGGATAGCGGGCGCCGCAGCGAGCGAGGTGGCCGTCGGGTAGCAGCCGGCGCAGCCCACGAGCACGGCCTCGCCGGCAGCGCGGCGCTCGGCCGCGGCGGCCAACTCGTCGCCCGTGAGCTCGGGCAGTCCGAAGGCGGCCTGGGCCAGAAGATCGGTGGCCGTATGAGGCGCGTACCACTTCTCGTAAATGGCCGGATCCTTCAGGCGGAAATCGGCCGACAGGTCGACGACCGTGACGCCGGCGGCCATAAGGTCGGGCGCCATGCCCATGGCCGCCTTGTGGGGCACCGCCAGAAACACCACGTCGAAGGCAGAGAAATCAGTATCCTCGTGGGTGGAGAACGCGAGATCGGTTACCCCAGTGAAGGCGGGATAGGCCTTCGCAATGGGCGTTCCCGCCAGCGCGTCGGAGGTCGCCGCCGCCAAGTCGAACTCGGGATGGCGCGACAGCAGGCGCACCAGCTCGATGCCGGCGAAACCGGCCGCCCCCACAACTCCCGCTCGATAGCCCATAGAATCTTCCTTCCTCTCTGCCCGTTTATATATTCAGCTCTTTCTTGAGCATGCGCACAAAGATGAGCGTTTTCGTTACTGTTTTCATCATACCCCCACTGGGGCCATCCCAAAGGCAAAAAGCTCCGTTTATGACAACTTGGAGCAGGTTGCGCCCCTTCCCCACCCCGCACGGCCCCTTCCGCTAGACTTAGGCGCACATCTTTTGGAAAGGAGCTCTCATGAGCAACAAAGGCAAGAAGGTCAAGGTTCACTACACCGGTACGCTGGACGACGGCACCAAGTTCGATTCGTCCGTGGACCGCGGCGAGCCCATCGAGTTTGTCTGCATGGCCGGCCAGATGATCCCCGGCTTCGACGCCGCCGTGGAGGACATGGCCGTCGGCGAGAAGAAGACCGTGCACATCCCCGCCGCCGAGGCCTACGGCGAGCGCGACGACGCCATGGTGCAGAAGGTGCCCGTGGATCAGATCCCCAACGCCGACCAGCTGCCCGTCGGCCAGACCGTCTACATGATGGGCCCGGGCGGCCAGCCCTTCCCCGTGTTCGTGCAGTCCATCGAGGACGGCATCGTCACCTTCGACATGAATCACGAGCTGGCGGGCAAGGACTTGAACTTCGACATCGAACTTGTCGAGGTTGAGGACTAACCCTGGTTGTCCGGTCGGGAGTTGGCGGAGGGGGCACCGTGCTCAAACAGCATTGAAGTGCAGGGCTCGTCGAGGGTTCCGACATTTCCTAATGCACTTCAATGAACTGCGCGCGGCACCCCCTCCGCCAACTCCCGGCCTACTCTTACTTACTTGAGCTTACTTGAAGCGACCCCGCCGACTTTGGCGGGGTCGCTTTGCGTTTGGGAAAACCGAGGCTGCCCTCGGTGGGAAATTGGCAGCCGGCAAGGCTTGAGAGTCGGTGACTCAGCGCACCAGGCGATCGCGCGGCAGATGCAAGCGCGGCAGCACGGGGCCAACGAAGAGGTGGCACCATGCGGCGAAGCGGAGACGTCTGCTGCGACGAATCTAGGCGAGCGCTTCGGACAGAGAAGCCTCGAACGCCTCGGAGGCGACAGGCTTCACCTCGGTTTTCTTCTGGAAAAGGCCCTTGAACGCGGAGGGCAGGGCGGCCCAGACGCCAACCTGGGGCACGGCATCGGCCTCGACGAGCGACTGCACGGCGCTGGAGGCCGCCTTTGAGCTGATGCCCATATGGGCGAAGCGCTGCTCCAGCTTGGCGCAGTAGGCGGCGTCGGCGGAATCAAGGGAAGCAACGGCGGCTGCGGCCTGGTCGTTGAACAGTTTCATGGTGGTTCTCCTTTCGACGGCGCCTAGTTTAGGCCCACGACGAAGGTCATCGTTTGGTCGATCGGATGAACCCGTGCGCTTCTATTTGTGCAGTTGCACAAGATTATCGTCTGCAAGATCGGCTTCGCGACGATGAAAGAAACAGCATGCTCCCTTCTCTCGCACCGATAGCCCCAATGATGCGGGAACCGAACTATGTCAGATACGCCAACGCGAGCAGGGCGGCCAGTTCGCGGTCGGTTGCATCTTGCACGGAAAGAACTTCCTTGATCTTCTTCAGGCGGTAGCGCACGGTGTTCGGGTGCTGGAACAGCGCCTCGGCCGTGCGGCTCACCTCGCCATAGGCGGCAGCGAACGCCTCGGCTGTCGCACCCAAGTCGGCGTCGTGCTCAGCATCGTAGTCGAACAGAAGCGAGCGCAGAAGGTCGGCGGCGCGCGCGTACAGGCGATCGCTTCGGGCCGCCGCGCGGAAGGCGTCGAAGCGCAGGGTCGTCCACCGCACGATGCCCGCGTCCTCACGCTCGGCCGTGCGCAGGGCGGCCATGGCCTGCCGCACCGCCAGATCCCCCTCCCCCAGGCTCACCTCCTGGCTGATGCCGCACACCAAAGGCCCGGCCGTGGCGATGCATTTCGCCAGGTCGGCGTCGGAGATGGCGATGGCCTTCAGCGGGGGCCTCTTGAAGGAGACGAACCCCAAAAGCATCTCGCGGTAGCGGCACACAAACGTGCGCTCGACGTCGTCCCAGCGTTCGCCATAATCGGCGAGTACCCCTTCCACCACCTTCTGCAATGCGCGCAGCGATGCCCCGTCGTCGGTGACGGGGCGTATGGCCAAACACTGGATAGTGGCGCCTGTAACGCCCGCGATGGTGAAGAACGTAGAGCGCACGGCGTGCTCGTCGGAGGGTGCCAGAATGAGGTCGATCAGGTGGTTGCGCTCCCACTCGGCGGCATCGTCGTCGAGCAGGTTCATGAGGTCGGCGATGACCCGTTCCATGTAGCGCCCCTCGTAGAAGAACACGGGCACGCCCCGCGCGGCCGAGGCCTGCACCACCGTGGGCGGCAGCTCCTTCAGCACCACGGGCTTCACGGCCACCGCCGCCACGCCGCAATCGATGAGCGCAAGCAGCGCCTCTTCGGCCAGATCGGGGTGCACGCCGGCGAAACCCAGCGTGGTGAACACGAATTCGCCCTGGGTGAACACCTCGTAGCCGCCCGTGAACGGCTCGTGATCGAGGGTGCCCACGCCCGTGACCTCGCGCGCGGCCGCCCCGTCGCAGGGAGTCGCCAGCCAAATGCTGTCGAAGGCCCTCATGTTCATGACATCGCCGACGGTGATCATAGCCTCTCCTTGTCCTCGTGCCGGGCGGAACGGCGGAAGGTGCGTTTGCGGAGGAAGGAGCCTTCGGGGATCGCAAAGGGCGCAGACTCATCGCATACCGCCTTGTCTGAGACGGAAAGCGCGGCAGAAGCCGAACCGTCGGAGGCATAACGCGAGGCATCTCCTACGAGGATACGATAGAGGTTGCAGGAGCGGTTGGCCGCGGCGGCGGGTTCCCAATCGGTGGCAGTAGCACGAGATAGGGCCTCTTTCACCGTGGCGGGGGCATCCTCGTCGTGGTTATCAGGACCGAACGTGTTGAGCCAGTGCAGATCGCGCACGATGAGTCGGCGGCTGGGCTCGTGAGGCACGAGGGTTTCCAGCTCGTCGCCTTCCGCGAAACGATTGCGGCACAGGAGGTACAGGTACTGCGGATCATCGGGAAATCCTTCGACTTCGCGCTGCACGCTTCGCTCTGGATGACGCGGGGAGGATGCGACGACGTCGGCCACGTGCATGGTCTCCTGCTCGTAGCCATCGTAGGCGGTCGCCTGTTCAACCTCGGAGAAATAGAAGCCAGTGCCGTAGGGACGGTGGGATACGGCCAGAAGCTCGTCGGCCACGACCTCGGGCGGCTCGCCGTCGAGTGCCCGGCGGTAGGCGCCCACCACGGTGGCCACATAGAAGGCCTTCTTGTTGCGACCCTCGATCTTGATGGAATCCACACCCGCATCGGCCAACGCCTGTAGGTGCGCGAGCATGTTCAGATCCTTCGCATTCATGATGAAGGTGCCGCGATCGTCCTCCTCGATGGGAAAGAACTCGCCGGGGCGCTTCTCCTCTTCCAGCTGGTAGCTCCAGCGGCAGGGCTGGGTGCAGTGACCCTTGTTGCCCGAGCGGCCGGTGAGGTAGCTGCTGATGAGGCAGCGACCCGAGACCGCCATGCACATGGCGCCGTGAGCGAAGGCCTCTATCTCCAGATCAGGCGGCGTCTCCTGGCGCAGGCGGGCGATGTCGGCCAGCGACATTTCCCGGGCGCACACCACGCGGCTCGCGCCGAGAGAGTGCCACACCCGGGCCGCAGCCGCATTGGCCACCGAGGCCTGGGTGCTCACATGGCGCTCCACCCGCGGCGACACCTCCCCGGCCACAGCGAAGGCACCGAGGTCGCCGATGATGAAGGCGTCCACCCCGGCCGCGTCCAGCGCGCGGAAGAACGCCGGCAGCCCGTCGATGTCGTCGGGGTGCATGAGAATGTTGCAGGTGACGTGCACCTTCACGCCGTGTTCGTGAGCAAAGGCCACAGCAGCGGGAATCTCGTCCATGCGGAAGTTCGCCGCCCGGGCCCGCATGCCGAACCGCTCGGCCGCCAGATACACCGCATCGGCCCCGAAGGCCACGGCGGCCCGCAGCTGTTCCATCCCACCCGCCGGCGCGAGCAGTTCCATCGGCATGCTTCCCAACGAGCTACCCCTCGAACGTCACGCGGGCACCCTGGGGGGTGTCCTCGATCACGAAGCCGAGATCGGCCAGGCCGTTGCGGACGCCGTCGGCCACGGCCCAGTTCTTCTCTTTGCGGGCCGTCGCGCGGGCCTCGAGCAAGCGCGCCACGGCGATTTCCGGATCATCGCCGTCATAACCGGCCAAGTCGGCCGCGAGCGCCACCACTTCCACCGGGTAGGCCTCCCCCGCCTCGGCGGCCGTCACATCAATGCCGAGCACGTCCATGAGCTCCACGATGGCGTCGCGCGCCTCGCGCACGGCGGCGGCTTCTTCGGCCGCGAGGGTCTTCGCATCGGCCACGAGCGCATTCGCATCGCTCACGAATGAGAAGATCTCACCCAAGGCCGCCGGCGCGTTGAAGTCGTCATCCATGGCCTCGGTGAAGCCCGCACGCAGAACGGCCACACGATCGGTGAGCGCCGCGGCGTCCAGCGTGGCTGCAAGGGCAGCTGCGGGCGTCTCGGGCTCAAGGGCCGCCTCGCCGCGGGGCGTGCCCGTCTCCAGCAGCCAGTCCAGGGCCTTCACGGCGTTCTCGATACGCGTGAGGGCCGCGTCGGCCTCGGCAACGCGCTGCTCGCCGAACACGAGCGGGCTGCGGTAGTGGCTCTGCAGCATGAGCATGCGCAGGGCCGCCGGACGCACCTGCTCCAGCACCTCGTGCAGCAGCAGGAAGTTGTTCAGCGACTTCGACATCTTCTCGGTCTCGCCGGTCTCGGCGTTGGCGATTTGCAGCATGCCGGAGTGCATCCAGTAGTTGGCGAACGTGCTGTCGCAGGCGCACTCGGACTGGGCGCGCTCGTTCTCGTGGTGCGGGAACACCAGATCGGCCCCGCCGCCGTGGATGTCGAAGGGTAGCCCCAGGTACTTCTCGGACATGGCCGAGCACTCGATGTGCCAGCCCGGACGGCCCTCGCCCCAGGGGGATTCCCACGCCGGCTCGCCGGGCTTGGCCGCCTTCCACAGGGCGAAGTCCAGCTCGTCGCGCTTGCGCTCCTCCAGGCCCTGGCCGTCGGCGCGCAGCTCGCGGTGGCCGCTTTCCGCCTCGTCCACATCGCGGCCCGAAAGCTGCCCGTAGCCCGGGTAGGAGCGCACGTCGAAGTACACGTCGCCCTCCGACACGTAGGCGTGGCCGCGCTCTATCAAGCGCTCAATGAGGGCGATCATGGTGCCGATCTCCTCCGTGGCCTTCGGGCGGATGTCCGGATCCTGCACGTCGGCCGCATGCATGTCCTCGATGAACAGACGCGTGTACTCCTCGGCCACTTCGGCGGCCGTGCGCGCCTCCTCGGCAGCGCGGCGGATGATCTTGTCGTCCACGTCCGTCACGTTCTGCACGAAGGTGACGTCGAAGCCGCGCCAGCTGAGGTAGCGGCGAATCATGTCGAAGGAGATGAACGTGCGCGCGTTGCCGATGTGGATGCGGTTGTACACCGTCGGCCCGCAGACGTACATGGAGACCTTCCCGGGCTCGACAGGTTCGAAATCCACCTTCTGGCGGCGGCGCGTATCGTACAGCTTGATCATAAAAGCTCCTTCGGGCGTTCATTCAGAATGAGAGCCATTGTAGCGCAAGAAAGCACCCTCACCTTTGCGACACAGGCGATTAAAGCACGAACATCAGCTCAACAAGCCAACGGCCTTTAGCATGACGTCCTTGCGCTTGGCTGCGCCCTCTACGATGCGTTGCGCCATGGCGTAGGCGTCGTTGTTCGCGCCAAACTTCGCCGATTCGGCAGCAGCCGCATCGAATGCTGCTTCCAACGAACCGGCCAATTCCTCAAGAATCGTTGTAGCTACTCGAGCAGGTCACTCACCGCGCGGCCCCTCTCACGTCTATGCTCAAGTCGAGCCCGAGCATAGAAGCTACGTCGAGAGTTTTGCCGAACTGAATGGTCTCCTTGCCGTTCTCCAGATCGGAAACGAAGCGCGTACCGCACCCGCAATACTCGGCCATCTCTTGCTGCGAATAGCCGAGCTCTTTGCGACGCGCACGAATGGCTTGCCCCAGGACTTTCATCGAGTTAATGCGCATGACGTTCTCATTACCTAGCGGGAATATCTGTCGACCAAGAACTATATCATTACCGCTCGGGAATGAAAAGGAAATTTGAGCGGTTCTATTACCGATCGGGAATGATATGGAGTGCGAGACTTTCAGGCTACAAGGTGAGCACGAGCACTGTCTGCCCCTACTCTTCCCCGTCGTCCAAGTAGTTGCGCAGCGCCTGCATGCGGCGATCAAGATCGGCAGCAGTCTCGGCCAAGTCGGCGAGTTCTGCGGCCACTGCCGCGGCCTCCTCGTCGGGGAGGTTCTTCTTGTAGCGCAGCTGATGCTCCAACGATGCCCAGAAATTCATGGAGATGGTGCGCAGCTGCACTTCCACCTTCACCGAACGCTTCTCGCGCTCAAGGAAAATGGGCACCTCAATAATGAGATGCAAGCTGCGGTACCCGCTCGGCTTCGGGGAAGCCACGTAGTCGCGCCGCTCGATAAGAGTCACATCGTCTTGGGACAGCAGCGACTCAGCCAGGGAGAACATGTCCTCGGGGAAGGTGCAGACGACGCGCACGCCGGCAACATCGAAGATGTTCTCCTCGATGGAATCCACCGACATGGGGAAGCCTTTGCGGGCGAGCTTCTTCGCCAGACTGTCGGTGCTTTTCAAGCGCGACTTGATGGACTCGATGGGGTTGCGGTCGTGCTGCAGGCCGAACTCGGCGTCCAGCACGCGGAACTTCGTCTCCACCTCCATCATGGCGCACTCGTAATAGGTCATGAGGCGTCGGTAAGGTCCGAAGTTGCGTTCCAGCATAGCGGCGAACTCATCGCTGCCGGCCAGTCGCGCCAGCATCTGGTTCGCCAGTTCCTCCCGCTGCTCGTGCAACACATCCAACGCGCTTTGGCCCAACGCGCCCTGGCCGTCGCGCAGCCGCACCACTGCATTCTCGAAGGCCCGCTCCGTCAACCTCGCCATAACCGCTTCCTTCCACACAAAAATCTCCCGCAGGGACTGCGCCCGCGCGGGAGATTATAGGGGACGCGCACGATGCGCGGCGGAATTCTACAACCGTTCTATCGGAACTCTATCGCGCCTCGGCAGCGGCGGATGGGGCGGCATCGACGCCCTCAAGATGCACGGAGGCGTGCCAGTTGCCGGGCTCGCCGCTTACCTGGTACACGTAGGTAGCGCCGTCCTTCTCGTAGGTGCCCGTGGCGGCGCCGTTGGTGGCAAGCTCATCGGTGAGGTCGATGGGCTCGATGCCCTCGGGGGCCAGAATGACATGGCCGTCGGAAGATTCCAGCACCATGTCGTCGGCGTTCGGCGAACCGTCCTCGGCGCCTTCCACCGTGTAGTCGTGGATCTCGAAAGTCGTGCCGTCGAAGTCGCCGTCTTCCGAGATCATGGTCATCTGCGCCGCGCCGCCGCTCTCATCGTTCACCTCGTAGCTGACCTCCGCCACGGTGGTATCGCCGTTCTGGCTCATCTGCACGTCCAGCTCCACCGGCTCGCCGTTGATGTAGACCGTGGCCTTCTCCACCCAGGTCTCGCCCGTGGCGGCGTAGCACACACCGTTGGTGACCACAAATACTCCGAGCAGCGCCGCGCAGGTGGCCGTCGCGAATTTCAGAGCCGTCGTGCGTTTCTTCGTCTTCTCCATGGGAATGCCCTTAACCTTTCCAATCAGGTCAGCAGAGGCATGGACCTCGCCCATCATGGCTTTGTACTGGCTTGAGTTGCTCATCTTCCCACGCCTCCTTCAATGACTGTTTCAGCAACTTCCTTGCTCGGACGAGCCGGGTGCGCACCGTGGGTTCCTTGATGCCCAGCACCTCGGCGATCTCGCGGGTGCCCATGTCCTCGAAGTAGAACAGGTGCACGACAATGCGGCACTTTTCGGGCAGCGTGCCCAAAGCCGCGTACAGCGCCTCGTGAGCCGGCTCGGCGAAAGCGGGCTCCTCGAAGGGCGGGGCATCGCCGTCGCGAATCTCGCGCAGCTCCACTCGCTGGCGCCACAGACTCCGCCAGAGGCTCTTGCACTCGTTCACCGTGACGCGAATGAGCCACGCGCGCAGACGCTCATCGCAGGCGGCGCCGCGTTCGGCCTCGGCCGCCATGGCGCGCCCGCTATCACGCTCGGCCTTATCGCAAAGCCACGCCGGCGGTTTCTCGTAGAGCTTCAAGAACACCGCCTGCACCACGTCCTCGGCATCGGGCACGCGCCGCGTCTGGTTGAGCGCGATGCGGTACACCATGTCGGCGTAGTCGTCGACGATCTGTCGGTACTGGCGATTGTCCACAGGTTTCCTTCTCGTCCGAAAGGGAAGGCGCCAACGCCGCAGCCGCTAGCTTGCCGCCCCGTCACCGCCTTCCGTAAAAGGCCTTTCACAGACAATACGCTTGAGAGCGGAGAAATGTGCGACGCTTGGGAGAGATTTTGGGATTGCGAGAATCAACCTAAAACTGCAGCAGCCCTTCCATGGAGCAGCGCAAGGCGCAGGCGAGGCGGTAGACCGCCTCAGCGGAGGCGCGATTGGTGTTCTTCTGCCGCTGCTCGTACATTTGGATGGAGCGCAAGCTTATCCCCGATCGCTCAGCCAACTCCTCCTGGGTCAAGCTGCACAGCTCGCGCTGGCGCTTCAGTCGTGTCGGCAACGAGGCGGCCGAGCGAGCGTCTTCCCACTCGCCCGCCTGCAGCTCAGCGAAGACGCTCGCGGGGCTCACCTCGCCGACGTCGCTCACCCAGCGGACGCGCAGGACGTAGAAGGCCGCCTTCTCCGGTGCGTAGTCGAAGGTTCAGGTTAGGTTCTGATGGTCGTTAAATGCGGCACACGAGGCAGGTGGCATAGGCGGTGATGCCCTCTTCGCGGCCTTCGGGGCCCAAGTGTTCGGTGGTGGTGGCCTTCACGCCGACGTTTTCCACGGGAAGCCCCATGGCACGGGCCAGGTTCTCGCGCATCTGCTCGCGGTAGGGAGAGAGCTTCGGGGCTTGGGCGGCGATGACGCTGTCCACGTCGATGATCTCGAAACCGCGCTCGCGCACAAAGCGAGCCACCTCGGCGAGCAGCTTGAGCGAGTCAGCATCCTTGTAGGCCGGGTCGGTGTCGGGGAACAGCTTCCCGATGTCGCCCCCGCGCACCGCGCCCAGCAGCGCGTCGGAGATGGCATGGGCCAGCACGTCGGCATCGGAATGCCCGTCGAGCCCCTGATGGTGCGGAATATCCACCCCGCCCAAGATGAGCTTGCGCCCCGGAGCAAAGGCGTGCACATCCATTCCCAGCCCCGTCCGAAGATTTCGCAGGTCGTTCATACCGGCTCCTTCCGCCTTCCTCCATCATGCGTGTCGCCTTTGAGAACCCTTCTCATTTCCCTCTCGGTCATTGGAAGGGGCCGATTTTGCAGCAAATCGCGAGTTATAAGCGTCTGCACGATGCGCTTCGCTGCATTCCAGGTTTTCCGCCCAACAAAACCCCAGGTCAGAAATTCGCAGCTTTTGAATGTCTCGAACGAAGCAAGCTCCGGACGCTTATAACTCGCGATTTGCTGCAAAAAGTGGCCTCTTCGTTAACCGTCATCGATGCTCGGAGTTCAAAAGCATAGTCCGAACGGCACTGGCGAGAAGCACGTAGTCCTCGGGCACCGTAAGCTTAATGTTGTCGCGCTTCCCTTCCACGATCAGCACTTTGCCGCCAAGCCGCTCGATGAGCGAAGAGTCGTCAGTTCCCACGAACCCGTCGGACAGCGCACTTGCATGGGCGCGACGGTAGATGCCCGCACGGAAGACCTGGGGCGTCTGGGCATTCCAGAACACCGACCGGTCGGGGGTGCCCACCACCACGCCGTCTTCCACGACCTTCAGCGTATCCACCGCCGGATGCGCCACAATGGCGCCGTCGGCATCGAAGTTGCCCTTCACCATGTTGATGGTGTGCTCGATGAGATCCGGCGACACGAGCGGTCGGGCGCCATCGTGCAGCACCACGTACTCGTACTCGTCGCCCACCATCTCGAGCCCCGAGAACGCCGACTCCTGGCGAATGGCCCCTGAAGGCGCGAGCACCACCGGCGTCACGAACGGGAACGGGTCGATGGCGCGGGACAAGTACTCGTGCATGCGCTCCTCGGGGCACACGATGACGATGAGCCCCACATCGCCTACCGCGTCGAAGGCCTCGGCCGACCACGTGAGGATGGGCTTGCCGGCAATCTCCACCAGCTGCTTGCCACCTTCTTTGCCGAAGCGCTCCCCTGTGCCACCGGCCAGAATGATGGCCGCCGTCTGGGGCTTTTTGTCCACTTTGCCCTGCAGCTGCAGAAGCGGCGAGCTCAGGGCATCGAAATCGAGCTCATCCATGCAAAAAGACGGCTCGCGAAGAACCGAGGGCTCGGTGACGGGATCGATGATGTTCGGCATAAATCCTCCCATGGCGATAGCGTGGCGTTCGAGCGCAAGACCACGAGGGCACGCTCTGATACTTGCTTATAGTATAAGCCATCAGAGGGATTTTCGAATTTTCTCACCTGAATGCCAGTTGAAGGGCGAAATGGCCTTCAACCATGAGCAAAAATGCCAGTTGAAGGGCGAAATGGCCGAATTGGGGCCCTTTTCTGAAGCGAAGTGTCGGCCATTTCGGGGTCGAACTGGCATTTACCGCAGCGTTTCCGGAAACAGCGCGCCGAGACAACGCCGGGGCGACAATGCTGGGACGGCAACGCTGGGACGGCAACGCCAGCACGTAAAAAGGAGGCTCCGGAGAGCCTCCTGCCATACAGCAAAATCCGCACATGCTGCGCAACCGGAGCGCAGTGCGCTCGTCAAGACCCAGCCTGCGAGGCGAGCCACAAGTGCACCGAGCAAATCGCGGCCGCCCGGCAATACGCTCGGGCAAGCGCCAGTAGCCGAAAACGACCCTATTCCCCTCCCGCCAGGGAACCGGCGGGGGTGCCGGCGCCGCGGCCACTTCCCACGCCGGCGTGGCCCAGGTCGTAGTTCGTCAGCAAAAGCTCGGCGTCACGGGCGATGGAGTCGCGCTTGCGGGGCGCCGGAATGGAACCGGTTCCCTCGGAGAACACCAGCTCCTCACCGTCCTCGGACACGGTGACGTCCACCACCGAACCGCTTGTCCAGCGGCCCTCGAGAATCTGCTCGGACAGCGGATCCTCCAGCATGCGCTGGATGGCGCGACGCAAGGGGCGCGCACCGAAGGCGGTGTCAGTGCCCTCTTTGGCCACGAGGCGTTTGGCGGCGTCGTCCAGGTTGATGGTCATGTTCTGGGCGATCATGCGCTCGCGCAGCTCGGCCACCATGAGGTCGACGATCTGCACGATCTCGTCCTCGGTCAGGCTCTTGAACACGATGATCTCGTCGATACGGTTCAAAAACTCCGGACGGAAGGCGTTCTTCAGCTCGTGCATGACGCGGCTCTTGATCTCCTTGTCGGAAAGCCCGTTCTGCCCCGAGTTCGAGAAGCCCAGCGTGGTCGTGGTGGTGATGTCGCGGGCGCCCACGTTCGAGGTCATGATGATGACGGTGTTGCGGAAGTCCACAGTGCGCCCCTGGGCGTCGGTCAGGCGCCCCTCCTCCAGAATTTGCAGCAGGATGTTGAACACATCCGGATGCGCCTTCTCGATCTCGTCGAAGAGCACCACCGAGTACGGGCGCTGGCGCACGGCCTTGGTGAGCTGGCCGCCATCGTCGAAGCCCACGTAGCCCGGAGGCGAACCCACCAGGCGCGACACCGTGTGCTTCTCCATGTACTCGGACATGTCGAAGGACAGAAGCGCGTCCTCGGAGTTGAACAGGAACTCGGCCAGCGCCTTGGAAAGCTCGGTCTTGCCCACGCCCGACGGGCCCAGGAAGATGAACGAACCGGCGGGGCGCTTCGGATCCTTCAAGCCCGAGCGGGAGCGGCGGATGGCCTTGGAAAGCGCGGTGACGGCCTCGTCCTGGCCGATGATGCGCTCGTGCAGAACGCCTTCCATGCGCAGCAGCTTTTCGGTCTCGGCCTCGGTGAGGTTGCTCACGGGCACACCAGTGGACATGGACACCACGTCGGCGATGTCCTCGACCGTGACGTTCTGCACGGTCTTGGAGGTGTCCTCCTCCCACTTCTTCTCGGCCTCTTCGCGCTCCTGCTTCAGGGCCTCTTCCTCGTCGCGTAGCTCGGCGGCGCGCTCGAACTGCTGCTCGCCGATGGCGCGATCCTTGTCGGCGCGCACCTTCCGCAGCTTCTCGTCCAAATCGCGCAGTTCCTTGGGCAGCGTCATGTTGCGGATGCGCATGCGGGCGCCGGCCTCGTCCATGACGTCGATGGCCTTGTCGGGCAGGTAGCGATCCTGGATGTAGCGGTTGGCCAGCTGCACGGCGGCGGTCAGCGCCTCGTCGGTGAAGTGCACACCGTGGTGCGCCTCGTACTTGTCGCGCAGGCCCTCCATGATGCGCACGGCCTGTTCCTCGTTGGGCTCGTTGATGGTGAGCGGTTGGAAGCGGCGCTCCAACGCGGAGTCCTTCTCCAGGTGTTTGCGGAACTCCTCCAGGGTGGTGGCGCCGATGATCTGAATCTCACCGCGGGACAGCGGAGGCTTTAAGATAGCGGCCGCATCGATGGAGCCTTCCGCGGAGCCGGCGCCGATGATGGTGTGGATCTCGTCGATGAACAGCAGCACGTCGCCGGCGTCCATGACCTCCTTGATGACCTTCTTCAGACGTTCCTCGAACTCGCCGCGGTACTTCGAGCCGGCCACGAGCGCAGACACGTCCAGTGTGATGAGGCGCTTGTTGCGCAGGATGTCGGGCACCTGGTTGGCCACGATGAGCTGCGCCAAGCCCTCGGCGATGGCGGTTTTGCCCACGCCGGGCTCGCCCAGAATGAGCGGGTTGTTCTTCTGGCGGCGCGAAAGGATCTGCATGACGCGCTCGATTTCCGACGCGCGGCCGATGACCGGATCCAGCTTGCCCTCGCGGGCCTTCTTGGTGAGATCGGTGCCGAACTCGGTGAGCATGGAATCCGACGAGCTCGCCGGGCTATCGAAGCCCGCGCGCCCGGCGTAGACCGGCGATTGGCCCACAAGATCGTTCAGCGCCCCGCGCACGTCGTCGCCGGAGACGTTCAGGCGGCCCAGCACCTCGAGCGCCGTGCCCTCGCCCTCGCGCACGATACCCAGCAGCAAGTGCTCCGTGGAGATGTAGGACTGCCCCATCTGCATGGCCTCGCGCAGCGAGTTCTCCAGCACGCGCTTGACGCGCGGCGTGAAGGAGAGATGTCCGGAGACGTCGGTGTCCTCGTCGATGGTGACCACCTGGCGGATGGCCTGAACGACGCCGTCGTAGCTGACGTTCAAGCGGTCGAGCGCCTGGGCGGCAAGACCGTCCTTCTCCTGGATGAGGCCGAGCAGGATATGCTCGGTGCCCACGTAGGGCTGGTGAAGCGAGCGCGCCTCATCCTGAGCCAGGACAAGCACTTTACGCGCCTTGTCCGTGAATTTCTCGAATGACATGGTTGCCTCGTTCCTTGGGTTGGTGCCCTTCTGCGAATGCTTTCTCTCTGGTGAAACTGACACGTCGGGCACGGTAAATAGTTCCCGTGCAGTTTAGCACTCCCTATCTTGAATTGCTAAACCTGGATCCCGGAAACCCCTCATTTGTGGGCACGTTGTGAGGGAGGAGGCGTGTCATGCTCGGCCTCTTCGTCGGCGGCGCGCTCCTCCTCGTCGCGGTTGTCTTGACGGGCGTCCTCGCGGCGGACGTCGCGCTCGATCTTGCGCAGGTTGGCATTTTGGAACTCGGCCACGAAGCCGGCCGAGAAGATGCCGCCGGGAATGGCCACGAGCGCCACCGAGAGAAACATGATGACCGAACCCACGATGCGCCCCGCCGGTGTAATGGGCACCAAATCGCCGTAGCCGGTACCGGTCACCGTGGTCACGGCCCAGTAGATGCCGGACAAAAGGTTGTTGAACTTGTCGGGCTGGGCCGGATGCTCGATCTCGTACATCACGACACTGGCCACTACCACCAGCATAGCGATGACCAGAAACGATGCCACAATTTCATGATAGTGTTTCGAAATGACGCGACCGATGGTGCGCAGACCCCGCATGTAGCGAGAGATCTTTATCAGGCGCACCAACCGCACCACGCTGATGATGTTCTGCAGCGCGGGCGTGACGGGCAGGAACCACGCCGCCATATTCGGCCCGAAGGACAAGAAGTCGATGATGCCCCACGGCGAGAAGATATAGCGCAGCCGCGCGCGAGCCGGCGTACAGTTGCCGTAGGCCAAATCGGCAATCCAGATACGAGCGATATACTCCACGAAGAAGCACACAGTCGAGAACCGGTAGAAGCCCTGGATAATATTGGCCGCCACGGGATCGAGTCCCGGCTGAGCGGAGACGAACACCACCACAGCATTCAGGAGGATGAGCGCGAACAGCGCACCTCCGACGATCTTCGCCGGCCAGTTCGCCCGATTCAGGTTCTCCAGAGCGTAGAAGGTCTCGCGTTTGAACGCGGAGGAGTCGCCCAAGCGCCGACGCAGGCCCTCGCGGCGCGTGCGCTCCTTGCGCCGCCGGCGCTCCTCGCGGCGCTCTCGCCGCTCGCGGGCGGCGCGCTCGTCGTCTTCGTCGCGTTGCTGGTCGTCATCTGTGGCGCTCATGGGGCACCTCCTCTCCCCTCCCATTCTAAGCAGAGGGCGCCCCACAACGCGCCGTCATTCACCAGCCGTCAAGAAGCTGGATACAAAGGACGGCCCCCTTCGCCGCAGTTGCGAAGGGGGCCGTCCTGAAGTCGTCAGCGCGAGCGCCTAGTACAGCTTGGCGCCGGCGGGGATGCGGTCGTCCACCATGAGGAGGTTCAGGCGCTCCTCGGGCTCGCCGTCGTCGCCGGGCACCTCGTGAATCGCGGACATGAGCATGCCCTCGGAGGCCACGCCCATCATCTTGCGCGGCGGCAAGTTGGTGATGGCGATGAGTGTCTTGCCCACGAGCTCCTCCGGCTCGTAGTAGGCGTGGATGCCCGACAGAATGGTGCGGTCGGCACCCGTGCCGTCGTCCAAGGTGAACTGCAGCAGCTTCTTCGACTTCGGCACCGCGATGCACTCCTTCACCTTCACGGCACGGAAGTCCGACTTGCTGAAGGTGTCGAAGTCCACCTCGTCCTTGAAGAGAGGCTCGATGACGACGTTGGAGAAGTCGATGGGCTCGGAGGGCTCGGCCGTCTCAGCAATGGCAGCCTCAGCCGCGCAAGTTGCAGCCGGTGCACCCTCGGCCGGCGCACCCTCGGCCGGCGCCTTCTCAGTCGCACCCACCGGCTTCCCGTCCCCGAGCACCTCGTCCTTCATGTGGGGGAACAGCAGCACGTCGCGAATGGACGGCGCATCGGTGAGCAGCATGACCAAGCGGTCGATGCCGATGCCCACGCCACCGGCTGGCGGCATGCCGTACTCCAGCGCGCGGATGTAGTCGGCGTCGAAGCCCATGGCCTCGTCGTCGCCCATGTCCTTGGCCGCCACCTGGGCGCGGAAGCGCTCGGCCTGATCCACCGGGTCGTTCAGCTCGGTGAAGGCGTTGCCGTACTCGTGGCCCAGGATGAACAGCTCGAAGCGCTGGGTGAGTTCGGGGTTCTCCGGATGCTTCTTCGCCAGAGGCGAGATCTCCAGCGGATGGTCGATGACGAAGGTGGGCTGGATGAGCTTCTCCTCCGCCACGGCCTCGAAGATCTCGGAGATGAGCTTGCCCTTGCCCCAGGCCGCCTCGGCATGGCCGCCGTTTTTTTCCAGAATGGCCACCAGCTCGTCGCGGGTGCGGTCGAAGGACACCTCCTCGCCGGCGTGCTCGCTGGCCAGCTCCATCATGGAGGCGCGGCGCCAGTCGCCGGACAGATCCACCGGCGTTCCCTGGTACTCGATCTTAAGGGTGCCGCAGGCCGCCTCGGCCGCGGCCTTGATGCAGCCCTCGGTGAGATCCATCATGGAGTCGAGGTCGCCGAAGGCCTCGTAGGCCTCCATGGTGGTGAACTCGGGGTTGTGGTACGGATCCATGCCCTCGTTGCGGAACTGGCGACCGATCTCGAACACCTTCTCGAAACCGCCCACGAGCAGACGCTTCAGCGGCAGCTCCGTGGCGATGCGCAGGTAGTAGTCGCGATCGAGCGCGTTGAAGTGCGTGATGAAGGGCTTCGCGTTCGCCCCGCCGATGATGGCGTGCAGAAACGGCGTTTCCACCTCGTAGTAGCCCTGGCCCTCCATGTAGCGGCGGATAGCCGAGACGATCTTGAAGCGGCGCTCGAAGGTGGTGCGCACCTCGGGGTTCATGACGAGATCCACGTAGCGCTGGCGATAGCGGGTCTCCTTGTCAGTCAGGCCGTGGAACTTCTCAGGCAGAGGTCGCAGCGACTTGCTCATCAGCTCGAAGGAATCCACCGCCACGGACAGCTGCCCGCGCTTCGTGCGCATCATGGTGCCATGCACGGCAATCCAGTCGCCCACGTCCAAATCGCACAGCGCCGCGAAGGCCTCCTCGCCCAGCGCGTTGATGCGGCAGAACAGCTGAATGTCGCAGCCGGACTCGCGCAGCTCCAGAAACGCGATCTTGCCCTGGACGCGCTTGGCCATGACACGGCCGGCGATGAGCACCTCATCCTCGGTGGACTCGCCGTCCTCCAAGTGCGCGTACTTCTCGTTCAGCTCGCCCACCGTATGGCTGCGCTTGACCGAGTGCCCATAGGGATCGATGCCCGCGGCAATCAGCGCCTCGCGCTTGGCGCGGCGCACCTCAATGGGATCGTCTTCGATGATTTCTACCGCTTCGGCCATTCCGGTCTCCTAGTGCTCGATCTTGATAACGGTCAGCTTGATGTCGCGGCCGGTGGGGCCGGTCGTCGTCACTTCGTCGCCCTTCTTGCAGCCGAGCAGCGCCTGACCCACCGGCGACTCGTTGGAGATCTTGCCCTCGTGGGCGTCGGACTCGGCGCCGCCCACGATGGTGAACACGCGCTCGCGGCCGTTCATGTCCACGGTCACCGTGGAGCCGATATTCACCTTGCTCGAACGCTTCGGCGCGTTCACGACGGTGGCCTCGGAGAGGATGCGGCTGATCTCGGCGATGCGCGCCTCCATCATGCCCTGCTCGTTTTTGGCGTCGTCGTACTCGGAGTTCTCGGAGATGTCGCCGAACTCGCGAGCGACCTTGATGCGCTCGCCGATTTCGGCGCGCTTCTCGTTCTCGAGGTAGTGCAGCTCCTCCTCGAGCTTCTTCTTGCCTTCTTCGGTCAGCACGTAGTTGTCGTTAGCCATGATGATTCCTGTTTTCTCTCTTATACATCGGTGGTGCGCCCGCCTAACGCAGCGGGCGCACCACCGTTCTTACCTGATGTTGTCGAAGGAGCGAGGTTACTCGGCCTTCTTCTTGACGACCTTCTTCACCGTCTTCTTCGGAGCGGCAGCAGGCTCTTCCACGACCTCTTCCACCACTTCGACGACTTCCTCGTCGTCGGCGGCTTCCTCGACGTCCTTTTCGCCGGCGCCCATGCCCTCGCGCAGGTTCTTCACCGTCTTGCCGAGCGCGCTGCCGAGTTTGGGCAGGTTCTTCGGGCCGAAGATGAGCAGGATAACGACCAGGATGATGAGGAGCTCGGGAACTCCCATGCCCAGAATCTTCATGCAATTCCTCCATAAGGTCGGGCAAGGGGTCGCCTTGCCTGTCGATAATTGCCGTCGGCGCGTCACTTCCGACGAGCAGTGCGCCCGGACCCTCCGCGCGCCTTTGAATGCGCGGGCAATGGTAACACAAACCCCCTCACCGCGCCGTGTTTCGCACAAATACTTCAACGACGCCCGACGATGACGGCAACTTTGGCAAATCAGGCCGTTTGGCTCCTCTGGAGGCGTGGCCCTGGCAGAAATCGAAGTTTGGTTCCCTGATTTCTGCCGACTTCGGCGATTTGGTTTCCTGCGCCCGAAGAAATGCCTGGTCGCGATTCTCTCGCGCGGCTTTCGCAGGTACCAAACCTCGAGATTCGCCCAAGAGCGGGTACCAAACTTAAGATCTTGCCACGAAAAGATACCAAACGCACGATTTCGCCAGTATTTTCCCGCAGCGCGGTACCAAACCTCCGATCCCGCCAGCGCTGCGCCCCGCGCAATACCAAACCTGTGATCCTGGCATAGGAGTGCCGAGATATGTCGAATTCACCATAGAGCTAAGACGCAGCGTACGCCAAGGAAGTGGCAGCTGCTACACTACAATAATTGCAATCGCGCACACTGTCACCATTTGACGCGAACAGTGTCCAACCACTTGGAGGTTCCCATGTATCGCATGACCGATGAGGAATTTGAAAGCGCCATCGCCGAGGCGCTCGATGCGATGCCCGAGCAGTTCATGGAAGCGTTGCAGAACGTGGCCGTGGTGTGGGAAGAGGAGCCGAGCGCTTATCACTTGGGCTACGACGATGACGAGGAGCCCGCGCGACCTGCAGCCGATGCAGCAGAAAACGACTGCGAGGAAGAGAGCGGAGAAGACGAGCTCGACGATCTCTTAGGGCTGTTCGACGGGTTGTCCATCGTAGAGCGAGCCAACGGCTACGACGACGACATCCCCGACGTCATTACCATCTTCAAAGGCCCCCACGAGCGCTGTTTCGACAGCCGCGAGGAAATCGTGGAAGAGATCGGCAAGACTATCATCCACGAACTGGGCCACTACTTCGGCCTCAGCGAGGATCAACTGGCCGCCATGGGCTACGAGTAGGTGCGCCCCGTCACCGGACAAGCAGCTCCCTCGAGACAGAAGCACAATTTAGCAGGAACCCTCCAACGAAAACTCTCAGCTAGCAGCAACGACGCCATCGAAGGCGGCGGCATTGCGGGATGCTTGGCGGATGAGATCGACCAGCTCGCGGCGGGCGGTGCGGTCGGTGGCGTCCAGCGCGCTCGCGGAGTTCTCGGCCAGGGCGGCCGCGCCATCGGCCGTGGCCGTACCGACGAACTCGGAGCCTCGAACGAGCATGCCGAACTCGATGACCGCCGCGGCCAACGACCAGTCGTCGCCGGGCTCGGCAGACCAGCTCTCGCGGCCCACAGCGAACCGCTGCTCTGCCGGCGCCTCCCCCGCTCGCTCGCCGGCCGGCTGGTAGCGCACCGCGCACGTGAGCCACGGCTCATCCCCTTCGCGACGTCGTCCCTCGTCGGTGAGCACTACCTCATAGGCGACGGTCAGCTCGGCACCAGCGCACAATTCTCCCGCGTCGGCCCCGTCGTTGCGGAAGTCCTCATCGGCCATGGTGCGGTTTGCGTAGCCGATGAGCCGGTAGCTTTCCACCATCCGCGGATCGAATTCCACTTGCAGCTTCACATCGTCGGCCACAGGAACCGCCCCGGCGGCCAGAAAACGCTCGTAGACGCGGGCTGCCTCGTCGGCGGAATCGATGTAATGGTACGAGCCATTGCCGTGATCGGCCAGCGTTTCCATCTTGGCATCCTGGTAGTTACCCGAGCCGAAGCCCAGCACCGAGAGATAGGTACCCTGGCCGCGCTTCTCACTGACGAAGGCGTTCAGCTCCTCCTCGGAGGAGATACCCACGTTCAAATCGCCGTCCGAGGCCATGACGATGCGGTTCACGCCCCCCTCGATGTGCGTCTCCTCGGCCACGCGGTAGGCCATGGAAAGCCCCGCCTCGCCGTTGGTGGAACCAGCCGCCTCAAGACCGTTGATAGCGCCGAGGATGGCTTCGGCATCATCGCCGGAAGCCCCCTTGAGCACCACCTCTTCCACGCCGGAGTAGGTGACGATCGAGACCCGATCCTCCGCCCGCAGCCCTTTCACGATACGCACCATGGACTCCTTCAGAAGCGGAAGCTTCTCGGCGTCCCCCATGGAACCCGACACATCCACCAGCAGCACGAGACTCGTCGGCGGTGCCTCCGTGGCCGCCTGCCCTACCGTAAGCCCGAGCACGACCAGCTCGCTTTCGGCGTTCCAGGGGCACGCCCCGGCGCGGGCGGTCAGCGCGAAATCCTCGCCCTCTGCGGGCGCAGCGTAGTCGTAGTCGAAGTAGTTCAGCATCTCCTCGATGCGCACGGCGCCCGGATCAATCGTTCCCAAACCGGCGCCCGACCTCACGAGGCGGCGCAGGTTGGCATAGGAGGCCGTGTCCGCATCGGCAGAAAGCGTGGAAAGCGGCTGCTCGGCAGCGCTCACGAAATCGGGCTCGCCGGCGTCGGTGTAGCCCTCGCCGCAGAAGCCGGCCGCAGGCTCGCAACCAGCCGCGCCGGACGCGTCAACCGAGCTCCGACGTCTCGCGTTCGAAGAGGGCGATGATCTCGTCGCGGTTGTGGGTGTCGCATTTGCGATAGATGCTGCGCAGATGCGACTTCACCGTGGATTCCGAGACGAACAGCGCGTTCTGGATGTACTTCAGGCCGTGGCCCGTCACCCACAGGCGGAAGACCTCGCTTTCGCGGGGCGAGAGGTCGTACTCGGCGCAGAAGGCGGCGTAGAGGTCCGGGCGCTCACCGCAAGAATGCTCGTCGGTGCTCTCGCCGTCAGCGGGACGATCCTTCGACTCCGCGCCTGCGACGCTGCGCTCGGAACGACACGGGAGAGAAGCTGCTGTTTCGGATACAGCCGCAGGAGCTCCGTCCTCCCCGACCGCGACGGGAAGGGCCTCGCGGCGAGCGTTCGCACTCGCGCCTTCGGCAGCCTCGACACGCTCGGCTGCGAGGGCTTCGGCCTTTCCCTCTTCGTCATCGATGTCAAGCAGGTTGTAGCCCTCGCTGAAGGCGAAGCCGACGCCCAAAAGCACCAGCATGACGACGACGGCCATAAGCACGAGCGGGTCTCCGGCGAGCAAAGGCGCCACCAACTGGCCCAGCGTCTTGCCGACGCATTCGGCGATCCAGCCCACGGCAAAGACCAGATGCGGCGCCACCGGCGTCTTCTTCGCACCCAAGGCCAGCACGACCCAGGCCATGGCCTCGATGATGTTGTGGGCGTGCAGCGTGAGCGCGCCGTTGACATCCCCCAGGTAGAACGAAAAGAAAACGAAGGCCGCAGACGCGCACAGCAGCACTTTGTAGAGAATGGAGGGATCGATCTTCCCGCGGGCGAAAAAGCCGCTGGCCACGAAGAAGAGCGCCGCTGCCAGCGGAATGACGAGCGAAGGCGCGCCGAGTTGCGAGAGATCGTCGCGACCGACAACAATAGTGGTGATGGAGCTGAGCACGAAGAAGGTGATAGCGAAGCCGGCCAGCGTGCGCAGGGGCACCGCCGCCGACAGCACATCGGCAAGTCCCGGCGTTCGCACCAGCAAGCGCTCGGGGGCACGCTCCCCGCGCTCTTCTTCCCGACCAACGGCCGTCGCGCTACCTTGCAAGGCCCCTGGCGTCTCCTCCCCTTCCCCGCTCTTCGGCGCCTTCGCAGACGCCAAAGGCAGAAGCACGAAGGACAGCATGGGCAGAAGCGAGGTGAGCACACTGGCCAAGGCGTCGTCGCATTGGACGAAGAACCAGCTTCCCAGTGCCGTCACGACGATGCTGCAGCCGGAGAGAACGATGATGCCGCGCGGGCCAATATGCGCGAAGGCGTCGAACCACGCCATGATGAGCAAGATGGCGAACCCACCCGAAAGTGCCATGCCTGTCACAAAAGCGCCCGGTATGGCGGCCAGGGTCGGATAGGTACACGCAAGGGTCCCCGAGCTCGTAAGAAGAGCCGCCCCGGCCACAAGCGGCGTGCGTCCCGAAAGCGACAGGTGCTGCCGGAAGAGAAGCAGGCATGCCAGGCACACAACGAGCCCGGGCACCATGGACAGAAGCGCCTGCAACGAGAAGCCAGGCGACGCGGCCCACGGCACATAGAGCATCATAACGCCCCAGGCGCTGACGCTTCCGTAGCCCACCGCAAAGCGGATATGCTCCGGACGTATCCCTATGGCGTTGCGTTTGGTCACGATCCTCCCTTCCAGGGGCATTATGGCACAAGAAAGACCGCCTGGGCGCGGCCCCGTCGAAATACCGGGCACAAACGGCCATTCAACCCTAACGGACGATACTCCACCTGGGGTTTTGCCGCTCATTCAACCGTGATTTCGCCTTTTCCACCCGTCGAAGAAGCGCCGTTGCGGCTCGCATTCGACCCCGATTCGACCCCGGCGGTTGATGCGCACCGCCGCCGCACGGGCCATGATAGCCCCAGCAGGTCGGCCACGGCGCCGACGAAGAAACGCCCCCGGAACCGCCGGGGACGCCACGGGGCAGCACGGAAGCGCCCCACGGGAAACAGGGAGGTTCTCATGTCTGAAATGAACGTCACTCGCCGCAATTTCCTCTCCGGAGCCGCGCTCGTCAGCGCCGCCATCGCGGGGGCCGGACTCGCCGGCTGCGCGCCGCAATCGGCCGCGCCGGCCGCCTCTTCAAGCAGCGCGGGCGAGACGCTTGGCACCACGGGCGCAGCCAATTCCACCGTCGGCTTCGACGGCACGGGCACGCTGCCCTGGCTCGGCGAGGCGCCCGCAATCAGCGACGATCAGGTGGAAGAAGAGCTGACGGCCGATGTGGTCGTGGTGGGCCTGGGCGCAGCCGGCGTGCCGGCGGCCCGCGCCGCGGCCGAGGCTGGCGCGAAGGTGGTGTGCCTTGAGTCTTCCTCGCACCTTAACAGCGTGGCCAGCGACATGGCCATCTTCGGCGGCCAGACCCAGGCCCAGTGGGGCCGCGGCGACGGCTTCCTCGATAAGAAGATGGTCGTGAACATGCACATGGAGGAGTGCAGCCACCACGTGAGCCAGAGCATCATCAGCCGTTACTACGATGAGTCCGGCGCTGCGCTCGACTGGTTCGTCGGCGCCAGCAAGAACCTGTACATGGCGCCTGAAAGCTACGCCGAGATTCCGACGGACGCCCAGGCCAACTATATGTTCCCCTACATGTACCCGGTGCCGGAGACCTACGACTACACCAAAGAGGACCTGCCCTGCTATCCCACTTCGGTCGGATTCAGCAGCCTGGCCACCGTCATGGCCGACAACCTGCAGGCCGCCGTGGACGCCGGCGCCGAGGTGCGCTACTCCACCAAGGGCGTCGAGCTGATCCTGAATGACGAGGGCGCCGTCGCGGGCATCTACGCCCAGGCCGCCGGCTCCGACGGCTACCTCAAGATCACCGCGCCCAGCGTCATTCTGGCCACGGGCGATTACCTGGGCAACGAGGACATGATGAAGTTCTACGCGCCGGAATGCGTGGAAAACGGCATCGACATCCTGAGCATCGACCTTGATGACGAAGGCAACTACACCAATGTCGGCGAGGGCCACAAGATGGGAGCCTGGGCCGGTGCCGCCATCGAGCAGTGGCACGCCCCGATGATCCACCACATGGGCGGCGGCGCCGGCGCCGACGGCCGCGGCGTCATCGGCAACAACGGCTACCTCTGGCTGAACCTGCGCGGCAAGCGCTTCATGAACGAGGACCTGCCCGGCCAGCAGCTGGAGAACCAGGTGGAGCTGCAGCCTCAGCGCAAGGCCTACCAGTTCTTCGACGCGTCCTGGCCCGAGCAGCTGGCGTACTTCCCCGCCGCCCACGGCGTGGCCTGCATCTACCGCGACGAGCCTCTGCCCGAGTACACCGCCTCCGGCCTGCGCATCAACGTGCGTACCCCCGCCGATATCGATGCAGCCGTGGAAGAGGGCCGCTGCCTTAAGGCCGACACCATCGACGAGTTGCTCGGCATGATCGAGGGCATGGACGTCGAGACCGCCAAGGCCTCCATCGAGCGCTACAACGAGCTGGCCCGCGCCGGCGAGGACACTGACTTCTTCAAGAGCCCCCAGCGCCTGTTCGCCCTGGAGAACGGCCCCTTCTACGCCGCTGAGTGCGGGTGCGCCCTCACCCTGGGCAATCTGGGCGGCCTGGAGTCCGACGAGGACTGCCACGTGTACAACACCGACCGCGAGCTCATCCCCGGCCTGTACGCGGCCGGCGCCACCCAGGGCGGCCGCTTCGCGGTGCAGTACCCCATCTCGCTGAAGGGTCTCTCCTGCGGCATGTGCATGGTGTACGGCAAGATCGCCGGCGAGAACGCCGCCGCCGGGAAGTAAGAAGCCCCAAGCAACATCTGGCCCGTGCCGCGAGCGCCGCCGCCTGGCGCCCGTAGCACGGGCCGTCTTTTTGCCAGCACCGACCGTCGTCTCCGACATTTTCGCGTCTCGGGCTGCGGTGTAAGCCGAATATAACAAATACGTCCAAGCTTATGACCTGGTATTTCTTCATTTTCTAGAAAGTTATCCCACATAAACACCGCAGCCCGAAGCACCATTTTGCCGCGCAGCGCTCCCGCATTCGTCAAAATGCCGCTCCGGGCTACGGGTCGACGGCTTGCCGCCTGCCGACAAGCAGGGCTTTACCCCAGCTGGCTCACCAGGTTGTCGGTTTCGCGGGCGATGCGCATTTCCTCGTCGGTGGTGACCACGCAAATCTTGATGGGGCTGTCATCGATGGAGATGATGCGGTTCACGCCGATCTGGCCCACCACGTGGTTGCGCTCGCGGTCGAGGATCATGCCCATGTGGGCCAGCCCGTCGAAGATGAGCTCGCGCAGCTCGGCGGAGTTCTCGCCGATGCCGGCGGTCATCACCACGGCGTCGGTACGGGTCATGGCCGCATAGAAGCCGCCGATGGCCTTCTGCACCCGGTACACGTACATGTCGATGGCCAGCCGCGCCTGCTCGTTGCCCGCATCGGCCGCCGCCAGCACGTCGCGCATGTCGGCCGACAGCCCCGACACGCCGAGCACGCCGCTCTCGCGGTTCAGCACGGCATCCATCTCGTCGAAGGAGATGCCCTCGCGGCGCATGATGTAGGTGAGGATGGCCGGATCGATGGAGCCGGAGCGCGTGCCCATCATGAGGCCCTCCAGCGGCGTGAAGCCCATGGTGGTGTCGATGGACTTCCCGTGGTTGACCGCCGTGATGGAGCCGCCGTTGCCCAAATGGCACGTGATGAGCCCCAGATCGCGCAGCGGGCGACCGAGCAGGTTCGCCGCCTGCTGAGCCGCGTAGCGGTGGCTCGTGCCGTGGGCGCCGTAGCGGCGGATGCGGTAGTCGTCGTAGTAGCGGGCCGGCAGGGGGTACATGTAGGCCTTGGGCGGCATCGTGGCGTGGAAGGCGGTGTCGAAGACGGCGACTTGGGGCGTGTTCGGCATGAGCGCGGCCATCATGTCGATGCAGGCGTCGGCTGGCGGGTTATGCAGCGGCGCCAGCTCCTCGCACAGCTCAAGCTTCTCGCGAGCCGACTCGTCGATGATCACGGACTTGGTGAAGTACTCGCCGCCGGCCACGATGCGGTTGCCGATGGCGTCGATCTGCGAGAGGTCGCTGATGGGGCTCTCCGGATCGTCGACGAGCACTTCCAAAAGCTTCTTCAAGCACTCGGCCACGGTCATGTCCGCCACGCGATAGGTGGCCTTCTGGAAATCCGGCGCGAAGGACACGTTCATATAGGCGTCGGGCGTGCCCACCTTCTCGGCCAGGCACTTCATGAGCGACACCTTGCCGTCGGTCTCGATGAGCTGGCTCTTTAGCGACGACGAACCCGCATTCACAACCAGTATGCGCATGAGATCTCCTCCTTGCACTAAAACGGCCCTTCGGGGCACCGAGAGCGCACAACGTCAACCTGGCATTATACCGTGTCCTCCCCGCTAGACCGCGGGGCCTAAATCAGCTGTTTTAGACACGGCACGCGAAGGCGCGAGCCAAAGCCTCACCGACCCTTGGAACCCACCCGCAGGCAGACACAAGAAGAGCCGGCGCGAGGCCGGCTCTTGAATTCGATGGTCGGGTTGACAGGATTTGAACCTGCGGCCTCTGCGTCCCGAACGCAGCGCTCTACCAAACTGAGCCACAACCCGAAATGCTTCCTTGCGGACAGCGAACGCTATGATACCACAGAGCCCGCACAGCGCAAGAGAAAAGTCGGCGGAATTTTACGCCTGCCCGCGTTCGGCGAGCTTTTGGGCGAGGTAGTCTTTCGGCACCACCTTCACCACGATGACGCCGTCGCTGATGACGTCGCCGTCCCCGTCGTAGGCGGCCACATCCCAGTACAGCTTGTAGCCGGCCTTCGACGACGGTTTGCGCTCGGCGAGTTTCGCCACGCCGCGAGCCACGTCGCCTTCCCGACCGCTCTTCTTGTGACGGATGGTCACCTCCACGCCGAAGGGCTGCTCAGTCTCCAAGTCGCACGCCAGCTCGCCGCCGGCCGAAGCGACCGATTCCAGAAGCGCAATAGTGGCGCCTCCGTGCAAAAAACCAAAAGGCTGCAAAAGCGCCGGAGTGATGGGCATCTCCGCCTCGACGAGGCCCGGCTCCACCTTGGTGAAGTGAACGCCCAGCGTGTGGTTGAGCCCCTGCGTCTCGCGCTTCTGCGCCACTTCCAGGGCCGCGCCCGTCAGATTCGTCTCCGTCATCGCGTTTGCATCCTTTCGCGCCAGGCGTCTTCCCGGCTCCCGCCTACTTCGTTTCCTTTGGGACCGTCCCTGGCCCGGTCGCGGTTCCCGAGGCCCCTGCCGGCACCTTCTCAAGCTCAGGCCGCGCCTCGGCAGTCTCCCACTTGGCGGCCTCGCTGGCTTCAACCTGCTTCACGGCCTCCACCTTGTCGGGCAGCCCGTTCTCCATGGCTTCGGCCTTGCCTTTCAGATCGCGCTTTCCCAGCGGCATAAACGCCTTGATGCGCTGGATGACCACCGCGCCCACGAGGAACGGCAGCCAGAACACAATGCCGCGGTAGACGATGACCACCGCAAGGCCCGTGGCCGAATCGATGCCGAAGAGCGCGAAGGCCACGGTTACCGCCGCCTCCACAACGCCGACGCCCTGGGGCACAAAGGAAATCATAGCGAACAGCGTGGCCACAACATACCCGCAAATGAGCGCTTCTGGGTGGTGCACGCCGAACGCGAAGCCGACGAGCACGAAGCAGCTCATCTCGCAGATGCTGGAAAGGGTCGTCCACAAAAATGACTGCACCGTCTTGCGCGGATTCTTCGTGATGAGGTGCGCGGCGCTCGAGAAGTTGTGGATGGTGCGCTCCACGGACTCGTCGATGGCCGGCTTCTTGAACTTCGCGAGGATCTTGTCCGCCAGCTTCACGAAGGGCCGCAGCACCTTCAGCACCAGCTGGGGCTTCAGACCGCCCACGGCGATGACGAACACGAGGCCGCCCACGAGCGCCACGGCCACCAGCCCGAGCGCCAGCCAGCCCGGTTGCAGTCCCACCGTGAAGGTGAGCACGCCGAAGGTGGTGAGCATGATGATGACGAAGCCGGAATCGATGGACAGCTGCATGAGCAGCGCCGCCGTGGTGCCCTTGCCCGCCTGCATGCCGTTGCGCGTGGCCGTGGCCATGACGAGCGACGTGCCGGCCAGGTTCATAGAAGGCGCCACCGTATTCATGAAGAAGGTGCCGAACACGAGCGAAAGTCCCGTGCGGTAGCTGATGTGCCCGTTCACCGTGTTGAAGCAGGCCTGAAAGCCGCGGCCCTGGGCCAGGTACTTGCACAGCTGGGCCACCACCGCCGCAATGATGAAGAAGGGCGTGCCCTGCTTGATGGTGTCGACGAGCTTCACCAGCGAGTCGCCGGAAAAGAATATGAACGCAAGCACAATGACGACCACCAGGCCGATCATGATTTTCTGCAAATTGCCGCGCATCAGCGCACCTCCGTCGTGGTAGGAGACAGGGGTAGGTGCATCATTATAACGCGCCGCCCACGAACTCCATGAGATCGCTGCGCAAAAGCCAATCGCGCTCGTCGGCTCCCGTGCCTTCCGCATCGGTTTCCAGGAACAGGAACCCGTAGAAGCCCACCGTCACCGGGTCGAACCCATGGTAGGCGAGCACATGGCTGAACCGCTCGCAGAGCGCCGCGCCGTCGAAGGGGCGCGCCAAGTCGGCCTCGGGAGCCGGATTCAGCAGCGACATGGAGTACACCTTGCCCGGATGCGCCGCGTACAGCGCTTCCAGATCGACTGGCGTATCTTCCAGGAAGGCCTCGTAGGTGCGCAGGCCCACGCCGTAGAAAGCCACATCGGTGCCGCCGAGGCCCGCGAAGCGCAGGGGGTTGAACTCGATGGGGGCGATCGTATCCTCATCGACGCGCAATTCCACGTGCACGGGAATGCTGCGGGCGCCCACCACCTTGTTCACGGCCGCCAGCCACGCCGTGAAGCGGTCGTTCCAGGCGTCCACGATGGCACCGTCGGTGAGGTACATGCGATCGGAAGTATCCTCCGGGCCGGCGAAGTCGTGGCGCAGGATGTTAAGGATATGGGGTGTGCCGCCCTCGTCGAAGTAGGCGTCCAAGGCGTATTCCGTGCCCGCGAGGTAACCCTCGATAAGGTACTCGCTGCTGCCGACGACGCTTTCCGGATAGCGCTCGTGCCACCCGTCCTCGCGCCGGGCGATATCGGCCACGGCGGCCGCCCAGTCCTCCGGCTCTTCAATAACGTAGACGCCCATCGAGCAAAACCCCACGGAGGGCTTCAACACCACCGGCAACGGCAAGTCGGCGACGTTCACCGCTTCCAGCCCCGCGCGATCGACGGTTTCGTGGAACAGGCCCGGACTTAAGGGCGCGAGCTTCTCGCGCATGGCCGCCTTGTCCTTGAACAGGCGGATGGCGTCAGTGAGCGTCGGATTCTCCACGTGATCGAGAATCCAGGCCAGAGCGTTCTCGGAGTTCGTGTAGATGCGCTCCCCCGCTTCCAGGCGCCGGGCGCACTCGGCGGCGTCCACCAAGTTCAACGCACGGCCGCCGGCCGTCAGCTTCTCGGTAAACTCGTTGGCGAGCACGGGATGGGCCGAGGCCTCCATCCAATCGAGCAGCGGAACGGAGGCGTAGGGCTCGTCGAGAATGATCATGGGGAACTCCTTAGAACGCCAAGAAAAACAACGGAGCTGCAAAGCGGGCTCCTCGCGGGGAGGAGCCCGTCGGATTACACGAGCTGCGGGTTAGCCCACGTAGAACGACCACTGCACCGAGTCGCCGGCGGTCAGCTGGCGCACGTCGCAAGCTTCCATCACCTGCTCGTCGTTCACCGTGTATACCCAGCCGGAAGCATCGCCTTCCGAGCCATTGGCGATGCCGTTGATTGACGTGACGAACTTGCCGTAGTCGCTGTTCTCCACCTGCACGTCCCAGCCGGTGGCCTCCGTCGCCTGCAGCACCGTGGAGCCATCGGCTACCGTCACCTCGATGGTCTTGGGCTCGGCGCCGGCGCTTTCGGGCATCGTGATGGAAACGGGCACGACGATGTCCTCCGCCGCCTGGCCGGCCTCGATGGGGCCTTCTTCCTCGGCCACCTGGGCCGCCTGCTCGGCCGCGTTCTCTCCGCTGCCGCTGCCGCCGTTATCGGCCGCCTCGCCGGCACAGCCCGGCACTACCAGCAAGAAGGTGAAGGCCAGGGCCACCAAGGCCACGAGCCACTGCTTGGGAAGCTCCGTGATGTCGAATTTGTTCATAGTTCCTTATCCTTTCTTCCAGGGCCCTCTTGCTCGGCTCGGTGTTCCGACTTCGCCGCCGCCACGCCCTTCGGCGCAACGGCGAACCTTACGGTTACTGGTATAGCGCGGGCTTTCCACCCGCATTTCCCGAGGCACGTACCTGCCGCATCCTCATCCACGGCGCACACCGCGCTCCCACGCGCGGCCCGACGGGCCATTGACGTACCCATTATGGCGCAAAACGGCCGCCCCCGAAAGAGCGGCCGCAAAGGGTTCGACAACCGACACCTTAGGCCCCAGACAAGGCCCCAAACGCCCGATTAGTGATGGAACAGGCGCATGCCGGTGAAGGCCATGGCGATGCCGTACTTGTTCGCCACCTCGATGACGTTGTCGTCACGGATGGAGCCGCCGGGCTCGGCAATGTAATCGACGCCGGACTTGCGGGCGCGCTCCACGTTGTCGCCGAAGGGGAAGAAGGCGTCGGAGCCCACGGTCACGCCGCTCATCTTCGCGATCCAGTCTTTCTTCTGCTCGCGGGTGAGCGCCTTGGGCTGCTCGGTGAATACGCGCTGCCACTCGCCGTCGCGCAGCACGTCGTCGCACTCGTCGTCGGACAGGTACACGTCGATGGCGTTGTCGCGATCGGGACGGCGAACGTCGTCCTTGAAGGGAAGGTTCAGCACCTCGGGCATCTGGCGCAGCCACCACTGGTCGGCCTTGTTGCCCGCCAGGCGCGTGCAGTGGATGCGGCTCTGCTGGCCGGCGCCCACGCCGATGGCCTGGCCGTCCTTCACGTAGCACACGGAATTGGACTGGGTGTACTTCAGCGTGATGAGCGCGACGATCATATCGATCTTTGCCGCCTCGGGAATCTCCTTGTTCTCGGTCACCACGTTTTCCAGCAGCGCCTCGTTGATCTCGAAGTTGTTGTGACCCTGCTCGAAGGTGATGCCGAAGACGTCCTTCAGCTCGGCTTCGGCCGGCACGTAATCGGGATCGATCTGCACCACGTTGTAGGAGCCCTTGCGCTTGGTCTTCAGAATCTCCAGCGCCTCGTCGGTGTAGCCCGGCGCGATGATGCCGTCGGACACCTCACGCGCCAGATAGCGGGCCACATCGGCGTCGCACACGTCGGACAGCGCCGCCCAGTCGCCGTAGGAGCACAGGCGGTCGGCACCGCGGGCGCGAATGTAGGCGCAGGCGATGGGGGAAAGCTCGCCCTCCTCTTCCACGAAGTACATGGCGCGGTCGGTCTCGGTGAGGGGATGGCCCACAGCGGCCCCAGCCGGGGACACGTGCTTGAAGGAAGCGGCCGCCGGCAGCCCCGTGGCCTCCTTCAGTTCCTTCACGAGCTGCCAGGAGTTGAAGGCGTCGAGGAAGTTGATGAAGCCGGGCTTGCCGTTCAGCACCTGAATGGGCAGATCGCTGCCGTCCTTCATGAAGATGCGCGACGGCTTCTGATTCGGATTGCAGCCGTACTTGAGTTCCAGTTCGTTCATGAGTCTCCTATCTGATGGCTTTCTGTCTCCTCGGGGGCGAAGCTACGCGGTATTCTGATTCGCTCAGACAGTCCTCGCTTTGTGGAAATGCCCACTGGGCATTTCCAGTCGCTGCGGAACTCGCTCGGTCAGAACACCCCGTATCTTCGCTAAGCTCAACCATGGTTGAGGGTGCGCAGTTCGTTCGCTGCGGAACTCGCTTGGTGAGCGGCGCCCCGCATCCCGCTAAGCTCAGCCGCAGTTGAAATGTGTTGGCATCTTTAGTCGCCGAGGTTCTTGTTGTAGAGGGTTACCTCGCCGCCGACGTTGGCATACAGGCTCACCTTGTTGTCGTCGTTGAGCGCGGCCCACAGGGCATCGGGGGTCGGCAGCGTGACGGGGATGGGCTCGCCGGCGAAGGTGGGCAGCGGATTGCCGTCGCCCTGGTAGGTGCTGATGAAGTAGCCGCAGCCCTCATCGACGCCCTCGTAGGCGAAGAACTCGCGGGTGCAGCGGTCGCCATCGGCGTGCTTCAAGATGGACATCTCGAAAGAGCCGTCGGGGTTTACGATGGCCGAGATGCGCGGCGTGAAGTTCGGCGCGTCGGGCTCGTACTCGCGCTGCATGCAGCCAGCGCGGAAATCACCCGCCTCCACGATGGTGTCGGTTTGATCGCCGTTGGTGACCACGAGCGCGTCGCCCATCGTGCGCACCGGGTGATAGATGATGAGGCTCGGGTCTTCCAGAAGCGCGGGATCGTGGGCCTCGGTGCGGATGCCGTCGGGCTCGATGGCGAAGATGCGGTTGCGGCTGTTGACCGAGCGACCCATGATGAAGTAGTACACCGTATCCTTGCCCACCACGATGCCTCGGCCCGGGTAGGGGTTGTTCTTCAGCAGTTCGACGAGATCTTGCACAGGCGTTCCCTTTCTCTTGGGGCTCTCTCCGACGCCGCTGCAGCCCGCACGCTTTTCGCATTGGCCCTCAGCCACGTCGACGGTTTTTCGCATCCCGCCCAATGAAAAAGGGCAAGCCCCTCCTGCGAGAAGGCTTGCCCAGACGGTCGGCGGGATAAGCGCGCTGCTCCCCCGTGGTTTCCCACGCGTACCCGTCAGTCACAGCGCGTTCGCTTCAGGGAGCAGGGTATCACGGAAAGAGCCTCCTGAGGAAGAGCGCTCCCCGTTTTCCCACGGCTTTTCCGTCGGCGGCTCGCGCACAGGAAGAGCGGCTACTCCCGACCCAGGCTCTTCTCGTGGCGGTTGCGGGCCTCGTCGCTGTAGCGCTGCTTGTAACGCACATCGACCAGCTCGGCCACGATGGCGATGGCCAGCTCAGCCGGGGTCTTAGCGCCGAACTTGAGCCCGATGGGGCGCTTCACGCGATCCCAATCGGCCTCGGAGATGCCCGCGTTGATGACGAGGTCATGCACCGTAGAGTTCTTCCCCGCGCACCCCATCATGCCCACGTAGTGCACCCCGTTCTGCAGCGCCCAGATGCAGCTTTCCGGGTCGAACATATGCCCGCGCGTGAGCACGCACACATAGTCCTCGGGACGCGCCGGCATGTTGGCCAACTCGTCGAAATTGCCGCCATGCAGCATGATGCGCTCGGCTTGCGGGAATCGCTCCTCGTTCAAGAACGCCGGGTCGTAGTCGACGGCCACCACATGGAAGCCCACGTGATCGGCGAGCTGTGCCACCTCGACCGCCGCATCCGACGCACCGAGCAACCAGACACGCACCTTCCCGAAGAGCGGCTCGCTGGCCCAGGTGAGGCCGTCGAACTGGTCGTTGTGCATCGAAGGGCCGCGGGTAACGTCCTTTGCCTGAAAGGTGTCGCGAGGCGAAAGCTCACGCGAGGCCACGATCTCCTTGGCGTCGTTGCAGAAGAACACGAGCGGCTCGCCATCGGCGGAACCTTGCTCGCCGTACTTCTTCGTGACCTCATTGTCCACGTTGCCCTGGGCGGCAGCTGCATCGTAGACGACCTTGAAGCCGAGCCAAGCCAGATCGCCCTCATCCATGGCGCGCAGAGCGCGCTCAAACGTAGGAATGTCGGCCTCGGTCAGCGTGGCGGCGATGGCCTGCAGCGTCTCGGGGCCGATATGCGGATCGCCCGCCGTTGCCTCATCCGAGAACGCCGGGAAATCCTCCACGGCCAGCACCGGAGTGCGTCCGGCTTGCAGGTCTTCAATGATGGTTGCTATAGTTTCGCGCTTCATCGCTTCCTCCAACAAAAACTTTTTCAAATCTGGTCACAAAATCTGAAATTCTTGTCATTGGCCCGGGATCGGCCGCTCGATCAACGCCAGATTGCCCTAATCGACCGAGCGAATGTGAATCTTACGGTCGGCGTCCAAGGTCATGCGGCCCTCGGCGATGGCGCGCAGCACTTCGGGGTAGATGATGTGCTCCGTCTCGTGGATGCGCGCCTCCAAAGCATCGATGTCGTCGTCCTCCAGCACCGGCACTGCTCGCTGGGCCACGATGGGGCCCTTGTCGTAGTCCTCGTTAGCCAGGTGCACCGTCACGCCCGTCACCTTCACACCGGCATCCCATGCGTCCTGGATGGCATGGGCCCCCTTGAACGAGGGCAGCAACGCCGGATGCAGGTTCAGCACATGGTCGGGGAAAGCGTCGAGCACCACCGGGGTGAGCTTGCGCATGTAACCGGCCATGACCAGGTACTCGACCCCGGCTTCCTGCATGATGGCAGCGATGCGGGCGTCAGCCGCCTCGCGATCCTCGTAGCAGGAGCGATCGAACACCGTCACGGGAATGCCGACCGCGCGCGCCCGCTCAATGCCGTAGGCATCGGGGCGCGATGACAGCACGTGCACGATTTCCACAGGCAGGCCATTCGCGATCTCGTCGATAATGGCCTGCAGGTTCGTTCCGCTGCCGGAGAGCAGCACGCCGATCTTCAGCTTCTCCATTAGAACAGCTCCCCTTCGTTGGCGTATTGGACCTCGCCTTCGCCAGCGACAATGCGGCCGACACGGTAGGTCTCTTCGCCAGCAGCGGCCAGAGCGGCCTCTACGGCCTCAGCAGCAGCCGGATCAACAATCAGCACCATACCGAGACCCATGTTGAAGGTCTTCAGCGCCTCCGCCTCCGAAAGATTCGCCTGCTCGCAGGCAAAGCGCACCACCGACGGAATGGGCCAGGTGCCCAAATCGACCTCGGCGTTCACGCCTGCGGGCAAGGCGCGGTTCAGGTTCTCGGTGATGCCGCCGCCAGTGATATGAGCCAGAGCGCGGATGCCGCCGGGCACCTGCTCCATGACCGCGCGCACCGGCTTCACGTAAATGCGCGTCGGCGTGAGCAGGGCTTCCAGAATGCTCTGGCCACCCAAGTCCTCGCGAGCCTCGCGCAGCTCCTCCTCGGTACGGCCCTCGATGCACACCTTGCGGGCCAGCGAGTAGCCGTTGGAATGCAGGCCGGACGAGGCGAGGCCGATGAGCACGTCGCCTTCGCGCACGCTTTCGGGATCGAGCATGCGCGGGCGATCGACCAGGCCCACGCAGAAACCGGACAGATCGTAGTCGTCCGGGTCCATCACGCCGGGATGCTCGGCCATCTCGCCGCCGATGAGCGCGCAGCCAGACTGGCGGCAGCCCTCGCCGATGCCGCCGACGATCTTGGCCATGGCCTCGGCATCCAGCTTGCCCACGGCCACGTAGTCGAGGAAGAACAAAGGCTCCGCGCCGGTGGCAAGAATATCGTTCACGCACATGGCCACCAGATCGATGCCCACCGTATCGTGCACGCCAAGACGCTGAGCGACCTTGAGCTTCGTGCCCACGCCATCGGTGCCCGACACCAAAAGCGGATCGACCATGTCCTTGGCCACCGCGATGGAGAACAGGCCGCCGAAGCCGCCGATGTCGCCCACCACTTCGGGGCGATAGGTGGAATGCACCGTGTCCTTGATGGCGTCCACGGCACGGGCGCCCTCCACGATATCGACGCCGGCCTCGGCATAGGTCACGCTGTTCTGGTTTTCCATGGGGTTCCTTTCAGTGTCTATGAAACCTCGCCGGCGTACACCGCCTCGAAGTCCTTGCGGGTAAGAAAGCTCTTCTTTGCCACATCGTCGGGAATGGGCACCGGGTAGTCGCCGGTGAAGCAAGCCGTGCAGAAGCCGTCGTGGCCCGCATCGGCGAGCGAAGCGCGCAGACCGTCCAGGCTGATGAACGCGAGCGAGTCGGAGCCGATCCAATCGTTCATCTCCTCGAGCGTCATGTTCGCGGCGATGAGCTGCTCGCGGGTATCGGTGTCGATGCCGTAGAAGCAGGGCCAGAGCACCTCGGGGCTCACGATGCGCAGGTGCACCTCGGCCGCACCGGCATCGCGCAGCATCTGCACGAGCTTCTTGGAGGTGTTGCCGCGCACGATGGAATCATCGATGACCACGAGGCGCTTGCCGGAAATCACGCTCGGCAGCGGGTTCAGTTTCAGACGGATGCCAAGCTGGCGCATGGCTTGGGTGGGCTGGATGAACGTGCGGCCCACGTAGCGGTTCTTCACGATGCCGTCGGTGAACGGAATGCCCGAGGCCTCCGAATAGCCCAGAGCCGCCGGCACGCCGGAGTCGGGCACGCCGAGCACGAGGTCGGCCTCCACGGGCGCCTCGTCGGCCAGAATGCGGCCCATGGCGCGGCGAGCCTGGTAGACCGACTGCCCGTCGAGCACGGAGTCAGGCCGGGCGAAGTACACGTATTCGAAGATGCAGGCGGCCCGCGGGCACGGCGGCACGGCTTGCTCGCTTACCATGCCCTCGGCGGTGAAGCGCACCATCTCGCCGGGTTCCACGTCGCGCACGTACTCGGCGCCGACGATGTCGAGGCCGCAGGTTTCCGACGACACCACCCAACCGCGTCCCTCGGGCAACTGACCGATGCACAAGGGCCGAATGCCATGGGGGTCGCGGAAGGCGTAGAGCGCCTCGGGGCTCGCGAGCACCATGGCATAGGCGCCTTCCAGGTTCTCCATGGCGTAGCGGATACCCTCGCGCAGATGATGGGTCTGGCGCGTGAGGTGGCCGATGGCCTTGGCCGCCACCTCGGAATCGGTGCCGGCGCGCAGATGCTCGCCCTCGTCGATGAGCTGGGCCCGCAGGTGGTTCGTGTTCACGAGCGTGCCGTTGTGGGCCAGCGCGATGAGCGTATCGTCGATGGCGGAGATATGCGGCTGGGCCGCCTCCCAGGAGGCCTTCCCGCCGCTCGTGGAATAGCGCACGTGCCCGATGGCCACCACGCCCTCGCCAAGACCCGCCAGCGTCGCCTCGTCGAAGACCTGGGTCACAAGCCCCAAGTCCTTCGCCTCGATGACCGTGGAGCCGTCGCCCACGGCAATGCCGGCGCTCTCCTGGCCGCGATGCTGCAGGGCCTGCAGCCCGTAGCAGGTCAGGCGCGCCACGTCCTCGCCCGGTGCGTACACGCCGAAGACGCCGCACTCCTCTTCCAACCGATCCGGCTGCTCGCCGGGAAATACGCTGTCCGCCACTAGTTCTCCGCTCGTTCTTGCGCATCGGCGGCGATCTCGTCGGCCGCGCCGTCTTCCACCGCCGTGTCGCCCTGATAGGTATCGGCGCCAACATAGCTGATGGGCACGAATTCGGCAACATCGGCGAAGGTGATATAGCGCCAGGTGTTGTCGGCTCCATCGCACGTACAGAAACCGAAGAGCTTCGTCGCGTCGGCGAGGGTATCGGTGGTATCGGGGTCGGGCGTGACGATGGACTCCTCCACGAGCCAGTCCTTGAAGGCCGTGAACTCCTCGTCGGTGGGATAGTTCGGCGTGGCAATGGAGGCATGGGTCATGGGGACGTGCTCCACAGCGAACGTTTGCAGGCGGTAGTTGCCTTCGGGCGTGAGCAGGTAAATCGTGCGATGCTCGTTGAAGATAGCCGAATCGCGGAACTCGGCGAACAGGGCGAACATGGATCCGTTGCGCATATGGTGGCCGTAGAGGATGTTCACCTCGTCGGAGAAGTCGCCGGCGTTCTCGCCCGAAAGCATGATGGAGCCGAACTCGGCGCCGAAGGAGCCCTCGCCCAGGCTGAAGTTGTGGTGCAGGTAGTACTCCGAGTCGCCATCTTTGTGAGCCACCGGGTAGTTGATGATGGTGCCGGGCATGTACACCCACGCGACGATGTCCGGGTTTATCGCGCGCAGGGCGTCCCAATCGACCACCAGATCGGCCAAGTTGGTCACCTGCCCATCTTCCGGCACCTCGACGGCGCGGCTGGCAATCTCCTCGTACTCGTTCTGGCCCTGCCAATAGGTGTAGAACAGGTAGCCCAGCGTTCCCACCGAGCCGATGAACACGACGAGCGCAAGCCAGAACACGATGCGCCAGAAGCACCCGCGCTTCTTCTTTTTCTTCTTGGTATCGGTATTCTCTGCGGTAGCCATGAGGCGTCCCCCTTCGATATCGATCTCTCTACCTAGCGTCGGCCCTAGGGGCAGTCGTTCGACCGCGCTGGCTGCGACGTCTTGCCGGCCCTGCGCCGACGTTCTCGCCTCCCCGGCCTTGCGACCTGCGGAAAACAAAAAAGGCCCCGCAGGGGCCCTGAGCTCACCCCGTCGAACGGGCGAGCATTTACTTCTTCATTTCGTCCATGAAGCCCTTGGCAATGAACACCACAATGACGAGCACGATGATGGCCACAACGACCCAAATGGCCTCCATGGGCACTTCGAAACCGAACAAAGACATAGCGGACTCCTTCTATGCAACGGGCCCGTCCTCTGCGCACCCGCCAGCTTGCTGATGTTGGGTTCATAGTACCCTGAACCCCGGGTTGGCGCAAGGAAAAACCCTGTAGCGACGGCGAACTGCCTTCCCGAAAGGCGCTACGAGGCAGGGCACTCGCCGAGGCGCTTCTCCAGGGCTTCCACGATGATGCGCAGGGCCTTGATGCGAGCGTAGCGCTTATCATCGGATTCCAGCACGATCCAAGGGGCGAACGTGGTCGACGTCAGGCGGAACATATCGTCGATGGCGGCCTTGTACTGGGGGTACTTCTCGCGATTGCGCCAGTCGTCCTCGGTGATCTTCCACTGCTTGGCCGGATCGTCCTCGCGATCCTGGAAGCGGCGCAGCTGCTCTTCGGGGCTCACATCGACCCAGAACTTCAGCAGGATGGCGCCCCAGTCGACCAGATCGTGCTCGAACTCGTTGATCTCATCGTAGGCCCGCGACCACTCGGCCGGCGTGGCGAAGCCCTCCACGCGCTCCACGAGCACGCGGCCGTACCAGCTACGGTCGTACATGCCCACGTGCCCCGCCTTGGGCAGGCGCGTCCAGTAACGCCAGAGGAACGGATGGGCAAGCTCGGGCTTGGTGGGCGCCGGCGAGGGGAAGATGGTGTAGGCGCGGGCGTCGAGCGCCTGGGCAACGCGCTTGATGTTGCCGCCCTTGCCAGCCGCGTCCCACCCCTCGTACATGAGAATGAGGGGCACCCGGCGCTGGAACATAATGTTCTCCAAGCGGAACAGGCGATCCTGCAAGTGCTTGCGCTCGGCTTTGTACTCGTCCAAGGTGAGCGCCAGGCTGTGGTCGATCGTGTCCACCTGGGGGTAATTCTTCACAATGGCGAAGCGAGGCTTTTTGGGAGCCAGATCGTGCGCTGCGGCCGCTTGGGCCTCGGCGCGGGCCAGAGCCACGCCGGCAAGCATGCCGCGCCCGGGCTGGGCCGCCGGCGCCGGCACCGCGCCCGCCGCCTCGGCAGCGGCGGCCACCTCCACGGCGCGCTCCTCAGCCAAAAGCTCGTCGGCCTTCTCGCGGGCCGCCAGCGACGCCTTCAGCACGTCATCGGCCTCCTTGCGGGCGAGCGCGCGCTCCAGGGCGCCCACCAGCGTGCTGGCGATGGTGAGGTTCGTGCGACGCTTGTCCTCGCCGTTAAGCAGCACCCAGGGGGCGAAGTCGTAATCGCTGCGCTCGAGCAGACGGTCGTACAGCTCGTAGGCAGTCTCGTAACCGTGATGGCTTTCGAGCTTCTTCTCGGTCACGCGCCAGCGGGTCACCGGGTCGTCGTGCAGCCGCTGCAAGCGCTCGACCTGCGCTTTCTTGGTCATATGCACGAAGAACTTCACCACCACGTAGCCATCGGACACAAGCTGCTGCTCGAAGTCGTGGACGGAGTCCAAGTAGTGGCGCTCCTCTTTCTTGGGAAGCAGCAGCTTGGCCGGCGCGTTGTAGAGCATATGCTGGATGACCGCCGTGTACCAGCCGCGATCGTAGAACGTGATGGAGTTGCGCTCGCCCAGGGCCTTCCAGAAGGGCTGCATAATGGGGTAGAAACCCGTCACGCCGCATTCGCGGCCGACGAACTCGCGCTCGGTGTCCGGATCGAGGTCGAGCCCCACGTAAACCCCGGTGGAACGGGCGTCCAGGTGGTACATGAGGTCGGAAATGCGGCTGCCCTTACCGGCGCCGTTCCAGCCCTCAAACAGCACCACGAGCCCCACGCCCTCGTTGTGGGCCTGCTGCTGGAGCACCACGAGCTTGGCCAGAAGTTCGTCCCACTGCTCCTTGTATTCCGCCTTCTTCATGGGCTTCTTGTTGAACTTGACCTTCTCGAGCATGGCTTTCCTTTCCCCTATCCTTGAGCGTTCGTCTTCCGTAGCGACCAGACGCTGCGACGCTGGCCTATTTGCCGAACAGGCGGCGAAAGAACCGCGTGATGGCATTGCCCGCCGGCGTCGGCTCTACCACGGTGGCCGGCACGATGGCGCGACCGTCGTCGGGGCGAGCAGCGTCCTCGACTTCGGCCGCGGGGGCCGGAGCGGAGGCGGCCGCCGGCGCCGCCTCGGCGCCCAGCTCCGCACGCTCGGCCACGGGGCCCTCGGCAGCCGGGGCCACCGCAGCAGGATCAGCCGCAGCCGGATCGGAGTCGGCGGCAGGAGCCGTTTCGGCCGCCGCGGTCGCCCCTTGAGGCTCGCGAGCCTGCAAAGCGGCCACCTCCTGGGCCACGCCCTTGGTCACCTCTTCCAAAACCGAAGCCGCCGTGGCCGTCGCCGCTGCGGCCATGGCGTCGGCGGCATCGCGCACGGCCTTGGCCTCGGCCGCCTCCAGCTCCGGCGAGCGATGGGCCACAAACTCGGACTCCTCCTCGGTTACCACCTCATTGGCACCGACCTCGGCACCGTCCTCCGCAGCGACATCCCCCAGGGGGAACACCACGCGCGCGCTCCCTCCCAGATTGGCCTCCTTGCGAGCGGCCAACTCGGCAGCGGCCAGGCGCATGCGCTGAGCCTCGGCGATGAGGTACTTCTGGGAATCGAACAGCTTCACTTCCCCGTTCTCGTTGCGCTCCGCAAAGGCGCCGAGCGCCGTGTAAGAGCCGTCGGGCAGAAGCTCGCGCAGCTTGGCCGTGTCGGAATAGCAGATGCCCAAATACCCGAGCACCTGGTTGCGCAGCGTCTCGTTCAGGATAGGCCAGGCGATTTCGATGCGCTTGTCCATGTTGCGCGTCATGAGGTCGGCGCTGGACAGGTACAGCTTGCAATCCTCGCGCGGGCCGAAGCCGTACACGCGGCTGTGCTCGAGCAGCTGGCCGACGATGGACACCTCGCGCACCCGATCGGTGTAGCCTTCCACCCCCGGCAGGATGCAGGAGATGCCGCGCACGAACAGATCGATGGGCACGCCCGCCTGGGACGCCTCGACCAGTTTGTCGATGACCTCCTTGTCGGTGATGGAATTCGTCTTAAAAAACAGCCCGCACTTCTCGCCGCGGCGCGCGCGCTCGATCTGCTCGTCGATGTTGCGCAGGATGTTCTGCTTGATCATGAGCGGCGCTACCCACAGGATGTCGTAATTGTCCGAAGTGTTCTCCAGCGCCATGTTGCGGAAGAAGTCGGCGGCATCGTGACCGATTTGGGAATCGCACGTGATAAACGAGAAGTCGGTGTAGAGCTTCGCCGTCTTCTCGTTGTAGTTGCCTGTGCCCAGCTGCGTGATGTGCTGCAGGCCGTTTTCGGTTTGGCGCGTGATGGTGCAGATCTTCGAATGAACCTTGAAGTTACGGAAGCCGTAGATGACGTGGCAGCCGGCCGCTTCGAAACGCTGGGACCACTCGATGTTGTTCGATTCATCGAAACGGGCGCGAAGCTCGAAAAGCGCCGTGACCTCCTTGCCGTTCTCGGCGGCGTTGATGAGCGCCTCGGCCAGATGCGATTGGCTCGCCAGACGGTACAGCGTGATCTTGATGGAAACGACCGCCGGATCCACCGAGGCCTCGCGCAGAAGCTGCACGAAGGCGTCCATGGACTGGTAGGGGTAAGACAAGAGCACCTCGTGGTCGGTCACCTGCTCGATGATGGAGCGCTTGCGGTCGAGGCAGGCGGGCCACTGGGGCGTGAAGGGGGCCTGGGTGAGCGCGGCGCGCTTCTCAACTCCGAGACGACTGCCAAGACCCCAGGTGTACCCCATGTTCAGCGGCACACGGGTCACGAACAGATGATGCTCCGCCAGCCCGAGCTTCTCCAGAAGAAGCGACTTTACCGTGCGGGAGAGAGGCCGCTCGCTCTCCAGCCGCACCGGAGCCAGACGGCTGCGCTTCTTCAGAATGCGCTTCATGTGCTCGCGGTAGTCCTCGCCCTGCTCCTCGGCGCCCTCCGTCGCATCGAGATCGGCGTTGCGGGTCACGCAGATGATGTTGGTGTGCTTGACCGTATACATCGAGAAGACCTCGGCCGCGAACATCTCGATCGCATGCTCTACGAGCATGAACGGCAAGCCGGTGCCGGGCAGCTCGATCACACGGCTCGTCTGGCGCGGCAGGGGGATGATGCCCAGCGTCACGCCCTCCGCTCCGAGGTTCTTCGTGGCCTTGGTCTTGCCCTCGGCCTTATCGCGGGCCCGCTCCTCCTTCGACTTTTTCGTCTTGAGGGGCGCCTGCTCATCGAGGCGCACGACGATGTACAGGCCGCCGTTCTCCAGATGAGGGAAGGGATGCCGCGCGTTCACGATCTGCGGGGAAAGGAACGGAAGCACGTTGTCCCGCATATAGTCGCGCAGGTAGTCGCGCTGCTCGCCCGTGAGATCCTCCTTGCGCAGGTTGCGAATGTCCTGATCGGCGAGGAGCGCGCGCACGCTCTCGTACGTTTCCTCGTAGTAGGGATACAGCTCGTGGCAGCGGGCGTAAATGGCCTCGAGCTGCTGGGCCGGCGTCATACCGGATTTCGGATCGATGATAGATTTCTTCAAAAGCGACAGGTCGGTAAGCGAACCGACACGCACCATGAAGAACTCCTGGAGGTTGCTCCAGAAAATGGAGATGAAATTCAGCCGCTCGAGCAGCGGTACCGTCGGATCGGCGCCTTGGTCGAGCACGCGTTTGTTGAAATCGAGCCAGGAAAGCTCGCGGTTCTGCATATAGGGCGGCTTCACAATAGTAGTCGTTGCGGTGTCCTTTGCTGCCTGTGCATTCATGGGCCTAGCCTTCTCCCTCTATATAGTCGCTGGCCGAAAAAATCAAGCCGCGCACCGGAACATGCGCGACTTATGTATTTTACCATTCTTTGGACAAATGCTCGAAATTTGGCAACGGGATGTCAACGGCCCCAGGGAAAGGGCCGAAGATCGACGACCTCTGGATACCTCGATAGCGAGAATATCCCGAAAGCCAAACGCTTCATGGGCTTCCGTGACACGGAACTGCCTTCCCGTGCGCAAAATCGGACCCTTATTTTGCCACCCGCAACGTGTCACGCCTGGATGTCGCCCACCTTCCACTCCATTGACTATCGCTCTGGCGATAGTAGAATAAGCATCGTCAGAACGACAGTTAGGAGTAGCCATGGCCGATAAGCTCACCATTTTCCATGGTTCCGGCCAAATCATCGAGAGACCCACATTCGGACTGGGCAATCCGCACAACGATTACGGGCTCGGCTTCTATTGCACGGAAAGCCTAGAGCTGGCCCGGGAATGGGGTGCCTCCGAAGAATCCGATGGGTTTGCCAACCGCTATTCGCTCGACACAAAAGGACTCACGGAACTCAATCTGAACGATGGCAGCTACACCATCCTCCACTGGCTTGCTGTGCTGCTGGAAAACCGAACGTTCCGCGTCTCCGGGAACATAGCGCCCTTGGCGCGCGCCTTCCTGCTTGACCGCTTCTCTGTCGATTACCGCGGGTTCGATCTCATGCGCGGCTATCGAGCCGACGATTCGTATTTCTCGTTCGCTAATGCCTTCCTCAACAACGGGCTCTCCCTCTCGCGTCTCGAACGGGCCATGGCGCTGGGAAACTTGGGCGAGCAAGTGGTGGTGCGCTCGGAGAAGGCCTTCAGTCGCCTTGCCTTCGAAGGCTTCGAAACCGCCGACCGTAGGGTGTACTATCCGCGCAAGATGGCCCGCGACCACGAGGCTCGCGCCATCTACCGCGAGGAGTTGAAGCTGACCGATTTGGCAGGCGACTACACTATAAGCGACATCATGCGAGAAGATTGGAGGGCTGACGATGCGCGCCTACGACGAATCGTATTTGAATGACTCCATGGATGCCCTCGGCGAAATGCTCGATTATGCCATTGTCGATTGCGAGCACGATCCCGACGAGTTCTTCGGCTGGTTCGTCGTCTCCGGCGTTAGCGCGCAGTTCGAGCGAGGCAATCCGAAATTCGTGGCGGGTATGTCCGGCGTGGAAATCGCCCGCGAAGTGATATTCCGCGTCACCGGAAACCGCGAGACGCGCCCCGCAACCCAACCTCTCGACCGCAGTCCCGAGTACTGGACCGGATGGATTCTCGCCTACTACCAGTGGTACCGAAACTTGCGCTTCGCCGATATCGCTGAAGGGGGCCTGCCTCCCTCGGCGGTCATCGGTCGGTACATTCTGCACGAAGCTGACGTCAGCAAGTTCGTCGAGGCGGCCGACGAGGTGCTGGGGGCGCAGCCTCAGCAGACCACGCCCCTTGCGCGCATTCGCGCCAACCGCGGCATGACGCAACAGGAGCTGGCCACGGCATCGGGCGTTTCCCTGCGCATGATCCAACTGTACGAACAACGCCGCAACGACCTTTCGAAAGCCTCCGTCTCCGTCGTTCTCGCCCTAGCGCATGTGCTGGGGTGCGAACCGCAGGACCTGGTGAAAAGCTAGGTTCAAGCGCACCCGGATCAATCAACAAGCACCGCTTGCTCCTCGTCGATCACGACGGGATCGGTCGCGCGAACCCGAGTCTTGCGGAAGGCGATGGCTTGTGCAGGGCACGCCTCAGCACATCGGCCACAGCGCGTGCACTCGGAAAGCGACCGGCGACCCAAATCAGCAACTGGATCGATGCCCTCGGGACAAACCGATCCGCACACGGTGCAATCTTCCCCCTTCGAGCGCAAGCAAGCCTCCATGCTCACCTGTGGACGCAAACGACGGGCCAGCGGAGCCAAGAGTGACATGAGCGCGCTAATGGGGCAGAAGCGATGACACCACTTCCGCAGCAAAACCAGTTCAAGAACGATGATGGCGGGGAAGACAAGCAAGTCGATGGTCGGTTCGTTGAAACCGATGAACCGGTAAAGTGCGATGACCGTCGCAAAGGTAAGCCCCACCGGACACAGCAGGCAGAATACGGGGAATCCGCACAAGGCGGTTGTGGCCAGCGTGCCAGCGAGCACCGCATGGCGCGAGTCGAGCCCCACGTTCCCGCGGGCGCTCAATGGCTGGGCGGAAGACCCGCGCCCATCAGCCCCACTGGCCTGCGCACATGCATCCCCGCAGGAGTCGCCTTTGCATCCGGAGCAGGAGCTCTTCCACAACGCCAAGGAGTCCTCGGCCTGGGCCTTGCGCTCGACCGCATCGCGTTGCCGCTGCTTCTTGGTGCGAAGAAAGCCTTGCAGGGGCGGCACAGGACAGATCCAGGAGCAAAAGGCCCGACCGGCAATGAGCACGACCGCGAGGGCCAAGACAAGTCCCAGGGCCATGCGGGGAACGAACGACCATGACCCGAAGAAACCCTCGAGCGCGCCCAAGGGGCAGACCATCGCTATGGCCTCATAGCCGACACTGCAAGCGTCTCCCATGCCTCCTACCGCCACGACTCCAATGCAGAAGAGGACAAACGCCCCTGCAAGCACCATTTTACGAACACGGGACACGCGACTGCGCCGTTTACGTCCCCTCGCCGATGTCTCTTCGCTCACGTTCATCACCTCTCTCCTTCTCTCCAGGCAACAATACTGATGCCGCGCAGGCCCGTGCCGCCATAGGAGCCGTAAGACCCCGCCACGCAGGCGAACTCGCAAGCACCGCAACCGTTGCACTTTTCCTCGTCAACGATGAGCCGACCGTCCTCGACGGCAAGCGCCTCCCACGCACAGGCCTCGACGCATGGCGCATTGCAGTGCGCCGAGACGCCATAGAGTTCGCATTCCGATTCATTCACGCGTGCCATGCCGATTTTGTCGACGTAAGGATCAAAGGAGCGCAGTGCCCCCGTAGGACAATTGGCGGCACAGCGGAAGGTACCGTCGCACATGTCGCAGTAGCCGAGGCGGAAGTTCATGAGCGGAAGCCGGGCATTCACAACGCCGTCATCCAACGTCCCCGGGGCAATGACCTTGGTAGGGCAGGCGCCAATACAGCGTCCGCAGCGAATGCAGCTGTCCCAAAAGCCATCGATGTCCTGCCCACCGGGGGGGTAGAGGGCATCCCCCTCCCCCCCAAAGGCCCTTACCGTTCCGCCAAAGGCCGCAAGCACTCCCAATGCCACGGCGCCTTCAATCACCCTTCGGCGGCTCACGGCCTTTGGCGCTTTGCCTTCGAATTCCATAGGGGCCTCGCAAGCACCCGTCTTAGATTCCACGGTTCTCCCCTTACTCTTCATAGCGACGCCAACTGAGGCACTTCTCCAGGTCGTCCATGAGGACCGGCTCATCAGCGAAAAACGCGGCCGTCACCTTCAATATCCCCTGATAGAAGCGAGTCGTGACCATGGACGACGCCCGATTTCGGAAATCGTCGAACCAGGAGGCGATATGCTCCTCGAAGAACGCTCGCTGCTCTGAGAGCACTTGCAACGCCCCAGCCCTGTCGCTCTCGCCGAGAAGGGCCGCCGCGCGATCGCACAGCTCCGCCTCATAGGCCGCGTCGAACGAGAGATGGTCGTCGGGCAAATCGAGGCCCTCGTGAACTTTGAGCCGGGCCTTCTTGAGCGTCCGGTACACTTCTCCGCGCGACTCTCCCATCAGTGCGCCGCCATCGCAGCGGTACAGCGATTCGAAGGGCTGGGCTGTCTGACCGCCCTCGGTCGTCGCACCGTAGAACACCCCCGTAAAATCGGCAGCCAGAGCCTGGCGCGTACCCGTATGGCGCAGTCGCAGGGCACGGTACAAATCGTTGTAGCCATCGGCATAGGGCGACCCGTCCTCCTCGGCCAGGCCACGCAGGTCCTGAGAGGCTAAGGCATCAATTTGCTCCTCACTCAGGGGTGCGAAGAACCACTGGGCGACCTGCCGGTACATATCTGCGCGAGAGGCGAACAGCGCGATGGCGTCTTCGGTCTTCACGGCGAGCTCCTTTCAAGCGGCGGGCGACCATCGAGCATGGCCGCCCGCCAGAGTGCTAGAGATTCAGCATGACGCTGGGAACGGTATGGGCGAACAGGTTCAAGTAGCCCGTGGCGCACACCCACATGAGCATGCGAACCGATACGCCGCCCGCAACAGCACAGAGCAATCCGGCGACATCTGCGGGAAGAGCCGGAACCTGTGGGGCGAGCAGGCGCACCAACGCCGGTGCGACCGTTCCCAACATGCCGCACGCCACGATTCCACCCCAGAGCAGCACTTCGTTGCCCGCCGCGGGAAATCCAAGGAAGCCAACGTAGGAGATCAGCGTCACCGTGGCGATGCCCGCGCACACTACGAGGGCGACGGGCATGCGGCCGGAAAGCTCGTCTGCAGCGGTGCCGCAGCGGGCCGCTATGGCATCGTAGGCGAATGCGCCGCAGGCCAGGGCCGTGCCGAAATAAGCCAGAGGCAGAGACTCGTGCATCCATGTCGGCTGTGCCTCGATGACATAGCCGTGACCGCAGAAGTAGCCAAGGGCCAATCCCAAGATACCGCCGACAACGGCCAGCGCTTTGGCGGCCAGCGCGTTACGCAGGCGCTTGACAACAATCGCATAGGCAAGGGCCACAACGAATGTCAGCCCGAGAAGCATCAACTCGATGGAGATGCCCGAGAACGAGAAGATGTTCGTCAGCGCCGCAAACGCATTCTGCGGGGAGGCCAGGTGCAGCATGGAGAGGCAACCGCCGGCGACGATTAGCACAAGGGACGTTACCGTTGCGGCGAAGCGCGTCTTCTCCTTGCCACCGAGAAGCTCGGAGAGGGCGACGAAGGCGAACAGGGATCCACCCGTGCCCGCGATGAGCGAGAACAAGACGAGGGGCCATTGGATTTCCACCTAGATCAGCTCCTTCCAGCTGGCGAACTTCGGGGACAAGATGTAGCGCGTGAGGGGCTTGGCATTGCCCAGATCGGGAAGCGCGTGAATGCAATCTTGCGAGTACTTCGCCATCTCGCGACACACATCGCTGTCGGGATCATCATAATCGCCAAAGAAGCGAGCACCGCAGTTGCAGTTGTGCACGCAGGCGGGAACATCGCTGCCGTCGGCGGTGATTTGCGAGCAGAGCGTGCATTTCTGTGCGACACCGTGCTCCTCGTCCATCTGGCGCACTCCGTAGGGGCAGCCGTAGAGGCAGTACTGACATCCGATGCACTTGTCCTTGTCGATGAGCACATAGCCGGTCTTAGGATCGCGATAGCTCGCGCCGGTGGGACACACGGCTACGCAGTGGGGGTTCTCGCACTGCTGGCATTGGGAGGGCAGCCAGTACTTCTCTACGTCGGGGAACGTTCCCGTCGGGCCGATGGCAATCACCTTGTTGTAAAACGATCCCAGCGGCAACTGGTTTTCCAACTTGCAGGCCACGATGCAACTGTCGCATCCCGTGCAGCGATCGAGGTTGATGAGCAGCCCCTTGGCCATTTAGAACACCTCCTCGGTGACAGGCTCGTTCTGCAACGTCGGCATGAACGGCTCGAATTCCTTGCTTTCCACCCAGATGCGCTCCGGGCGGTCGCATTTCTCTATCTTCACCGTGAACGCGCGATAGCTGTTCGTGGCGAAGCAGGGGTTTTGGAAAGAGTCGGCGGACATGATGTTGTAGCCGCATTCCTCGATACCTGGCGTGATGGTCTCCTGAGTCGCGTCATAGCATTCGGGATTCCAGAAGCGCTCGGTGATGAGCACGCCGGGAGCGATGCCCTGGGTCAGGTAGGCTCGGGCGTGGGAGCTGCCGCGACGAGAGGTAATCTTGACCCAGTCCAGGTGCTCGATACCATACTCGGCGGCCGTCTCGGGGTTCATGCGCAGCTCCGGCGCGGGCATGAGCTCGCGGACGAAGGGGGCGTGGCGCATGGTGCCGTGGTGGAAATGGGGCAAGCGTCCGGTAGTGATGACCAGCGGATACTCCGTATCGTTGAGCGGGCTTTCCGTCGGCTCCTTGAAGGTGCAGATGGGATCGTAATCATCGCAGGAGGGCTGCTCGTAAGGGTACATGTAGGGAAAGCCCGTGCGCGCCAGGCGAAGCATCGCCTCGCTGTAGACATCAACCTTGCGCGAGATGGTGGCAAATCCGCGGGGCAGCCCGTCGGACACAAGTCCCTCGTACTGCTTGTACACCAGGTACTCGTCCATGGGCGTCTCGGTGTACCGGTGGTCAATGTCGTCGAGCATCTCCTGCCAGCTCTCGTGCCCCATATCTTCGGCCCAGAACTGACAGGCCGCTTCAAGGGACTCGAAGAAGGGCTGCTTAAAGGCGTCGGGGTCGAACACGTTCTCCTCGCCGAGCTTCTCCACAGCGGCTTTCGCCACCTGATAGGGCGAGACGAACGGATTCACCGTCTCGCCGAGATGGGTCACCTGGCAGCGAGCGTAGTGGCGGTTGAAGTGCGTGCCCGGGGCCTCGTAGCTGTCATATTCCAGCCACTCGGTAGTGGGAAGAAACAAATCGACGCTCTGAACGGTGAACGAGGTCATCATGGGATACTGCTGAATGATGAAGTCCTGCTGGTCGTAAGCCTTCTTCCATTCGAGGGAGGGGCCCATGACGGCGTACTTGTTGCCGGACATCTCGTACATGACGCGCGGACGGTAGGGCTCTCCGGTGGTAATGCCCTCGCGCAGCTCCTTGGGCGCGCAGGTCTGCCACTGATGAATGCCCTTGTGGGCGTTGGCGCCCATGGTGTCGCAACGGGATTGGAAGAAATAGCGGCGCATCTCCTCGCCATCGCGGCCCTTGGCATCCCAACCCGCAATGATCTCGTCAAGCAGGCGGTCGTTCTCCGCCTTGGTCAGACCCGTCGTCCAACCGAGGCCGTAGCGCTCGAAGCTGGTAGAGAAGACACCTGTGCGAATGGTGGGACGGTCGGCCGCGAGGCTCGCAGGACCATGATTCTGGAAGGCCGACAGCGGCGTCTCAATAAAGCCGAGCAGCGAATCGATGGCCAGCGCGCCTAGCGGGGCTGTGGAGGAGTTCTCCTGATGATCGGAGAACACACCGTTGCTGATGCCGCCGAAATCCGCACTAATGTACAGATCTACGGCCTCTTTGATCTTCTCGGGCTGAAGCCAGCACGTTTCACCGGCGGCCTCGAGAGTCCAGGGCTGCGCCTCTTCCCAGTAGATCTGGCCCGCTGTCTTCGCCTCCTTGCCATTCACGGTGGCCGTAGCGAAGATGGCCGGATCGACCGGGCTGTCCTCGGGAGCCGTGAAGGGGAAGGGCTGGATGGAGTTCGTGCGCTCATCGAAACAGACGTAGGCCGGGGTATCGTAAACACCGTTCGGATCGTCGGCCGGATTCACGTAGTCGGGCCAAATCTCCTCCGCCCTATAGGCCAGCCGCGTATCAGGATTAATGAGAAATGGCAGGTTGGTCCAATGCTTGACGAAAGGCTCGTCGTAGGCCTTCTGGTCGATAATGTAGCGGATCCACGAGAGCATGAGGGCGCAGTCGGATCCAGGACGAACGGGAAGCCACACATCGGCCTTGGCCGCCTCAGCCGTCATATAAGGGTCAACAACGATGGACTTAACGCCGAGATTCGATCGGGCGTCCACCAGGCCGTGGCCGCCGTGGGCCGCCTTCGAGGAATGAGGCTGGCTGCCCCAGAGTACGAAAACACGCTCGGTATCGTCGCGGCGCACTCCATCGAGCTCGGCGTTGTCGACAACGCCCACCCAGCGATCCACGTTGTCCATATCGACGCAGCAATTGAATCCCACCGATGTGGTAGAAACGAAATCGCGGGGCATGGCACACTGGCAGGCGCCGGACGCCAGCGAATTGCAGCCGCCAAAGGTGTAGTCGAGGCCCCAGGTCTCCCATTCGATATAGGCGCCGCCGCCCCCGCGGGCGCTCCAATAAGAGTACGGGCCGTATTTCTCGACAGCCGCGGCAATCTGCTCGCCGGCAAGATCGGTGGCCTCGTCCCACGAGATCGCCTCCCACTGATTCTGACCGCGATCGCCCACGCGCTTCATAGGATGCAGCACATGACGGGGGCTGTAGACCGTCTGAATCTGGGAGAGGCATTTCAGGCACACGCCGCCCTTGTTGAGCGGGCCGTCCGGATCGCCCTCGATTTTCACCACCACGCCGTCTTCGGTATATACGCAGACCGGGCAACAATTCGTGCAGCCATGGCAGGCCGTCTTGTGCATCTCGCGCTTCGGGGCGCTATCGGCGAAGGCCTGGTCCGTCTCGTCGAGCAGCACCGGCGCTGCGGCGGCCCCGAGAGCCGCCGTGGCAGCGGCAGCGGCCTTCATGAAGCCGCGGCGAGTAATCGCCTCGTTCGTCATCGTTTCTCCTCTCGTTCTCTCTCGTCTCATGAGGTGGTTCTAAAAGGCCATGGCAGGCCGTATCTGCTTCGCCAGCGCACTCCCCTTTCCTGTCGCCTTCCATCCCTTATCCCACACCAGGCCGCCGCAGCGCTCCAGCATGTCCACGAAGTAACTCGGCTGCAGCGGACGACCCGACGAGGCGGATACAAGCTCCGCGCCAGAATTGCGCACAAGCGTCTCGATAGCCTTGAAGGACTGCGGCTCGCTGCAGAGGTCGATGATGTCCAAATACGTGCCGAGACGCTGGGGCGCCTGATCGAACAAATCGCGCAGACGACGCTCCGGCGCCATGAGTTCGCAGGCCTTCCTCCCCGCGTCGGAGGTTTCCAGAGCGAAGCCCTCGACCAAGTCGTCCGCCTCGTCGTCCGTAAGCCCCGCCTTGCGCTCCTCGGTGATCACAGAGCCGGCGGCATCCACCTCGTACCAGTGAATTCCGCCGTTATCCACGACGTTCGCAATAAGACGGAAAGGGGTCTGCGCCGTCAGGGAGAACCCAGGGCAGGAGGCTACCATGGCCTCAGCCTCGGCAAGAGCGCGCCGCGTCTCGCAGAACTCGATTACCTGAAGATAGATTTCCCGCTGGAGCGGATTGCGCTTCATGAGGTCGAGTAATGCCTCGACAGCTTCGCACACCTCGGAATGCGTGTCTGCAATCGAGGCAGAGGTTTCAAGCGCGTTGTCCATATTGCCCTCCTCGCTCTCGTGCTGCCAGACGTAGGCAGCGGACGTGACGAGGCCACGATACGATGGGCCTAACAGCGCTTACCATTCGCTAAAATGCAGGATTTCGAGGAGTTAGGGGGTGCGGACGTTTTTCCGGACGGCCTAGGCGGCCAGCCCCAGCCGCCTCCTGCGGCCGGCTATCGTATCGTACACCTTGCGCCCTCCCTCGTCGAA
>NZ_CDRVLZ010000018.1:0-51213 GCF_977072305.1 Adlercreutzia sp. CNCM I-6207
CGGCCTCCACCCGGGGTCACCCTTGAGGTCGGAGTCAGTGACGTACATCTCGTCGATCCACACCTTGCCCCCCAGCACGATCCGGTCCTGGTAGCCGTCCACGGTGGCCATGACCCGGTGGCGCCACTCCCAGGCCGTCTGGTGGGAGATGCCGCAGAGCTCGGCGCAGGCGTCGAGCTGCACGTTGAAGCACATGAGGCGTATGAAGACCACCCACCTCCAGAGCGCCCTCTTCGCGTTCTCGAAGACGGTCCCAGTGAGCGAGTTGAACTTCCGGCCGCACCGGCCGCACGACCAGGCGCGGTGGCCCGCGGGCGTGGAGCCGTCGGAGGCGCAGCCCTCGTACGAGCACGACGGGCACCTCGGCCTCGGCCTCCACTTCCGCGCCGCCTCGTCGTAGGTCCCGGCGCCGACGAGCTCGCGGCACCTCCTGGTCTCGACGGCATCCACCAGAAGGGCGAAGTCCGCGTCGGAAAGCGCGTCGACCCCGCCCGAGAAGGGGTTCGGGCTCTTCATTTGGCGTTGTCCCATCCGCGCAGGCGCCCATCCGGCCGGGACGTCGCCAAACATAGGGCCAGATGGGCACCCGCGCAAATCTACGTTTGGCAGCGTGATTGTACCACCCTGCCGCGGCGGCTAGATGAGCACGCCCTCATCCCTACACTGGTTGACTGTCGGAAAAGTAAAATGCGGGGCGACGAGAAAAGTCGCCCCGTTGTTCTTCTGGGGCGTGTATAGAGAGCGGGATCTTATGAAAAACGCCGATTTCCGCAAGTGGCAAGCGGCCCTCGGAGCGACGCTTTCCGTCTTGCTTGCATTTACCCTTGCTTGGGCGTCTCCGATGGGTGGCGGGTTCAGCCAGGCGGCCGCCTTGGGGGTTGTCACCGCTGATGCGGTGCCCATGAGCGATGGGGCTGCGTCGGGGGAGGGGCAAGCTGCTAGCAAGACGGTTTTGGATGCGGCGGCCGAGTCGGAGGCCTCGGATGCAGCAAACGCAGGTGCCTTCGAGCAAGCTGCCGCCGATGTCGGAAGGGCGGAGCCCGAGGTTGAAGAATCTTCTGCGGAACCTGCGTCTGGCGCAGAGGCCGTGCTAGCTCAGACCGATGCCGACGAGGCGCAACGCGCCGCCGAAGAGCGGGCGACGGACGTCGACGAACTTGGCTACGTTCCGGGCGAAATTGTCGTCATCTACGAGGAAGATGCCTCGGTTTCCGAGCAGAGCGATGTTGCCGCGACTATCGGCACCGAGGGAGAGCCCGAGCCGGCGTCCTTCGAAACCGGTGATGCAGCGGTGGTCGACATCGTCGATGAGATCACGGTGGACACCGCCGTGGAAGCGGCCTCTGCCGAAGACGCCGTGAAGTATGCTTTCCCCAATTACGTGGCCAAAAGCTTCGACGAGCCGGTGGCTTCCGCCCAATCGTCGGCGGCATCGCCACTGGCAACTGGCGATGAGCTGGCTAGCCAGCAATGGTATCTGAGCGCCGTAAAAGCCCCGGAAGCGTGGAGTCTGCTGGCGGCTCCGGGGCGCAGCATTGAGCCCGTGAAAGTGGCCGTGCTCGATACGGGCGCGTCTATCAGCCATTCCGATCTGCAGGACTCCATCGATATGAGCCGAAGCGGCGAGGTCGTTTGGGTCGATATGCAGGCGGGCAAGGTGTCCTTCAAGCCGCTCCGAGGCGACGGCTATTTGAACGGCACTAACGAAATGCCCTTCTACAGCACTCATGGCACCCATGTGGTGGGCATCATAGGCGCCAAGGCCGGTAATGGCGGCGTGCTCGGTGTGGCGAGTGGGGGAAGCACAGCGCTCGCCAATAAGATCGTCTCCATTGCGGCGATTGATATCTTCTCCTGCATTGGTGAAAACAACGACGGCACCAGATTCTCCTCCGCGACGGTGCTCGATATCCTTTACGGGCTGGCGAAGGCACGCGATATGGGCTGCAGCGTCGTGAACATGAGCCTGGGTTTTTACACCGACGACGAGACGTGCATCGCGGCGCTCAACGAGAAGACGTCCGAGCTGGACGAACAGGGCGTTGTCCAGGTCTGCGCGGCGGGCAACGATCATACGGCGGCGAAGTCGTACCCGGCCGCCTGCGATGCGACGCTGAGCGTCATCAGCCTTTCGAAGCGCGGCGCTATTCCCAGCAACTCCAGTACCTATTCGATGAAGACGTGGGAATCGGCCGATGGTTACATGCGCTCGTGGTTCTCGAACTACGGAGACTGGTGCGACATTGCGGCGCCCGGTGAGAACATCTTCAGCACGGGTGTGTTTGAGGGCACGTTGAAGAACGGCTATCTGTCCATGAGCGGTACCTCGATGGCGTCTCCGGTGGTGGCTGCGGCGGCGGCGTTGGTGCAGGCTGCCGACCCCGATTTGTCGTCGGCCGAGGTAAAGGACGTTCTGTGCCGCACCGCCGCCGATTTGCATACAGCGGGCAAGGATGGCGAATCGGGCTGGGGTTTAGTGAATGCTGAGGCGGCGGTGAAGGCCGCGTTGCCCCCTTCTCAGCCAGAGGGGCCAGTAGTTGAGCCTGACGTTCCCGAAGAGGAACCGCCTGCGAGTTTGGCGAATGCGAAGCTGGCGATTTCCTCGCTGACCTACACGGGCAAGGTTCAGACGCCCGCCGTTTCCGTGACACTCGGCGGAGCCACGTTGGTGCAGGGACGTGACTATCGTGTGACGATCTCTCCGACGACGGTAAAAGCGGTTGGTACCTACAGCGTGTCTATGGAGGGCGTGGGGGCCTACCGGGGCACGCTCAAAGGATCCTTCAAGGTGAATGCCGCCGACATCTCATCGGCGCAGATTCAGGCTATTGGCAGCCAGAACTATACAGGTAAGGCGGTAACGCCTCAGCCCAAGGTAACGTGGCAGGGCATGACGCTAATGGCGGGAACTGACTACTCGGTGAGCTATACCAACAACGTGAATGCCGGCACTGCCAAGATGACCATTTCCGGAAAGGGCAACTTCACGGGGACGAAGTCGGTCAGCTTCTCAATTGTCAAAGTCGATCGCAATGTTTGGAGGACGGTTGGAGGCAAGACTTACTACTACGGCGCCGACGGACAGCCGGTGAAGTGGGAGCAGAAGATTGACGGATCGTGGTACTACTTCAACGGCTCCGGCGTCATGCAGACCGGCTGGGTGATCTGGGCCAAGCTCGGCACCAAGAGCTACTTCGACGCTGACGGCAAGGCCCGTACCGGCTGGCACACCCTCGGCGGCAAGACCTACTACTTCGACCCCGCCACCGGCCGCTCGGTGAGGTGGGAAAACAGGATCGGCGGGTCGTTCTACTATTTCAACAGCGCCTCGCAGATGCACACCGGCTGGCTCACGTGGAGCGCCGACAAGAAGCGCAGCTACTTCGATCCGAAGACCGGGAAGGCCTATGTCGGTTGGCATAAAATCGGCGGCAAGAACTATTATTTCGATCCTTTGACTTTCAAAACGCGCTAATTCGAGGAGGGGAGCGATGAGGAAAACATTTCGAAAGATCGTCTCAGGTGTGATGGCCGTTCTGCTGATGCAGCTCTCGCTACCTGCTACCTCGTTTGGCGAGGAGTCTGCCCCGCAGGTGGTGCAGGCGGTAGGGGCAGGTACTGATGGCGCTGAGCAGGAGGGCTCTGTTGTCGAGGCTGCTTCTTTGGCTGGTGATGACGTCGTAACGGTGACGGCCCGCGCCCACAGCGTCGATCCTGACGGATGGAGCGCGACGGTGACCTACGAGAAGCCGCAGGCGGGAGTGTCGACGGAGTTCACGATTACTGCCGATGGCGGCCCGAAGGGTTCCGGCAGCTACCAGTACCAGCAAGGCTTTATCTACAAGTACGATCCCTATATCTGGATATACGACCCCACTTTCCCTCCTGCCGAGACTTTCCGTGATTCCAACGTGCTGAGCTATCAGTTCGTCGGTGCCGGGCGTTATCAATACCAGTTTGTGGTGCGCGACACGGAGACGGCGCGCTATATGCGGTTCTCCTTCGAGGTCGAAGTTGCTGGCGATGGTTTTATCGACGCGAATGAAAAGGCCAGAGAAATCGTTGCAGAGTGCTTGCCCGACGGAAACGTGGACGACTATGAGACGGCGCTTGCGCTGCATGATTGGATCATCGACAACGTCAGCTATGATCACACGTTCAGGAACTTGAGCGTCGATCGGGCGCTCTTGGGCATGGCGGTCACTTGCGAGGGCTATCACGCCGCCTACGTTAAGCTCCTCGAGACGGCAGGCATGGAAACGGGCCGCGTCGAAGGAGGCGGCCATGTATGGACGGCTGTGAAGATGGACGGGAAGTGGTATCACGTCGACACGACCCACGACGACGTGAAAGACAGCCTCGCGGGCGCCGATATCCCGGGCTTCCTCTCGAAGGAGCAGCAGGCGCATCTTCTATTTGGCCTCGATGATGCAACTATGAAGCTAGCGAATGCCGGCTATCATGGGCCAACGGCCGGCTTTGAAGCGGATTCGCTCGAGAACAGCTACTTTATCAAAACAGGCGATATTGCCGAGTGGTCTGATCCTATCGCGATCCAGATTTTGGGGAAGCTCAATCAGAAGGAGACCTCCTTCACCCTAACCCCGACAAACGCGAGTTGGGCTCAGGACAGCTACCGGAATGTTGTCAGCAACCTGGTGGCTTACGAGCTTAACCAAGCTGAATGGACGACGGATAACCAGCAGGCCGATGCTATCGTGCGTATCGATTACGCCGACAACAGGTTCGCCGTGAATACGTTCACGGTTCTCACATCTGCGCCGACAGTGGTTCGGAACTTGATCTATAACGGCGCCAGCCAAGCCGGCCTGGCGGTTCCCTCTGCGGGATCCTATGCCCTGTCTGGAACAACGAAGGCCATCGACGCGGGGACGTACACGGCGACGGTTGCTCCTGGTGCTGGTTACGCATGGGACAAGTTGGGGGATAAGACGGCGCGGAGCTACCAGTGGACGATTGCACCCGCCTCAATTGCTTCAGGCGCGGTTTCCGTGTCGGGCGTCAAAGCCTCTTACGAGCATACGGGCTCTCCCATTCGCCCCAATGTGACGGTAACGCATAATGGCCGCACATTGAAAGCGGGGACGGACTACCAGGTGTCTTACGGGGAGAACACTCAGGTCGGAAAGGCGACGGTGACCATTCGAGGAGCGGGCAAGAACTACTCTGGGAGCAGAACCATCTCTTTCGATATCACCAATCCTCGCAATGCGTGGAGAACCGTCGGCGGCAAGACCTACTACTACGGCGCCGACGGGCAGCCGGTGAAGTGGGAGCAGAAGATCGGCGGCCACTGGTACTACTTCAACGGCTCAGGCGTCATGCAGACCGGCTGGGTGACCTGGTCCAAGCTCGGCACCAAGAGCTACTTCGACGCGGACGGCCGCGCCCGGACCGGCTGGCACACCATCGGCGGCAAGCGATACTACTTCGACCCCGCCACCGCCCGCTCGGTGAGGTGGGAGAACAGGATCGGCGGCTCCTGGTACTACTTCAACGCCGCCTCCGAGATGCAGACCGGCTGGGTGACCTGGTCCAAGCTCGGCACCAAGAGCTACTTCAACGACGACGGGAAGGCCCGCACAGGGTGGCACACCCTGTGGGGCAAGCGATACTACTTCGACCCCGCCACCGCCCGCTCCCTGCGGTGGGAGAACAGGATCGGCGGCTCGTGGTACTACTTCAACTCCGCCTCCGAGATGCAGACCGGCTGGGTGACCTGGTCCAAGCTCGGCACCAAGAGCTACTTCAACGACGACGGGAAGGCCCGCACAGGGTGGCACACCCTGTGGGGCAAGCGATACTACTTCGACCCCGCCACCGCCCGCTCCCTGCGGTGGGAGAACAGGATCGGCGGCTCGTTCTACTACTTCAACGCCGCCTCGCAGATGCACACCGGGTGGCTCACCTGGAGCGCCGACAAGAAGCGCAGCTACTTCGATGTCAACGGCAAGGCCCTTACCGGCTGGCAGACCATCGGCGGGCAGCGCTACTACTTCGATCCAGCAACTTACAAGACCGATGGCGCCGTGGCACAAAGCGTTACGGGTTCAAAAGCTGTGGTGTATTGGGTCGTCGACGGGGAGGTCTACCACACGACGAAGGACTGTGTCTCGCTTAAACGCTCCACGAACATCAAGAGCGGTACAGTAGCGCAATCGGGAAAGAAGCGCGTCTGCAAAAATTGCGGATAGGGAAGGCGGGGCTTTCTGTTCTGTCTTGGCTTCCTCGGCTGCATTTCGAACGAGCGATTTCTCAATCTGAAAGAGTCGTCCGTTCGAAATGCTCGGTTACTCGCCCCAGCGCTGCTCTAGCCACCCCATCACGGGCCGTTCCGGCACGCGAATCCTCGCGAGGTCGATGGCCGCATTCATGGTGTATGTCACGATGTCCGACGGCACGCCCACGACGAGGATCGTCGCAGGGCCCAGGGCGTACGCCCATGCCAGGTGCGGCCACAGCCAGGCGCGCATGATGGGGCTGAACGTGGCGAGAGTCGGGATGGTGGAGAGCGCCACAAAGCCAATGATCATGAGACGGCGCCGGCCGTCGAGAGCGGGCCGCCTTCCGGCCATGCACCGTGCACGCTGAAATGAAACATGACGATGAGCACCATGCTCACGATGCGCAGAAGTTCGATGTTTGAGTTACGCATAGGTCTCCTTGGGCGGTTTGTCGGCGAGACGAAGTATAATCGAGCGAGTCATTGCATCCAACGCTTTTGGGATGGCCTTCGGGTTCAGTTCTCGGGCCTGCAGAAAGGACTTTTTATGATCGATCGCAAGGCATTTCGCTCCCTGTCTTCGGGGCTCTATCTCATCACGGCCAAAGCGGGCGAGCGCCGCTGCGGCTGCGTGGTGAACACGCTCGTGCAGGTGGCCAGCGAGCCGGCCACGTTGTCGGTGTCGCTCAACAAGGAGAACGCCACCACCGCCGCCATCCTGGAGTCGGGCCGTTTCGCCGCCACGGTGCTCGCCGAGGACGCCCCCATGGAGCTCATCGGCACCTTCGGTTTCCACACCTCTGCCGATACCGACAAGTTCGCCGCCTGCGCGAGCGCGGTCGACGGCGCGGAGGTGCCCTACGTAACCGAGCATGGTCTGGCGCGCTTCTCGGTGCGCGTTACCGAGACCATCGACGTGGGCAGCCACTACCTGTTCGTAGGCGTTGTGGAAGAGGCCGAGGTGCTTTCTGCTGGCGATCCGCTCACCTATGCCTACTACCACGCCGTGAAGGGCGGCAAGACTCCGCCCAAGGCCGCCACCTACAACAACGGCGACGAGGCCGCGGTTCCCGGGGTCACCGAGACGGCCGCTGGCGCGCCCGAGGCCGGCAAGAAGATCGCCTGGCGCTGCACCATTTGCGGCTACATCGAGGAAGGCTACCCGGACGGCCTGCCCGAGGGCTACATGTGCCCCATCTGCGGCGCTCCCCGCGAGATGTTCGAGCGCGTGGAGCTGTAGTTCCGGGTCTCGAACCGAAAAAGCCCCCCGACGATTTGCGCCGGGGGGCTTTCGTTTGTCGGGGATTGCGCCGCGCCTACAGCGTGCCGTTGCGCCAGTCTTCCAAACCTTCGATAACGAGCGCGTGGGTGCGCTCCACTTCCGGGAGGTGCTTCTCGGCGGCGTCGTACTCGCCGGCGTACAGCGCGTCGGAGACGAGCGTCGCGCAGTCGTAAAGATCCTTGAACGACAGGTTGCCCGCCACGCCCTTCAGCGCATGGGCCTGGCTGTAGCCCTCGGAGTAGTCCTTGGCCTCCATAGCGGCCTGAAGCGCCACGAGGTTCCCGTCGTCCAGGTACTTCAACGCCAAGCGCTCGTACAGCTCGGCGTTGTCGCCGAAGCGGTCCATGGCGTCCACGTAATCGATGCCGAAGGGACGAAGCTTGTCTGCGATCTGAGCGGTCATGATCGCTCCTTTCCCGTGCAAATTCCGGCGCCCGCGCCCCTCTCTCCTCTTCTTTGGACGGCAGTCGCGTTGGTAACTTTGCTCCACAGTGTAATCGCACGTCACGAAGCTGTCAGCGCACGGGCCTACTCGTTTACGTTTCGTAGCCACTTGTCAACAAGTTGTAATCTGAATTTTGACGAATCGTCACCACTGCTGCTCCCGGATATGGTATTGACGATGGTCAATAACGTTTGCCGAAGTCAGATGCAGAAAACTTGCGTCGCTTCCTAGTAGTCCGCCGCGGCGTCGCTTTCCATCCACTGCTCGAAGAACTCCTCGTAGGCGTCGGCGAGCACGGCTTCCCGCGCGCGGCGCATGAGATCCAGCAGGAAGTGCAGGTTGTGCACCGACAGCAGGATGGCGCCGAGCATCTCGTTCTGCTTCACGAGGTGCCGGATGTAGGCGCGCGTGTGGTTGCGACAGGTGGGGCAGTCGCAGGCCGGATCGAGCGGCGTGAAGTCGCGGGCGTACTTGGCGTTGCGCAGGTTCATGCGGCCGGCGCTGGAGAACGCCGTGCCCATGCGGGCCGTGCGGGTGGGCAGCACGCAGTCGAACATGTCCACGCCCTCGCGCACCGCGCGCACGAGCGTGGTGGGGTTGCCCACGCCCATAAGGTAGCGCGGCCGGTCGTCCGGGCAGGCGCGGGCCACCTCTCCCAGGGTCTCGAACATGACCTCGTGGTCCTCGCCCACGGAGTAGCCGCCGATGCCGTAGCCGCCGAAGCGCCGGCCGCCCCCGGCGAGCGACTCCTCTTCGATCTCGCGCAGCCGCCGCACGCTTTCCAAGCGCAAATCCAGGTGCATGCCGCCCTGCACGATGCCGAAGAGCGTCTGGTCGGAGCGCGTATGCGCCGCCAGGCAGCGACGCGCCCAGGCGCTGGAGTAGTCCACGGCGCGCGCCACGAACTCGCGGGTGGCGGGGTAAGGGGCGCACTGGTCCAGCTGCATGGCGATGTCGGCGCCGATGAGCTCCTGGATGCGCATGTTCTCCTCGGGCGTCCAGTGGATCTTGCTGCCGTCGTAGATGGACTGGAACGTGACCCCGTCGTCGGAGAGCTTCACGGTGTCGGCGAGGCTGAACACTTGGAAGCCGCCGGAGTCGGTGAGCATGGGGCCGTCGTAGTTCATGAAGCGGTGGATGCCCCCGGCCTCGGCCACCAGCTCCGCGCCGGGGCGCATGGCCAAGTGGTAGGTGTTCGCGAGCACCACCTGGCTGCCGAGCTCGCGCAGCTGGTCGGTGGTGACCCCCTTTACCGTGGCGGAGGTGCCCACGGGCATGAACATGGGCGTGTGGAAATCGCCGTGGGCGGTGGTGTAGGTGAGCGCGCGGGCGTGCCCGCTTACGGCATCGCATGTGCAATCGAACAGTGCCAAGAAAGTTCCTAACATCGGGGGCGTCCGGGCTCGGAGGGGGTGCTCGCAGCCCGCTGAACGCTTTTTCCCGCTGCGAACGCGATAACAGAAATAGCGAAGATGACGCACATCAGCGGGTACCATCCCGGCATCGCTGCTGCTGAAGTGGAAGCTATTTCTTAACGATCGCGTTCTCCGCGGGGCGTTCAGAGGTCTGCGAGCACCCCCTCCGAGCCCGGACGACACATGGTCATCGAAGGTCATGGTAGTATAGCGCCTGCATGCATTCAAAGGAGCGCTTTTCATGAGAACCGATGATTTCGACTACAACTTGCCCGAAGAGCTTATCGCTCAGGAGCCAGCGGCCGTGCGCGACGAGTGCCGACTGCTCGTGATGGATCGCGAAAGCGGGGAAGTTGAAGATCGTATCTTCAAGGACATCGTCGACTACTTGAGGCCGGGGGATTTGCTCGTGGCCAACGAGACGCGGGTCATGCCGGCGCGCCTGCTCGGCGCCAAGCGGGGCACGGGCGGGGCGGCCGAGGTGTTTCTGCTGCGCGAGTGCGGAGGCCCCGAGCCGCGGACGAACCGCGTGGCCTTCTGGGAGGTGCTCGTGCGGCCGGGCAAGCGCCTGAAGCCGGGTGCCGGGGCCGTGGTGGATTTCTCGAACGCTGCAGGCGAGGTGGTGCTTTCCGCCGAGATCATCGATTGGGCCCGGGACGGCCAGCGCGGCGAACGTGTCGCGCGTCTTTCCACGACGCTGCCGTCGTTGGACGAGGCCCTGCATGCCGTGGGGCATACGCCGCTGCCGCCCTACATCCGCGACTACGCCGGCGACGAGGAGCTGTACCAGACGGTGTACTCGCGCCGGGAAAGCTCGGCGGCCGCGCCCACGGCCGGGCTGCACTTCACGCCCGAGCTCATCGAGCGTCTGCGCGAGCGCGGCATCGGTTGGGCCACAGTGGAGCTGGAGGTGGGTCTGGACACCTTCCGCGTGGTGGACGAGGACGACCCGGAGAAGCACCACATCCACACCGAGTTCTACACGGTGACCCAGGCCACCGTGGACGCCGTGAACGCGACCCATGCCGCAGGCGGCCGCGTTATCGCCGTGGGCACCACGAGCGTCCGCAGCTTGGAAAGCGCCTGGGATCCCGAGGCCGACGGCGGCCGGGGCGCCCTTGTCGCCCGCGACCGCGAGGCCACGAGCCTCTATATCCTGCCAGGCTATGAGTTCCATGTGGTCGATGCCCTCATCACTAACTTCCACGTGCCGCGCTCCACGCTCATGATGCTCGTCTCCGCCTTCAGCACCCGCGAGAACATTCTGGCCGCCTACCAGCACGCCATCGAAGAGCGCTACCGCCTCCTCTCCTTCGGCGACGCCATGTTCTTGCATTAAACGCGTTTGCAACTCGCCTGTTCATGTCGAGCGGTTCCCTGTTTCCCTTTGTCTGGCTTGCAAAATGCGATTTTAGGGACGGCCGTCCTTCGGCGAGGCGACCGCCCTCCTTCGGCGATGTCGCGTTGTGTGCAAATCCGCGGGTCCCTTCCCCCCACCACGCGGGGCATCTCGACCTCTTGCTTGCGTTGGCGCGCAAAACTGCGGGCGCTGCTTGCTGAAATGGCTTGAAAATCACGAAACATCGGCGTCGGAGGCGAAAAACGCGTTTCGTTGTAATACGCTACCTGGGAAAACTTCGCGAATCGAGGCGTAATCGTCCTTTTATGGGCGTCGACTGCTGATCTTTCGTGTTTTTCAAGCCATTTCAAGCGATTGAAGCGCCGATTTTCTACTGCATTCCGATCTTTCGTCATTTTCAAGCCATCATGCCAGCTTCGCGCGGAGAAGGTGGCATACGGCGAGGCGGGGCTCTGCGTTGTTCCGTGAAAGCAGTGCGGTTCCGCATCCCTTGCTTTGGGCGTTAAGCGCATGTGGCTCGCCCGGTCTTGCCTTCGGGCGCTGGACCCGCTTCTTCGCCTGCTTTTCTCTCGAGCGTTGCTTCTGGTCTCGTTCTGCGTCGGCAGCAGGGCACTCGCTCGGCAAAAGATGATGCATTTACTTTCAGCAGAGGATATTTCATGTATCGCGTTATTCCGAGAACACGTGGCGAGCAGAGGTCTTAGAATGCCGCGAATGCGGTTGATCCTCTTTGGCACATCGGCTTTCTCCTATTGGCTTTGCGCGCCGTCGGCGCCCGATGCCTCATGCAGGGTGTCGGCGAAAATTCTGAAGAATTGCGAGCCCGTCCTTGAAGCACTGCGCCATTTGGAAGGAATCTTCCCGTTCCTGCCCCGGCCGCATCATGTCTCTACGACGTCTCATACCAAAAGGCCGTTGTCGGAAGCGATCTGCCATCTTGTGGTTCGCATGCCGAAGGGAAAGGACTTCTGCCGCGTGGAAAGCGGCGTGTTCGTGTCCTGTCCCGAGCTGTGCTTCGTGCAGCTTGCGCAGTCGCTCTCCTTTCACGAACTCGTTCGGGCGGGCAATGTGCTTTGTGGGCGTTTCTACCTCGACGCCGGGAAGGGCGGCGAGCTTGGGCAACGCGAGCCCCTTACCTCGAAGCGGCGCATTGAAGCGTTCCTTCGCGCCAACCCCGGAATCAAGGGCGTGAAGGAGGCTCGTCGGGCGCTCCCGTGGGTTACGGAAGGTGCGGCCTCTCCTCCAGAGGCGTTTCTCGCCATGGTGTTTGGGCTGCCTCATCGCTATGGCGGCTTTCAGCTCTCGGGCCTTGCGGTAAACCGGCGGTTGCGGCCGAGCCACAAGGCCCAGCAGATAGCACGCCGCACCACGCTCGTCCCTGATATCCTCTTTGCTGATGCTCGCCTTGCGATCGAGTACGACTCAACGGCCGAGCACACCAGCTCCTCACAGTTGACGAGAGACGCCCAGAAGCGCCTGGCGCTGGAGGCAGACGGCTACAAGGTCGTTACCGTGACGGCGGGGCAGATCGGCGATTCGGGCGAAATGCGGCGCATTGCCGAGCAGTGCTATCGCCGGCGGGGCAAAAGATTTCGTCCCCAAAGCAAGGAATTCGCGAACCGGCAAGCGCATCTGTTCCGCATGGGCTGGTCGCTCGAGGATTACTGTCTCAAAGAGCAGCCTCGCTAGGTGCTTTTCAAGAAAATAGTTTTCCCAGTTCAGAGTAAAGGATTAGGGAAAAGATTACGAGAATAATCTTTTTCTCGCTCGCTTTCCGATGCGCGATGGCGCGGCGGCGTCCATAGTGGGGATCGTCACGGGGTGCCGAGCCCGCACACAAGTTGAAGGTTGTCGCGGGGTGCCGTACTCGGGCGGCAGCTGGAAGGCTGCCCGAGTGCGAGAGCGGCGGTGAAGGCCGCGGTCGTGGTTCCCCGGGCGGCATCTGTCAAGGAGGGCGCGCGGCGCCCGACAAAGCGCAAGGCGCGAAGGAGCGCCCGGCGCAAGGAGAGGCACGAGGGCGCATGAGAGGCGTCCCGCGCAACGGAAAGAGAGGGAGTTCACCATGACCACCACCGTTACTCGTCGCGATCTGTTCAAGTTCGGCGGCCTGGCCGCGCTAGGCGTGGCCGGCGCCAGCACGCTCGCCGGCTGCGGCCAGCCCAAGACCGTCGCCGAGGCCGCCGCCGAGAAGGGCCTGGCCGACACGGGCGCCGCTGCCGGCCCCGCGTTCCTCGCGCCCCAGGAGCCCATCACCGAATTCGCCGAGACCCACGAGTACGACGTCGTCGTGGTCGGCGCCGGCGAGTCGGGCCTGTCCGCCGTGCACACCGCGCTCGAGGCCGGCGCGCGCGTGGCCTGCGTGCAGAACATCAACGCCGCCCAGACCACCGGTAACATGGCCGCCTCCATCGACCTCACCCAGACCGACGAGGCCGCCGTCCAGGCCTGCGTGAGCTTCATCAATTGGAAGAGCGACTACCGCTCCAACCGCGACCTCGTGAACATCTGGGCTCACAACTCCCAGGAGGCTCTCGCCTGGTGGGCCGAGGAGGCGGCGAAGGGCGGCGTGGAAAGCAAGCCCCACGACGCGGTGCTCTCCTACAACGGCTACGACATCCACCTGCACGCCAACACCTACTTCCACGTGGAGGGCAACCACAACGCCGCCGCCACGGTGATCGCCGAGAACCTGGCCGCCGCCGGCGCCGAGTTCTTCTACAACATGCCCTGCAAGCAGCTGGCCACTGACGAGTCTGGCGCGGTCACGGGCGCCATCTGCGAGGATGCCGACGGGGCGCACCACCTGTTCACGGCGACCAAGGGCGTTATTCTGGCCTGCGGCGACTACTCCTCCAACCAGGAGATGCTCGATTACTACGCGCCGGATACCAAGGGCTTCTCGCTGTTCACCGACTTCCGCGACGGCAGCGCGCTTGTGGCCGGCATGAACGCCGGGGCCATCATGACGCCGCACACCCACACCAAGATGATCCACGGCGAGCCGGCGGCTGTGCGCCTGGAGATGCCCTTCCTCTTCGTCGACCAGGAGGGCAACCGCTTCATGGACGAGACCTGCTGCCGCATGGGCTACATGAATAACTTCGCCCGCCCGTACTTGGCGAAGGCTGGCTTCACCGACTCCACGGCAGCGAAGTTCTTCAGCCTGGTGCCCGCGAACTGGGAGAGTTTCTACGAGGAGTGGAAGGCCGCCAGCCCCTACGACATCTCCCAGTACAACGGCGACAACAAGGTGAACCCCGAGAAGTGGATCACCGCAGACACCATCGAGGGCCTGGCCGAGGCCATGAACGCCTACGCCGCCGAGAACGATTGGAAGCTCACGAACATCGACGCCGCCGCGCTGGCCGACACCGTGGCCCGCTACAACGAGCTGTGCGCCGCCGGCCGCGACGAGGACTTCGGCAAGGCCGCCAAGTATCTCGTGCCCATCGAGGGCGGCCCCTACTACGCCATCCCCCGCGGCTCCAACAAGCTGCCGGCCATTCTGGGAGGCCTTGTGGTCGATAGCAACCACCAGTGCCTGAACGGGGAGTTCGAGCCCATCAGTGGTCTGTACGCCGTGGGCAACGCCTCGGGCCAGTTCTTCGGCGGCGTGGATTACCCCATGGACATCGAGGGGCTCTCCATCGGCCGCGCCATCACCTCGGGCTACTACACCGGCCGCTTGGTGGCGAGTCTCTAAAACACCCGCCGTCTCACCCTCCCGTGCTCGGCCGACGCTCCCTCCCCGTCGGCCGGGCTTTTGTTTGCGAGCGTTTGCATCCTCCGATGGGCAAGGGGCTCGGGAAAGCGCCGACCTCCCCGCCAGCCGGCCCCGTCACCTGCTATAATGGCCGCCATGGGGAATCTGCTGAAGGACATACGGAAGGGGAGGGAGGATCGCTCCCTGTACCTGCGGGGCATCTTGCCCTACCTGTTCGCGCTCGGCTGCGCCCGCGCTTGGGTGACGCTGGCCGTGGCGGCGCCGGCCCTCGCGCTGCCGGCCGCCTTCGATCTGCACGATGTCTTCGATTACGCGTTCTGTCTGATCTCCATCGCGGTGGCGCTCGCCGCGCGCCGCCTTCTGCCCCTGAACGCCACGGGGCGGATGCGCGCAGCGTCGGCGGCGCTGATGGTCGCGGCGTCGCTGTGCCTCATTGCGGTCGGCATCGGCCTGGTCGCAGGGCCGGCGGCCATTGCCCTTGTGGCCGCGGGCGCGGCGGCGGGAGGCGCGGGCTTCGGCCTCTTCCTGCTTCTGTGGGCCGAGGTCCTAAGCTGCATCTCGCTCATCCGCATTTTCCTGTACACGACGGCCTCCCAGCTGGTGGCCGTCGTCTGTGTGTTCTTCTGCGACGGCCTGGACGATTTGCGCGTGGCCTGCGCTTTGGTGATCCTGCCGCCGGTGGCGCTGCTCTGCCTGCGCCGGGCCTTCTCGGCGCTGCCCGTCGCTGATCGCCCCTCGCCGGTCATTCCGAAGTTCACCTACCCGTGGAAGATCTTCGTGCTTCTGGCCCTGTACTCCTTCGCCTACGGGCTGCGCCAGCACCAGCTGGCCGCCGGCGCCGGCATGCACTCGTCGGTCTCGACGGCCATCGTCATGGCGGTGCTGTTCGCGAGCGCCTACTTCTTCTCGAACCGCTTCAATATCGGGACGCTGTACCGCTCGCCGCTCGTGCTCATCGTGTGCGGCTTTCTGCTTGTGCCCGTCGAGGGCGTCTTCGGCACGGCGGCGTCCAGCTATCTCATCTCCATGAGCTACTCGCTCGTGGGCATCATCGTGGCGCTGCTCCTGTACGACATCTCGAAGCGCCTCGGGGTCACGGTCGTCATCTTCGCCGCCATCAAAGGCGCCGAGCAGGTGTTCGTCATCTGGGGCAAGGGGGTCGCCGAGGCCATGGCCGCCGCTGGCATGAACGCCGGCGCCCAGGACGCGGTCATCGCGGTTGCGGTGGTGGCCATGATGTTGGCGGCCACGCTCATCCTGCTGTCCGAGAAGGAACTGGCGAGCCGCTGGGGCGTGCGCATCCTGGATGCGGGCGGCCTTGTGGAGAAGACCCCGGAAGAGCTGCGGCGCGACGAGCGGGCGGCCGAGCTGGCCGAGCACGCCCGCCTCACCCCGCGGGAAACCGAGATTCTGGCGCTGGTGGCCCAGGGCAAGAACGGCCCGGCCATCATGCAGGAGCTGTTCATCGCCGAGGGCACCTTCAAGGCGCACATGAGCCACATCTACGAGAAGTGCGGCGTCGCGAACCGCCGCGAGCTCGTGGCGCTTTTGGGCGCGAGATAGGGCGCGCCCGCTCAGCGGAGGCTCGCCGCCGAACGGAGGAGCGTTGCGGCGTTGGGGCGCGCCTCCGAGGCTCCCGAGGCGCTTCCGATTATGCCGCATAAGTTGTTGCGATGTCGGAATAGGGCTTTGACCTTCGGTTCATTTATGGCACAATAGGCAAGTTAACGCAAAAGCGCCGCTTCGGGGGAGGCTGGGGCGCTCTTCGCGCAAGAGAAAAGGAACGCGCGGGACTAAGGAACGCGCGGGAAACTAGGAACGCGAAAGAAGAAGGTCGCATCCCATGGCATTGGAACGCAACGTCAAGAAGAAGCCGGCCCGTACGGCGGATCGCCGCAACGTGTGGCTGCTCATCCTCACCACCCTGCTCATCGTCGTGTCGGTGGTGCTGTTCACCCCGCCCAACGAGAAGATCAACCAGGGCCTCGACATTCAAGGCGGCCTGTCGGTGGTGCTCACGGCGAAATCCACGGACGGCCAGCCGGTCACCCCCGAGGACATGGAGAAGTCCCGCGCCATCATCGAGAGCCGCGTGAACGCGCTGGGCGCCTCGGAGGCCACGGTGCAGGAGCAGGGGAACGACCAGATCCTCGTGCAGATTCCCGGCCTGGCCGACACCGAGGAGGCGCTCGCCACCATCGGGCGCACCGGCTCGCTGGAGTTCGCCCGCCTGGATTCGTTCACCGATGAGGACGTGCGCAACGCCATCGACTCCGGCCAGACCTCCGGCGAGGGCACGGTGACCGACGAGTTCGGCAACGCCTTCCCCTCGGGCCAGGTGCAGCACATGGCCGTGGAGCCGGGCACCTACACGCCCATCGTCACCGGCGCCGACATCACCAACGTCACCATCGGCCGCGAGAGCGAGGGCAGCACCTACTACAGCGTGAACATCACGTTGAACTCTCAGGGCGCCAAGGCCTTCGCCGACGCCTCGCGCGATCTGGTGGCCGACCACGGCAAGATCGTCATCATCTTGGACGGCGAGGTGCAGTCCGCCCCGGCCGTGCAGTCCGAAATCCCCAACGGCGAGGTGTCCATCACCGGCCAGTACTCTTTGGAAGATGCCAAGGCGCTGCAGACCATCCTGGAGTCCGGCTCGCTGCCGGTGTCCTTCGAGTACGCCCAGTCCCAGGTCGTCGGCCCCACCTTGGGCCAGGACGCGCTCGTCTCCGGCGTCATCGTGGCCCTTATCGGCCTGGCGCTTGTCATGCTGTACCTGCTGTTCTTCTACAAGGGGCTCGGCATCATCACCGCCGCGGCCATGGGCGTGTTCGCCGTGCTTTACCTCGGCATCCTGGCGGCCCTTTCCGCCTTCCACCTGTTCAGCCTGTCGCTGGCGGGCATCGCCGGCATCGTGCTGACCATCGGCATGGCGGCGGACTCCTCCATCCTCACCGTGGAGCGCTTCCGCGAGGAGATCCGCATGGGCCGCTCGGTGAAGGCGGCCTCCATCACCGGCGTGAAGCACGCCATCTTCACCTCCATCGACGCCGACCTCGTGACCATGGTGTCGGCGCTGTGCCTGTTCTTCCTGGCCGCCGCCTCCGTCAAGGGCTTCGGCATGACGCTGGCCTTGGGCATCATCTGCGACATCGCCATGATGCTCATCTTCAAGGCGCCGCTCATCCGCCTGCTGGCGCCGAAGGTCATCGCGAGGCACCCCGGCTTCTGGGGCATCAAGGACTCCATCGACGCGTCGCGCGGTTACGCCGAGCTGGCCGCCGCCGAGGGCGTGCCTGAGGCCGAGGCCGAGGCCGGCGCCCAGATGAACGCCGCCGAGACCCGCGTCATCGCCGAGGGCGAGGGCGAGCCGGGCTCGGTTGCCGTCACCGCTGTGCGCAAGATCAAGGGCCGCTTCATCAAGCGCGACATCAACTTCCTCGGCTACCGCAAGGTGTTCCTCACCGTGGCCGCCGTGGCCATGGTGGCCTGCCTTGCCATCGTGGGCTTCCGCGGCCTGAACTTTGGCATCGAGTTCGTCGGCGGCACGTCGGTGGCCTTCCACGGCACCGGCGACATCACCATCGAGCAGATGCGCGAGGCCTTCAACGACGCCGGCGAGCCGGATGCCGTCATCCAGACCACCGAGACCGGCGGCGAGCCCGGCTTCCTCGTGCGCACCACCACCACCTCGGCCGAGGACGCCACGGCTCATGCCAACCAGGTGGCCGAGGCCCTCGGCATGACCTCGAGCGACTTCGAAGTGACCACCATCGGCCCGGACTGGGGCGCAAGCGTCATCCAGAGCTCGCTCATCGCTTTCCTCGTGTCCATCCTGCTCATCATCGTCTACATCGCCATCCGCTTCGAGTACAAGATGGGCGTCATGGCCATCGTCGCGCTGCTCCACGATCTCATCTTGGTGGTGGGCATCTATGCGCTCGTGGGCCGGGAAGTGAACCCGAACACCATCGCCGCGCTGCTCACGATCCTCGGCTACTCGCTCTACGACACCGTGGTCGTGTTCCACCGCATCAACGACAACATGAAGGGCGAGGACATCCGCTGCACCTTCATGACCATGGCCAACCACTCCATGAACCAGGTGTTCATCCGCACCATCAACACGACGCTCACCTCGTTCATCCCGGTGTTCGCCATGCTCTTGTTCGGCGGCGAGACGCTGAAGGACTTCGCGTTCGCCATGGCCATCGGTCTTATCGCCGGCTCGTACTCGTCCATCGCCATCGCGTGCCCCCTGTACTGCCTGTGGAAGACGCGCGAGCCGAAGTTCGCGAAGCTGCAGAAGAAGTACGGCACGGAAGTGGGCCTGTTCGAGTTCGACCACTCCGCTTCCACGGGCATCGCCCAGGTGCCGCTGGCGCGCCTTGAGGCCAACGCGCGCGCCGAGGCCTACGTAGCTGAGCAGAAGGAAGCGACCGGTGAGGCACCCGATGCCGCAGCGGTGGCGGCGGCCGCCAAACCCAAGCCGGTGAACAACAAGAAAAAGAAGCACCGCCACGGAAGGGCGCAGTAATTATGGTTCGTGAAGGTTCGGCCCCCAACTTTTGTCCGCCTACCGAGGAGGGCATCACCATTACGCTCGTCGACGAGAAGGGCGAGCAGGTGGAACTGGAGTTCCTCGGGCTCGTGCTGAAGGGAGAGAGCTCGTTCGGGTTCTTCTTCCCGGTGGACGACGAGCATCCGGCCACGTCTTCCGGCGAGGTGGTGGTGTTGGAAGTGACCGAGGTCGACGAGGACGGTCAGCCCTGCTCCTTCGAGCTGGTGGACGACGAGGTCATCGCAGCCGAGGCCTACGCGGACTTCCAGGAAGCCGCCAAGGACCTGTACGACTTCGCCTAAGGGCGCGGTTCGAAGGACGCTCGATGATCTTCGTCGCCGATCCTGCCTCCGCGTTCACCTTGCGCGAGCAGCAGATCCTCTACTACATTGCCGGCGGTCTCTCGAACAAGGAGATCGCCGGCCGGCTCTCCCTCTCCGAGCAGACGGTGAAGGCGCACCTGTCCCATATGACCGCGAAGTGCGGTCGCGCGAACCGCGCGGCGCTCGTCGCCTACGGCTTTGAGACTGGCCTGCTTCGTCGCCGCTGATTAGCCCGAACGGGGGATGGCGGGGGAGGCGGCCTCGGGTAAACTGGGACTCTCTCGCGGGGAGGAAAGCGCGCTTGTGACCTTGTTCGTCTTCGAAATACTCTGCATCCTGCTCTACGGCGCGGCGAGCGCCTTGGGAGCGTTCGGCCTCAGGCGCGATCACCGTCGGGCCGCGCGGGAGGCCAAGGGCGTCTATCTGGTTGCCGTGGCGGCGCATTCCGCGGTCATCGGCATGGAATCGGTGAGCACGGAAGGCACGCTTCTGTCCGGCCCCAACATCGTCATGCTGGCCTCGTGGGTGCTTGCCGTGGTGACGGCGGCGGGACTGCTCGTCACCCGTCGCGGGCTCGCCTTCTCCACTGTCGCCGCGCCGGTGGTGGCGCTGCTCATTCTCGTGTCCCAGTGGCTGCGCATCCTCGATCCCGCGGGCGCGGACAACATGGCCTTCTACCACTGGCCGCTCCTCGTGCCCCATATCGTGCTCGTGTTCGTCGCCCTGGCCTGTTTCGCCACTTCGGCTATATCGGCGGCGCTCGATTGGTACCAGCGCCGTCTCATGGCGGCCCGCAGCGCCAAGGTGCTCGAGCTGAACACGCCGGCGCTGGACACGCTCGCCCTCATCTCGCGCTTGGCGGGGCTGGTGGGCCTCGCGGTGCTCATCGCCGCCATGCTCATCGGGTTCACGCACCTGGTGGCGCTCTATGCTGCCATGGCCCAAATCGGCACCGAGGGCAATCTGGGCTATCTGGTGCCGCGTGTGGCGCTCTCCCTGGCGACGACGGCCGTCTGGTCGGTGTTCTGCGCCTTGTCGTTCCTCGCGCCCTGGGCTGCGTCGGCGCGGGCTCGCGATGCCCTCGCCATCGCCGGCCTTGCGGCGGCGGTGCTGCTCGTCGCGGTGTCGGCGGGGTAGGGCCATGGGCTTGTTCGTTGCGGGCGTGAACCCGCGTCGCGCCGTCTTCTCGCCGATAAGCCAGCGTCTCGCCGACGGAGCTTCTCGGCGCGCGCTTCTGGCCGAGGTGTCGGCCCATCGGAGCCTCTCCGAGGGGCTCATCGTGGCGAGTGGCGCGCGCGTGGAGCTGTACGCGGTGGCGGAGGAGGGCTGCGACGCCTACGATATCGCCGCCGGGCTCCTCGGTGCCGTGGCCGATGGGGAAGTGGCCGGCGCGCTCTATTTCGCCGAGGGGATCGATGCCGCCTCTCACCTGTTTGCCGCCTTGTGCGGTCTGGACGAGTTCGCTCAGGGGCCCCAGGCGGGGGCGTCGCTTCTTCGGGAAGGCGACTCGCTTGCTGCGGGGGATCTGGCGCAGCCGGGAGGGCGCGGGGTCCTCGGGGCGCCGGGTTCGCCGGACGCGCTGTCTGCATGCTGGGCGCGTGCCCTGTCGGAGGCACGGCGGGCGGGCGCGCTGGGCGACGACCTGACCCGGCTTGCGGCGGCGGTCTCCCGTCTGTCGAGCGCTCTGTCGGCGGCCGACACCTCCGCTTCGACGGCGGCGCTGGCCGAGACGGCCGTGGAGCTGGCCCGGCGCGTGTTCGGTCACCTTGAGCGCCGATGCGTGCTCGTTGCCGGCCCGGGCGATTTATCGCTGGCCTTCGCCGGTGCGTTCCTCAGTGCTGGTGTAGAACGCTTCCAGCTGCTCGGCGACGAGGAGCATGGCGTCGCCGCCTGCGCGTTCGACGCGGCCATGGCCGACCCTCAGCTGCTTTCGGCACTGCTCGTCGATGCCGACATCGTCTTGGCGGAAAGCGCCGTGGAAAGCGCCGCGCTCGATCGTCGGCTCATGAAGGGCGTCGTCCGCCTGCGTCGGGGCCGTCCGATGCTGCTCGTCGATGCTAGCGCGGACGGCTCGCTCGTCGATCGCCGCATCGCCTCCCTCGACGGCGTCTTCCTCTATACCGCCGCCGACCTGGCCGCTATCACGCGAGACGCCCCCTGGGCGCGTCTCGGTGCCGACGACGCCCGCGAGCGCCTTTTCGCCGATGCGGTTCGCGCTTTTGCCCTGGAGTTGGGCGAATAGGTTGCACGGCATTTTCCCGCTTTTGGCCGTGATGGCCCTCTCATTCCCAACCTAACCCGTTCGGGCGATTCCCGCGAAAAGCGCTCTGGGTATCCTTGGAGCCACGTTGCGGCCGAGTCTGCGGCAAACCCGCCGTTGGCCCTGCGGCAAGCCTGCTGCCAAACCTGCGGCCGCGTCCATGCGAGGGAGAGGAGACCCCGACATGATCGTATCGTGGATGACCACGAACCAATGCAACCTGAAATGCGTGCACTGCTACCAGGACGCCGAGGAGGCCACCGAGCGCGAGCTTTCCACCGACGAGGCGAAGAAGATGATCGACGAGATTGCCCTCGCGGGCTTCAAGATCATGATCTTCTCCGGCGGCGAGCCGCTTTTGCGCCCCGACATCTACGAGCTGGTGGCCCATGCGGCCTCCCGCGGCCTGCGCCCGGTGTTCGGCAGCAACGGCACGCTCATCACCGATGAGGTGGCGCGCCGTTTGAAGGAGGCGGGCGCCTGCGCCATGGGCATCTCCGTGGACAGCCTGGATGCCACCAAGCACGACAAGTTCCGCGGCCTCCCGAACGCCCACGCCCTCACCCTGGCCGGCATCGAGGCCTGCAAGCGCGCCGGCCTGCCCTTCCAGCTGCACACCACCGTGGTCGATTGGAACCGCGATGAGGTGTGCGCCATCACCGACTTCGCCGAAGAGATCGGCGCGCAGGCCCACTACATCTTCTTCCTAATTCCCGTCGGCCGCGGCGAGTACATCCAGGAGACGAGTTTGGAAGTGCTGGAAAACGAGGCGCTCCTTCGCGAGATCATGGAGAAGTCGGCGGAAGTATCCATCGATGTGAAGCCCACCTGCGCGCCGCAGTTCACCCGCGTGGCAAAGCAGCTGGGCGTGGAAACCCGCTTTACCCGCGGCTGCTTGGCGGGGCTCACCTACTGCGTCGTGGGCAGCGAGGGGATCGTGCGTCCTTGCGCCTACATGGCCGAGGAAGCCGGCGACGTGCGTGTGCAGCCCTTCGACGAGATTTGGAAGACGAGCCCGGTGTTCGAGCGCCTACGCACCCAGGCCTACTCCGGCGCCTGCGGGACGTGCGACTACAAGGACGGCTGCGGCGGCTGCCGCGCCCGCGCCGCCTACTACCACGACGGCGACATCCTGGCCCAAGACGACTACTGCGCTCATGGTCAGAAACTCAACGATACTGAGGAGAGCTAGCATGAAGAAAATCGTCCTGTGCGCTGCTGCGGCGGTGTTGGCGTTGGTGTTGGCCGGATGCGGCCAGCAGGAAGGCGAGGCCTCGGCGGCCGATGCGACCCAGCAGGAGCAACAGGCCCCCGAGGCTCCCGCAGCGGAAGCAACGGTGCCCGGCCCCGTCACCTTCACCGACGATATGGGAAACGAGGTCACCGTGGACAACCCCCAGCGGGTCGTGGCATGCATGGGCAGTTTCGCGAACGCCTGGGAGCTGGCCGGGGGCACGCTCGTGGGCGTCTCCGACGATGCGCTCACGGCGGCCGGCTGGACCATCGAGAGCCCGGATGTGGCCACGGTAGGGGACTTCACGGCGGTGAATCTCGAGGCCATCATGGCGCTTAACCCCGATTTCGTCATCATGACGAGCGGTACCGGCGGCCGCGGCGGCGACTCCAGCCAGGTCGACCTGCGCGACGCGCTTGTGGGCGCGGGCATTCCCGTGGCCTACTTCGAGGTGACCATCTTCGACGACTACGAGCGCCTCATGCGCACCTTCACCGACATCACCGGGCGTGCGGATCTTTACGATCAGAACGTGGCGAAGGTGGCCGCGGCCATCGACGCCGTTGTGGGCGCGGTGCCGGCCGAGAACCCGCCGACGGCGCTTTTGCTCACCACCTTCTCCGGTGGCACCCGCGTGCAGAGCTCCGGCACCCAGACCGGGGCCATGCTGGCCGACCTCGGCGTGAACAACCTCGCCGACGAGAACAAAAGCCTCCTGAAAGATTTCAGCCTGGAAGCGGTCATCGAGATGGATCCCGACTTCATCTTCGTCATTCCCATGGGCAACGACACCGAGGCGGCTATGCGCAACCTCGAGGAGGCCACGGCGGCCAACCCGGCGTGGGGCTCGCTTTCCGCCGTGCAGAACGGCCGCTACATCACCTTGGACCCGACGCTGTACCTCGCAAAGCCCAACGCCCAGTGGGATGCGGCCTACCAGGGGCTCTTCGATAACCTCTACGGGCAGAACTAGCGACGGGGGATGTCTCGCGCCATGGGTTCTGTCTCCCGCAACATCGTCGTCGTTGCCGCGACCGCCGTCTTTCTTGCGGCGGTCACGGCGGCGGCGCTCATGCTCGGCGCCTCCTCGGTGAGCCTGCCGGAGCTGGCGACGTGGCTTTTCGGCGGCGACGTTTCCGCCACGGCCCGCAACATCCTTGAGAACGTTCGCGTGCCCCGGGTACTGGCGGCCCTTCTGGCCGGGGCGGCCCTGGCCTGCTCCGGCGCGCTTATCCAGGCGTGCCTGGACAATCCGCTGGCGAGTCCCAACGTCATCGGCGTGAACTCCGGTGCGGGGCTTGCCGTGCTGCTGGCCGCCTCGCTCGTTCCCGGGGCGCTGTGGCTCACGCCGCTGGCGGCCTTCGCCGGGGCGCTCGCGACGGCGCTCATCATCTTCGCGCTGTCGCTGGGCACGGGACTCAGTCGCCTTACCGTGGTGCTCGCCGGCATCGCCATCACCACCGTGTTCGGCGCCGGCATGAACACCATCCTCATTGTTGACCCGGACGCCTACATCGGCTCGTCCACCTTCCTCGTGGGCGGCCTGTCCGGGGTCCTTATGCGCGATCTGGCGTGGCCGGCCGCCTACATCGCCGTGGGCCTGGCGGCGGCGCTGGCGGGCGCGGCGAAGCTGAACATCCTCTCGCTCGGCGACGAGGCGGCCCACAGCCTGGGCGTGAACGTGCGCGCCGTGCGCCTGGGGATGCTCGCCGTGGCCGCCGTGCTCGCCGGCGCGGCCGTGAGCTTCGCGGGCCTCATCGGATTTGTGGGGCTGGTGGTGCCGCATCTCATGCGCTTCTTCGTGGGCCACGACAACCGCTGGGTGGTGCCGGCGTCCGCCTTGGCCGGCGCGGCCTTCGTCGTGGGATGCGACCTTCTGGCCCGGGTGCTGTTCGCCCCCTACGAGCTGCCCGTGGGCATTCTGCTCGCCTTCATCGGCGGCCCCTTCTTCATCTACCTCATCCTGAAGAACAAAGGAGGCGGCCTTGACTGAGCGTGCCATTCAGGGCGAGAGGACGTCGTGCGCGCGTCTCGCCGACGCTAAGGCGCGCGCGTCGGAGTGCGCCATCCGCTACGAGGACCTCTCGTTCTCCTACAGGGCGGGCGCCCCCTTCATGGAGGGGCTTTCCGCCGCCATTCCCGCCGGCGCGGTGACGAGCATCGTCGGCCCCAACGGCTGCGGGAAATCGACGCTGGTGAAGCTGGCTGCCGGCCTTCTGCGCCCCGCGGCGGGACGGGTGGAGGTGGCTGGCCGCGATACTGCTTCCTTGACCTCGCGCGAACGGGCGCATCTGATGGCCGTGCTGGCCCAGACCTCCCGCGTGCCTCCCATGACCGTGGAGGCTCTGGTGGCCTGCGGCCGCCATCCGCACCTGGGGTGGGGCGGCCGACTCGGGCCGACCGATCGCGCGGCCGTGGAAGCCGCCATGGAACGGGCCGGGGTCGCGGTCTTCCGCAATCATGACCTGCACCAGCTTTCTGGCGGCGAGCGTCAGCGTGCCCATGTGGCCCGCACACTCGCCCAGGACACCGACCTCATCGTGCTGGACGAGCCCACCACCTATCTGGATATCAGCGCCTGCCACGACCTCATGGCCCTCGTGCGCGACCTGAACCGACGCGAGGGCAAGACCGTCGCCATGGTCATCCACGATCTGGACCTGGCGCTTCGCTACTCCGATTACCTCGTGGTGATGCAGAAGGGGAGGGTTCTGGCCCAGGGCCCCACCGAGAAGGTGCTCGCCTCGGGCGCCGTCGGCGACGCCTTCCAAATGGACATCTGCCCCCACGACCGCTTCAGCCCCGTGAGGGATGAGGCGGTCGCGGGGGCGCGTGCCGAGATCGGCCGCGGCTACGTCCTCTACCCCCGTCGCCGCTAAGCGGCACCCCGAGGCATCGGCGGCGGCTATCGACGGCTGCGCGCATCCGATGGTCCTGGGGGTTGCGCACGCGGCTCGCGTCGCCTACAATGTGCCCCGTGAATTCTGTTTCAGGGCGAGGTGGAAATCCTCACTGGCGGTAAGCACGGCGCCTGCGCGCGCCGGCAAGCCCGCGACCCTGTGCGAGAGCGCAGGCTGACCCGGTGAAATTCCGGGGCCAACGGTTACAGTCCGGATGGAAGAGGCAGACGCTCGCGCTTCCGGCGCCCCGGCCGATGGGGCCAACGCAAACGGAAGCGCGACATCATGGAAGCCTGTATGAAAGGAATTCATACGGGCTCGTTTTCTTTTTGCGAGGGGAAGCGGCTCCGGAAGATACGCCTCGCGAAGAGAAAGAAGGTCCATCATGGCCAACAAACCCACGACTCACCCCGCTGTCGGTTCCTCCACCGTGCGCCCCGCCAAGGCGCCCACGGCCCAGAAGACCATGGCGAACACGAACCGCTGGTCTACCCGCGTGCTCGTGACCATCGCGCTTCTGTGCGCCATCTCGGTGCTCTTGTCCTTCGTCGAGTTCCCGCTTCTGCCCGGCGTGGCGTGGCTGTCCTACGACGCCTCCATCATGCCCGCGGCGGTCTGCGGCTTCGCCTACGGTCCGGCGGCCGGCCTCGCCTGCGGCATCATCTCGGTGGTGGCCCACGGCATCCTCTTCGCCGACTTCACCGGCGCCCTCATGAACCTGCTCGTGGTCATCGGCTTCATCCTGCCCTCGGCGCTCGTGTACAAGAAGATCCACACCCTGAAGGGCGCCATCATCGGCCTTCTGCTCGGCATCGTGTTCGCCGTCGTCATGGCCGTGCTCGGCAACCTCGTGGTCACCCCGGCCTGGCTCGGCGTGCCGCTGGATGCCGTCGTGGCCATGATCGTGCCCATCCTCATCCCGTTCAACCTGCTGAAGGGCCTTTTGAACGCCATTCTGACGCTTATCGTCTACAAGGCGATCTCGAACCTCATCACCCCGAAGAAAGACCAGGTTAAGGGCCGCTAATGAGCACCGATGTCTTCGTCGACTTCCGCGATGCCGCCTTCACCTACGATGGGGAGGCCTTCGTCTTCCGGCACCTGAACCTGACGGTGCCCCAGGGGCAGTTTCTGTGCCTGCTCGGCGGCAACGGTTCGGGGAAGTCCACTCTGGCCAAGCACATCAACGCGCTGCTTCTGCCCGACGAGGGCGAGGTGATCGTGTTCGGCTGCGACACCCGCGACGCGGAGCAGACCTACTTCATCCGTTCCAACGCGGGGCTGGTCTTCCAGAACCCCGACGACCAGCTGGTGGCGAGCCTCATCGAGAACGACGTCGCCTTCGGCCCGGAGAACCTCGGCATCCCGAACCCCGAGCTGCGCGATCGGGTGACCCGGGCGCTTGCCGAGGTGGGCCTGCAGGGCTTCGAGGCCCACGAGACCAATGCGCTCTCGGGCGGTCAGAAGCAGCGCGTGGCCATCGCCGGGGTGCTCGCCATGGATCCGGCCATCCTCATTCTGGACGAGGCCACGGCCATGCTCGACCCGCGCGGGCGCGCCGGGCTCATGCGCGTCGTGCGCGAGCTGCACGAGCGCGGCATGACCGTCGTGATGATCACCCACTTCATGGAGGAGGCGGCCGCAGCCGACCGCGTGGTGGTGCTCGACGGCGGCGAGGTGCGTATGGACGGCGCCCCGGAAGAGGTGCTCGTGCGCGCCGACGAGCTGCGCGCGCTTTCCCTGGAAGTGCCCTTCGCCTGCCGGCTCTCGCTCGAGCTGCAGGCCGCGGGCGTTCCCGTTTCCACCTGCATCACCGACGACGCCCTGAAGGAGGAGCTATGCGCCTTGCGTTCGAAGATGTGAGCTACTCCTACGAGGGCGGCGAGGCGAAAAAGAAGCGCGGCCGTCGCAAGAAAGACGCCGTCCGCCAGGCCGATTGGGGCAACGCGCCCGATGCCGTGTGGGCCCTGCGCGATGTGACCTTCACGGTGGAGCAAGGGGAGTTCTTCGGCATCGCCGGGCACACCGGGAGCGGCAAGTCCACGCTCATCCAGCATATGAACGGACTCGTGCATCCCACGTGCGGCCGCGTGCTAGCCGATGGGCGCGACTTGGCGGAGAAGGGCGTCGCCACCGAAGTGCGCCGCCAGGTGGGACTCGTGTTCCAGTATCCCGAGAACCAGCTGTTCGCCAACACCGTCTACGACGACGTGGCCTTCGGACCGCGCAACATGGGGCTTGGCACCGAGGAGGTCGACCGCCGCGTGCGGGAGGGCCTGGCCTTGGTGGGGCTGTCCTTCGACGAGCTTTCCGAGCGCAGCCCCTTCGACCTGTCCGGCGGCCAGCAGCGCCGCGTGGCCTTCGCCGGCGTGCTCGCCATGGAGCCGGAGGTGCTTGTGCTCGACGAGCCGGTGGCCGGCCTGGACCCGCTCTCCCGCGAGGAGTTCCTGGGGCTCATCCGCGAGCTGCACGCCGGCGGCCGCACCATCGTCATGGTGTCTCACTCCATGGAGGACTTGGCGGCGCTAAGCGACCGCATCCTCGTGCTGTCCGAGGGGCGCCTGTTCCGCCTGGGCACGCCGGCCGAGGTGTTCGCCGATGCGGCGGAGCTGAAGGCCGTGGGCCTGGGGGCGCCGGCGCCGGAGGCCTTCGCCGCCTCCCTGCGCGAGGCCGGCTTTACGCTGGGGCGCGACCTCTACGACGAGCGCACCCTGGCCGCCGACATCGCCGCCCAGCTGAGAGGCGGTGATGGCGATGCCTGATCGCGCCATCATCGGCCAGTACTGGCCCGAGGACTCGCTCGTCCACGCTATGGATCCCCGGGTGAAGTTCATCCTGTCCTTCGTGCTCATGGCGGCGGTGTTCTGCGCGGCGACGCCCCTCTCGCTCGCGGTGGCGGCCCTGTTCATCGTGGGCTTCTACGCGGCGAGCCGCATCCCGCTGCTCCAGGCCATCCGCGCCATCGGCCCTCTGCTCGTGCTCGTGGTGCTGACGGCGCTCCTGAACGTGCTCTTCGTCCAGGGCGGTCATGTGTACTTCGAGTTCGGCATCATCTGCATCAGCGAGAAGGGCCTGCAGTCGGCCGTCTTCATCGGCTGCCGCCTGCTGCTTCTGCTCATGGGGATGAGCCTGCTCACCCTGACGACCACGACCCTCGACATCACGGCGGCCTTCGAGCGTCTGATGGCGCCGCTTTCGCGCATCGGCGTTCCCGCCCACGAGCTGGGCATGATCCTCGGCATCGCGCTGCGCTTCCTGCCTCAGTTCATGACGGAGCTCGGCATCATCTACCGCGCCCAGAAAAGTCGCGGCGCCCACTTCAACGCGAATCCCTTCCGCGGCGGCATCCAGTCGCTCACGGCTCTGCTCATCCCGCTGTTCACGAGCGCTTTCCGCCATGCCGAGACCCTGAGCGCCGCCATGGAGGCCCGCTGCTACCATGGCGGCGTCGGCACCACGCGCCTGGAACCTCTGCGCCTCACTTGGCGCGACGCCGTGGGCACCGCCGCCCTCCTCCTGATGATCGCCGCCGTCATCACCACCAACTACATTCCGCTTTCGTTTTGAGTTGAGTAGCGTGGGGCTGGAGGCGGTGGTGCCGCGCGCAGTTCATTCAATGGCAAGAGGAGAACGATATGGCCCTCATCGAGCAATGCCATTGAATGCTGTTTGAACACGGCACCACCGCCTCCAGCCCCACGCGGACAAGCCACATTCCCGAGAAAGGACCCCGAAATGACCGGAAACGAGCTCATCGTCGACTACCTCACCAGCGTCCCCGCCTGGTACCTCGCCACGGTGGAGGATACCCCGGAGGGCGCCCAGCCCCACGTGCGCCCCTTCAGCTTCGCCGCGCTGCAGGACGGCGAGATCCAGTTCTGCACCGCCACCACCAAGGACTGCTACCGCGAAATGCAGGCCAATCCCCGCGTGGAGCTGACCGCCTGGAAGCCCGGCCGCGGCTGGGTCATCCTGCGGGGCCGCGCGAACTTGGAAGACCGCGCCAGCGCGGAGGTCCGCGAGGAGGGCTTCAAGCACATGGTCGCCCTCGGCGAGGACTGGGATGATGCGGCTGATCCGCGCCTCACCTTCTTTACCATCGACGACGCCGAGGCGTGGCTCTGCGACATCGACGGCTCCTGGAACCCCATCGAGTTGTAGAGGTCCCGCCCATCACTTTGTTGACATTCGGCGCATTGCGCGCGGAAGGCCCCTCGATGCAGTACAATCGCACCCATGATTGAACTTCTCACAACTATCGATTCTGTCGTGTGGGGCCCGGCGATGATCGCGCTGTTGCTCGGCACGCACATCTACCTGACGTTCCGCACGGGGTTCATCCAGCGCAAGTTGCCCCAGGCTATCCGCATGTCGGTGCGCCGTGATCCGTCGGGCAAGGGCGACATCTCCAGCTTCGGGGCGCTGGCCACGGCACTCGCCGCCACCATCGGCACCGGCTCCATCGTCGGCGTGGCCACGGCGCTCCTCGCCGGCGGCCCCGGCGCCATCTTCTGGATGTGGATCGCGGGACTGTTCGGCATCGCCACCAAGTACGTCGAGACCTACGCGGCCGTGAAGTACCGCGTTCGCGACAAAACTGGCGCCATGCTGGGCGGCGCCATGTTCGTGTGGAAGCGCGCCTTCGCGCGGCCGGACGGCAGCGTGCCGTGGTGGGCGACGCTGGGTGCCGTGTCCTTCGCCGCCTTCGCCGTCATCGCCACCATCGGGACTGGCTCGGCGGTGCAGGCGGCGGCCATCTCCGGCATCGTCACCTCGTCGGTGCCCGCCATTCCGGCCGTGGCCGTGGGCGTTGTGATCGTCGTGGCCGTGGCGGCCGTTATCTTCGGCGGCGTGAACTCTATCGCGCGGGTGTGCGAGTGGCTCGTGCCCATCATGGCCGGCGCTTACGCGCTCGGTTGTCTGGTCATCATGGGCATGAACGCCCCGGTGCTCGGCGAGGCCGTCGGGCTTATTCTGGAATGTGCCTTCACCCCGAAGGCGGCTTTCGGCGGCGCGGTGGGTTCCGGCATGGTGATGGCCCTGCAGTTCGGTTGCGCGCGCGGCCTGTTCTCCAACGAGTCGGGACTGGGCACCGCCCCCATTGTGGCGGCGGCGGCCAAGACGAAGAACCCCGCCGACCAGGCGCTCATCTCCATGACCGGTGCGTTTTGGTCCACGGGCGTCATCTGCCTGCTCACGGGGCTCGTACTCGTGTCCACCATGATCGTGCACCCGGAGATCGGCGCGGACATCCTGGCCAACCCCTCCATCTTCACCGGGGCGGCCTTGGCCAGTGCCGCCTTCGCCGAGATCCCCGTGTTCGGGACGCCGGTGCTCGTGCTCGGCATGTGCGCGTTCGCATACTCCACCATCCTCGGCTGGTCCTATTACGGCAATCGTTGCGTGGCCTATCTGTTCGGCCCCAAGGGCATCAAGCCGTACCAGGTGATCTACGTGGCCGTGGCCTTCTTCGGCGCCATCGGGGTGGGGGACGTGGTGTGGACCATCTCCGACATCGGCAACGCGTTGATGGCCATTCCCAACATCATCGTCATTCTGCTGCTTTCGGGCATGATCGCCCGGGAGACCAAGCACTACGTCTACGACGGGCACCTCGACGAGGAGTATGCCGAGCCCGTGCCTCGCGTGGACAAGGCACAGCTTTAGAAGGCCCCGCCGCCGCTTACGGGGAATTCTTCCATTGTTAACAAAGACGCTCAACTTCTCCCTCTATAATGCGGCTACTTTAGCACGTTAAAGTGCGAAGGCCCGATGAGCGCGCCTTGCCTCGCCGGGACCGCCGCGCCGAGCCGCTGGCTTTGAAGTCCCGCCGCACTGCGCTCACTGAGAGGAGAACCGCCACATGGACATGATTGTTGACGTTATCAACAGCATCGACGCCTTCGTTTGGGGGCCGCCGATGCTCGTGCTGCTGTTAGGCTCGCACATCTTTCTGACCTTCCGCACCGGCTTCATCCAGCGCAAGCTGCCCACGGCCATCAAGCTGTCGGTGACCAAGGATCCCGACGCTCCCGGCGACATCAGCCAGTTCGGCGCGCTGTGCACGGCGTTGTCGGCCACCATCGGCACCGGCAACATCGTCGGCGTGGGCACCGCCATCATCGCGGGTGGTCCGGGCGCGGTGTTCTGGATGTGGATCACCGGCGTGTTCGGCATCGCCACGAAGTACTCCGAGACCTTCGCTGCCGTTAAGTACCGCGTGAAGGATCACAACGGCGACATGCTCGGCGGCGCCATGTACGCGTGGAAGCGCGGCTTCACTGACAAGAACGGCAACACGCCCTGGTGGGCGCTGCTCGGCGCCGGGGCTTTTGCCCTGTTCGCGGCCATCGCGTCCTTCGGCATCGGCTCGGCCGTGCAGTCCTCCGCCATGACCGAGGTCATCTCCACGAATCTGCCCGGCGTGCCTGCCTGGGGCATCGGATTGGCCATCGTCATCATGGTGTCGGTCGTCATCTTCGGCGGCGTGAAGGTCATCTCGAACGTGTGCGAGAAGCTCGTGCCCTTCATGGCCATCGCCTACATCTGGGGCTGCGTTGTCATCCTCGGCATGAACTGGGAGCTCGTCTGGCCCGCGTTCTGCCTCATCGTGGAGAGCGCCTTCACCGCCAAGGCGGCCTTCGGCGGCGCGCTGGGGTCCGGCCTCATGCTGGCCCTGCAGTTCGGCTGCGCGCGCGGCCTGTTCTCCAACGAGTCGGGCCTCGGCTCCGCGCCCATCGTGGCCTCGGCGGCCGCGACCCGCAACCCGGCCCGTCAGGCGCTCGTCTCCATGACCGGCACCTTCTGGGACACGGTCATCATCTGCCTGCTCACCGGTCTCGTGCTCGTGTCCACCATGCTCGGCAACGCCGATCTGCAGTCCGAGATCATGGCCGGCAACATCACCGCCGGTGCGGCGCTGTCCTCCGCGGCCTTCGCGAGCATTCCCTACATCGGCACGCCCATTCTCATCTTCGGCATGATTCTGTTCGCCTACTCCACCATCCTGGGTTGGTCCTACTACGGCAACCGCTGCGTCACCTACCTGTTCGGCAAGCGCGCCATCCGCCCCTACCAGGTGCTCTACGTGGTGGTGGCCTTCCTCGGCGCCATCGGCGTGGGCGAGGTGGTCTGGACGGTCTCCGACATCACCAACGCCCTTATGGCCATCCCGAACATCATCATGGTGCTGCTGCTCTCCGGGCTCATCGCGAAGGAGACGAAGCATTACGTCTACGAGGGCAACCTCGACGAGCGCGACGAGGCTCCCATTCCGCAGCTGGACAGCAAGTAGGTTCTAGCGACATAGTGTGTCATGAGCGAGCGCCCTGCAATGCGGGGCGCTCGTGTTAGAATGGCCAGATGGCCGACGGGCCGTAAGTCCTGAGCGCCAGGCGGTGCCTTCTTTTGCGAAAGGATGTGAATCGCTTGGACGTCCTCGTTTTCGTCGTGCGCCTGGCGACTGCGGTCGTCGGGTTGCTGAGGGAGGCGGTTGCGTTCTCCGAGACGCTCAGGAGGGGCCGGAATAGGAAGGACCGCTAGTTCGCGCTAGCGGTCCTAACTAAACGACGGTGCCGCCTGCATCCACCTCAGGCTGGTCCGTTGGTCGTATTCTAGCATATATTGCATTGGGAAGCGAGCGGATGGAAGCAGCATGGGCGAAGCGAAGACGATTGCAGTCATAGGCGGCGGGGCCTCGGGGCTGGCTGCGGCCGTGGCGGCTGGGGAGGCTCTACGGGATTTGGAAGGTGCCGGAGGTGCGGCCAGTGAGGTCGTAGAAGGTGACGCGGGCGCGGCGCGGGTCGTCGTGTACGAGGCCTCCGACCGCGTGGGACGCTCTATTCTGGCCACGGGCAACGGACGCTGCAACTTCTCGAACGCGCGGCCCGACGAGGGCGACTACCGCAACGCCGCTTTTGTCAGGCGCGTGCTTTTCGAGTTCGAATGCCAGGCGCATCGTCGCGTGCCGTCCCAGGCAAAGACGAGCACCGCGTACTCGAACGGCGTGCTGGGGTTCTTCTCCGACCACGGGCTTATGTGGCGCGAGGAAGGGGAGGGGCGCTTATACCCGCTCGCGAACAAGGCCGCATCCGTGCTCGATTGCCTGCGGGCGGCTTGTGCTGCGGCGGGGGTGGAAGAGCGCGTGGAATGCGAGGTCGCAGCCGTGGAGCCGCCGCGCGCCGAGGGCGCCCCGTTCACGCTGCGCCTGGCCGACGGGCGCTTCGAGCGGGCCGGTGTGGTTATCGTGGCCGTGGGAGGCACCGTCGCGCGCGAGCTTTTGCCCAAGGGCCTTTCCTTCCGCGAGCTGGAGCCGACGCTGGGGCCGTTGGCCACCGATCCGCACATGCCGCGTCGCCTCGACAACATCCGCGTGCGCGGGGCGCTCGAGCTGTGGCGCCCCGGCGAGAAGATGACGCCCCAAGAGCTCAACCGCCACGGCTTCCCGATGGGCACCCACGAAGGCGAGCGGCTGGTGTCCCGCGAGGTGGGCGAGGTGATGTTCCGCAAGTACGGCGTTTCGGGGATCGCTGCATTCAACCTGAGCCGCCTGGTCGAGCCCGGCGACGTGCTCGCCGTGGACTTCGTGCCCTGGGTGCGCCTTTGCGACATGGAGGCGTTCCTTAATCGTCGCCGCAAGCTGCTGCGCGCCTCGCTCGGGCGCGATGTGACGTGGAGCGATATGCTGCGCGGCATGGTGCTCGTGCCCGTGGCCGACGTGCTGCTGGAGGCGGCGGCGCTGGACGGTGCGCGCCCTGTGGCCAAAGGGGAGACGGCCGTCATAGCGCCGGTGCTCAAGGGGTTGCGGCTTCCTGTGACGGGCCTCGGTGACGTGCGACAGTGCCAGGTGCACCGCGGGGGCGTGAGCGTCCGGGCGGTGGACGACCGCACGTGCGAGATGCGGCGCGTGCCGGGGCTCTACGTCGTCGGCGAGGCGCTGGACGTGGATGCGGCGTGCGGCGGGTTCAACCTGCACTGGGCCTGGGCCTCGGGGCTGCTCGCGGGCTGGTCGGCGGCGGAAAGAATCGCGGACCTCGCCAGCTTAGCCGACGCTTCGGGCTCCTCCGACTCGGAGCGGCGGGAGGGGGCGCCGTGCTCAAACAGCATTGAAGTGCAGGGCTCGTCGCGGGTCGCTGGCGGGAACTTATGCACTTCAATGAACTGCGCGCGGACCCCCTCCCGCCACTCCGAGCCTGCTCGTCGGAACAAGAGGGGGCGTGCATGATTCAGGCTTCCAATGTTCCGGTTTCTCTTGATGCTCTCCTGCCAGAAAACGAATCGCTCTTCCGCCGAGAAATCGCGCGGACGCTCGGGGTTAAGACGAGCGCTATCACTGAGGTGAAGCTGCTGAAGCGGTCGATCGATGCGCGGAAGAAGCCGAACGTGCATGGCGTCGTGACCGTGGCGGTCGAGCTTGCGGAAGGCGCTGATCCGCGGCCGGTGAAGGGCGTGGCGGTCAAGGCCTACGAGCCCCCTGAGCCTCTTTCGATACCGCACGTGGAACCGACTGGGCTGCGGCCTGTTGTGGTCGGGGCGGGGCCGGCGGGGCTGTTCTGCGCGCTGTATCTGGCGCGGGCGGGGTTGCGTCCCCTCGTGGTGGAGCGCGGGGCGTCGGTAGACGATCGCGTGGCCATCGTCGAGGCCTTCAACGCCGGCGCGCCGCTCGATACGTGCACGAACATCCAGTTCGGCGAGGGCGGGGCGGGCACATTCTCAGACGGCAAGCTGAACACCGGTATCAAGTCGCCCCATATCCGCCATGTGCTGGAGGCCTTCGTGGAAGCCGGCGCCCCGGAGGACATTCTCGTGGACGCCAAGCCGCACATTGGCACCGACCTGCTCGTCGGCGTCGTGCGCAACCTGCGTCGGGCCATCGAGGAGGCGGGGGGAGAGGTACGGTTCCTTACGCGCCTCGACGGCCTTGTGCTTGAGGGCGGAGCTGCTGATCGTCCGGGCGTCGCTGATGCTGTGGATGAGGTTGGCGGCGAAGATGGCGAAGCGCGCGTCACTGCCGTTCGCCTCGTCGATGAGCGCACGGGAGCGGCAGAAGTCTTCGCCACCGATTGCGTCGTGCTGGCCTGCGGGCACTCCGCGCGTGACACCTTCCAAATGGTTTGCGAGGCCGGGGCGGACATGGCCCGCAAGCCCTTCGCCGTGGGCGTGCGCATTGAACATCCCCAGGCTCTCGTGAACGAGGCCCAGCACGGGCCAGCCGCTGGTCATGCGGCCCTCGGGACGGCCGACTACAAGCTGGCGGTGAAGACCGACGACGGCCGGGGCGTCTACAGCTTCTGCATGTGTCCGGGCGGGGAGGTGGTGGCGGCCGCCAGCGAGGAGGGGCTGCTCTGCGTGAACGGCATGAGCCGCCACGCCCGCGCCGGGGCCAATGCTAACGCGGCGCTGCTCGTGGAGGTGCGTCCCGACGACCTGCCCGGCGACGATCCGCTGGCCGGCGTCGCCTTCCAGCGCCAGTTGGAGCGGGATGCGTATCAGCTCGGCCGCGGCTTGACGGCTGGCGGCGGGGAAGATGCTAGCGCACTTTGTCCTCCGTACACGGCCCCGGCCCAAACGGTCGGTGACTTCCTCGTGCACGCCAGCGGCACCCCGAGCGCCGCGGTGACGCCCACCTACCCGCGCGGCGTGGCTTGGCGCGACCTGCGCGATTGCCTGCCGCCGTTCGTGACCGATGCCCTCGCCGAGGCGCTGCCGGCCCTCGATCGCAAGCTGCACGGATTCGCCAGCGACGATGCCGTCATGACCGCCGTGGAGGCCCGCAGCTCAAGCCCTGTGCGCATCGTTCGCGACGATGGCTTCCAATCGAATATCGCGGGCCTGTATCCCTGCGGGGAAGGAGCCGGGTACGCCGGCGGCATCACGAGCGCCGCCGTGGACGGCCTGCGCGTCGCCGAGGCCATCGTCGCCGCACGCCGTCCGCTCGCGCTGGAAGAGGCCACCCGTGCTCTGGCTGTCGGCAATGCCGTCATCTTCCCGACCGACACCGTCTTCGGCCTGGGCGTCTCCGTGAGCGCGGCTCCGGGCCCCCAGCTCCTCTACGACCTGAAGCACCGCGACGCCGGTAAGCCCGTGGCGTGGCTCGTGGAAGGCCCCGAGGCGCTGGATGTCTACGGAAGGGACGTTCCCGCCTATGCGCGGCGCCTCGCCGAGACCTTCTGGCCCGGCGGCCTCACGCTCGTGGTGCGCGCCTCCGATGCCGTCCCCGCCGCCTTCCAATCGCCCGCGGGCACCATCGGCTTGCGCATGCCCGCCAGCGAGGCGGCTCTCGGGCTCATCCGCGCTGCCGGCTGTCCTTTGGCCGTCACCTCGGCCAACCTCTCCGGGGCCGCCGACACGGCCCGCGCCGAAGATCTCGATCGCGCGCTGGTGGGCCGCACCGCCGGTCTCTATCTGCCCGGTGGCGTTGCGGCTGCTGGCATTGCCTCCGGTTGTGCCGAAGCCGCTCCTTCCGCATCTGCTCGCCTCGCGGCGAGCGATCAATCGGCGCTGCCGCCCGCTTCCGGTACCGCCTCCACCGTGCTCGACTGCACCGGCGAGGCCCCCCGCGTCCTGCGCGCGGGCGCCCTTACCCTCGACGACCTGAAAGGATGCCTCTCATGAGCGATGCCGCCGCGACCGCCGGTCGCACCGAGTTCACCTTCGACTCCGCTGACGGGAGAAGCCAAGTCCGCGCCGTTCTCTGGGTGCCGCTGTCCATGAAACGCGCCGATGCGGCCTTTGGCGAGCCGGAGCTCGGCTGCTTCAAGCCGCGCGGCGTCGTGCAGCTAATCCACGGCATGGCCGAGCACATCGGCCGCTACGACGACTTCGCCCGCTTCCTCGCCGACGCGGGCTACCTCGTGGCCGGTCACGACCACATCGGCCACGGCGATACGGCCGGCGCGCCCGAGCACCGCGGCGTGATCGATGCCGAGGGCGGCGCCGACGCCATGATCGAGGACGCGCAGATGCTGCGCCTGCTCGTCTCCCAGCAGGTGGCGTCCGGCACGCCGTACTTCATCTTCGGGCATTCCATGGGCTCGCTCGTGCTGCGCAGCTATCTGCCGCGCTACGGGTCGGGCCTTGCCGGCGCCATCATCTGCGGCACGGCCAACGAGCCTGTTGCCGTCTCCCGCGCCGGCAACCTGGCCGCCCGGGCCATCGCCCGCGTGCGCGGCGACGACTACCGCAGCAATCTTCTGCACGCGCTTGCCGATGGCGCCTACAGCCGCGCCATCAAGGACGCGCGCACCCCCTTCGACTGGCTCTCCCGCGACCCGGCCGTGGCCGACGCCTTCATGGCTGACGAGGCCTGCGGCTTCATGTTCGGCGCCGGCGCCTACGCCACCCTAACCGAGCTGGCCCACCGCGCCAACGACCCCGCCACCTACCGCGATACGCCGCATGATCTGCCGCTCCTCTTCGTGTCCGGCGACGCCGACCCGGTCGGCAAATGCGGCCGCGCCGTCGCTGCCGCCGCCGAGTCCATGGAAGCGGCCGGCGCCGAGGACCTGACGCTCCGCCTGTTCCCCGGCATGCGCCACGAAATCTTGAACGAGCTCGGCAAGCAAGAAGTCTACGATTTCATCCTGAACTGGATAAACTCACACAACTGAGGCAGAGTTTAGCGGGATGCGGGGTGCCGCTCACCAAGCGAGTTCCGCAGATGGTATCGAAGGCGCAGCGATACTGGGAAAGATGAATCCTGACGCCTTCGATACCAGCGAGGACTGTCTGAGCGACTGAGCGGTACCCCGCAGCCCGCCCCCGAAGAGCCACAGCAAGAAAGCGAGAAGAGGAGAAGCGAACATGAAAAAGTACGTCATAGCGCTCGATGCGGGCACCACCTCTTCCCGTGCTATGCTCATCGACCGCGCCGGCCGCCCCGTCGCCTCGGTTCAGCGCCCGTTCCCGCAGATATACCCGCAGCCCGGCTGGGTCGAGCACGACCCGCAAGACATTCTCTCCTCGCAGCTGGGCGCGCTCACCGAGCTCATCATGTCCTCGAACGTGGACACCGCCGAGATCGATTCCATCGGCATTACCAACCAGCGCGAGACCACCATCGTGTGGGATCGCGCCACCGGCGAACCCATCATGAACGCCATCGTCTGGCAGTGCCGCCGCACGGCGCCCATGGTGGAGGCCATCGCGAGCGACCCGGCTACTGCAGCCGAGATCACCGCGCGCACGGGCCTCGTGCCCGACGCCTATTTCTCCGCCAGCAAGCTCGCCTGGATCTTGGGTGAGGTGCCCGGCGCCCGTGCCCGCGCCGAGGCGGGGGAGCTCTGCTTCGGCACCGTGGACAGCTGGCTCATTTGGAAGCTCACCGACGGGGCCGTGCACGCCACGGACGTGACCAATGCGAGCCGGACCATGCTCTACAACATCCACGAGAGGCGCTGGGATCCCTTCCTGCTTAAGCTCTTCGGCATCCCCGAGGCCATCCTTCCCGAGGTGCGCCCCTCTTCCGGCAGCTTCGGCATAACGGCGAACCCGGGGCTCGTCCAGGGCATCCCCATCTGCGGCGTGGCGGGCGACCAACAGGCGGCGCTCTTCGGCCAGTGCTGCTTCCATGCGGGCCAGGCGAAGAACACCTACGGCACCGGCTGCTTTCTGCTCATGCACACCGGGCACGAGGCCTGCGCGAGCGAGCACGGGCTCGTGACCACGGTGGCGGCCTCAGCCCCCAACGCGGGGGACACCGAGTACGCGCTCGAGGGCAGCGTGTTCATGGCCGGCGCCCTCATCCAGTGGCTCCGCGACGAGCTCGGCATCATCGACAGCGTCGCCGAAACCGACGCCATCGCTCGCAGCGTGGCCGGAACCGACGGCGTCTTCGTCGTGCCCGCGTTCACGGGCCTGGGCGCCCCCTGGTGGGATGCCGACGCCCGCGGTGCCATTTTGGGTCTCACCCGCGGCGCCGGGCGTGCTCACATCGTGCGGGCGGCCCTGGAGTCGATCGCCTACCAGGTGTGCGACTTGGCCCGCGCCATGGCCGAGGACGCGCGCATGCCGCTTTCGGTGCTGAACGTCGACGGGGGAGCGGCGGCCAACGACTTCCTCATGCAGTTCCAAGCCGACATGCTCGGCGCGCCCCTGCGCCGCCCCGACAACGCCGAGACCACCGCTCTCGGCGCCGCCTACCTGGCCGGTCTTTCCACGGGCTTCTGGAAAAGCACCGAGGAGCTGGCGGCCCTGCGCGAGGGCGAAGACCGCTTCCTGCCCACCTTCGACGAGCCGATGCGCGCCGCCCGCCTCGCCGCCTGGCACGAGGCCGTCTCCCGCGTCCGCAGCTAGGACTTCGCCCGTCTCTCCCGATTTGGTGCGGAAAGCGTGAGCGAGGGGGCGCGGGGGCACTCGAGCGCCTACAATAGGCCTCAAGACATTCGCGACGGAAAGGAAGTGGCCCATGCGCGTGAGCATCGGAAGCGACCACGCCGGCTTCGAGCAGAAGCAGGCCCTGGTGGATTACCTGGTGGGGAAGGGGTACGACGTCATCGACCGCGGCCCCGACAACGATGATCGCGTCGATTATCCCGACTATGCGGCCCCCGTGGCCCACGATGTGGCCGACGGTGTCGCCGAGCGCGGCGTGCTCGTGTGCGGAACGGGCATCGGCATGGCCATGGCCGCCGACAAGGTGCCCGGCGTGCGTGCCGCTAACATCATCAACTCCGAGTTCGCCGCCTTGTGCCGCGAGCACAACGATGCGAACGTCATTACCCTTTCCGGCCGCTTCGTGCCGCTCGAGGAGAACGAGCGCATCCTCGACACCTTCTTCGCCACCGACTTCGGCGGCGGCCGCCACGCCGGCCGCGTTCAGAAGATAATGGAACTAGATTAGAGAAGACCAGGGAAGCTCAGAGAAGATTAGCAAAGGAGACAATAGATGGCTTTGGAATTTCTCGCCGCCGAAGACCCGCAGGTGACCGACTGCCTGCGCCAAGAACTCGCCCGCCAGCGGGGGAGTGTGGAGCTCATCGCGTCGGAGAACTTCACCTCCCGCGCCGTCATGGAGGCGGTGGGCAGCGTGCTCACCAACAAGTACGCCGAAGGGTACCCCGGCAAGCGCTACTACGGCGGCTGCGAGAAGGTCGACATGGTGGAGGATCTCGCCCGCGACCGCGCCTGCGAGCTGTACGGCGCGAAGTACGCCAACGTGCAGCCCCATTCCGGTGCCAGCGCGAACTTCGGCGCGTATCTTTCCATCATCGAGCCCGGCGACACGGTGCTCGGCATGAGCCTCGACCACGGCGGCCATCTCACCCACGGCAGCCCCGTGAACTTCTCCGGCCTTCTGTACAACATCGTCTCCTACGGCGTGAACCCCGAGACCGAGACCATCGACTACGACGAGCTCGAGCGCATCGCGAAGGAGTGCCGCCCGAAGGTCATCGTCGGGGGCGCCTCGGCCTACCCGCGCTTCATCGACTTCGAGCGCATGGCGGAAATCGCCCATGAGGTGGGCGCCTACCTCATGGTGGACATGGCCCACATCGCCGGCCTCGTGGCCGCGGGGCTGCACCCGAGCCCGGTGCCCCACGCCGACATCGTCACTTCCACGAGCCACAAGACCCTGCGCGGCCCGCGCGGCGGCTTCATTCTCACGAACTCGGATGAGCTGGGTCCGAAGATCAACAAGGCCATCTTCCCCGGTGCTCAGGGCGGCCCTCTCATGCACGTCATCGCCGGCAAGGCCGTGGCCTTCGGCGAGGCGCTGCGTCCCGATTACCGTGTTTATATGGAGCATGTGGTGGAGAACTGCCGCACCCTCGGCCAGGGCATGACCGACGGCGGCCTGCGCCTCGTCTCCGGTGGCACGGACAACCACCTGTGCCTCGTTGACCTCACGGCCTCCGACATCACCGGCAAGGACGCCGAGAAGCTTCTGGAATCCGTGGGCCTTACGGTGAACAAGAACTCCATCCCCAACGAGCAGCGCTCTCCCTTCGTGACGAGCGGCATCCGCGTGGGTTCCGCGGCCGCCACCACCCGAGGATTTACCGCCGAGGACTTCTACGAGATCGGCCAGCTCATCGCGACCACGGTGTTCAACGCCACCGACGAGGCCAAGCTCGCCGACGTGCGTCGTCGCGTGGACGCCCTGCTGGAAGCCCATCCTCTGTACCCAGGTTTAGAGTATTAAAAGAGGCATTGGGCTTGGCTGAGCAGGCTGCGAGGCGGGGGGCGTCCGCGTGCAGGTTGCGCAGCGAACAGGCGACACGGATGTTGCTGCGATAGCAGTTGGGTAGGCGCGGGGGCGGACGGGGCCTCCGCGCGCAGGTTGCGCAGCGACTGGAACAGTCCAGTGGACTGTTCCACAAAGCGAGCCATTGCTTGGGCACGGAGGCCCCGTCCGCCCCCGCGCCGGACGAAAGGAACTAAATTATGGAATGGAACGACCGCGTCGTCGTCCTCGATCACCCCATCGTGCAGCACAAGCTGGCCATCCTGCGCGACAAGCACACCCCCTCCAACGAGTTCCGCGATGTCGTGCGCGAGCTCTCGCTGTTCGAGACCTACGAGGCCACCCGCGACCTGCCGCTGACCAACGTATTCATCCAAACGCCCATCGCGCCCTTCGACGCCAAGCAGATCACGGGCCGCAAGGTGGCCTTCGTGCCCATTTTGCGCGCCGGCCTCGGCATGGTGGACGGGGCGCTGGAAGTAATCCCCCGGGCCCGCGTGGGGCATCTGGGCATGCAGCGCAACGAGGAGACCCACGAGCCCGAGAGCTACTACGACAAGTTGCCCCGCGACATCGCGAGCCGCCGCGTCTACGTGCTCGATCCCATGCTCGCCACCGGCGGCTCCGCCGAGGCGGCCGTCAAGTACCTGCGCGAGGCGGGCGTGTCGGGCACCATCCGCTTTTTGTGCCTCGTCTCGGCCCCGGAGGGCATCGAGCGTCTGCTCGCCGCCGACGATGATCTCATCATCTACACCTGCGCCATCGACGACGGCCTCAACGAGAACGCCTACATCGTCCCCGGCCTCGGCGACGCCGGCGACCGCATCTTCGGAACGGAGTAGGACGACTAGGTGATTCAATGACGAAAGAGCAGGGAAGGGGCGCCGGATGCCCTCTGTCGGCACCCTCTGAACACTGCCTAGCCGCGACCGAAGGTCGCAACATAAAAGCATGAAGGAGCGAAGCGCCTGAGCCGAAGGCGAATAGCGTAGCGGGGCGTGCCGACAGAGGGCATCCGGCGCCCCTTCCCGGAGGGAGTAACCATGGCAGCAGATAACCGTCCCAGCTGGGACGAGTACTTCATGAAGATGGCCAACGACGTGGCCACCCGCACCACCTGCCTGCGCCGCGGCGTCGGCGCCGTCATCGTGAAGGACCGCCGTATCCTGGCCACGGGATACAACGGCGTGCCCACCGGCCTGACCCACTGCAGCGAGACTGGATGCCTTCGCGAGCAGCTGGGCGTGCCGAGCGGCCAGCGTCACGAGATCTGCCGCGGTTTGCACGCCGAGCAGAACGCCATCATCCAAGCGGCCCGCTACGGCATCAACATCGCCGGCGCCACCATCTACGTGAATACGCAGCCCTGCGTCGTGTGCGCCAAGATGCTCATCAACGCCGGCATCACCGAGATCGTCTACCAGAACCCGTACCCCGACGAGCTGTCCCAGGAGCTTTTGGCCGAGTCCGGCATCCTCGTCCGGGAGTACACAGGGGAGTAGATCAGGGAAAAGTCGGTGATCGAAGCGACGGACGCGCTGATGGGCTTCGTTTTAGTGCACCTGCACAAATTTTCCCAGATCAGGGGCGCAAGCCGCCGCCGCGATCATTTCACCGCTCACCCCAGAAATTGGTTGAGTTGGTCAGCTTTTGTGAACAAGACGTTATCATAGGCAACGGTTTACATTGGGTGTAACAGCGCGCAAGCGCCCCGACGGAAGTAGGTTATGGTACTGGCAATCGCACTCGGCATCTTGGCGGGCATCGCGGGGTTTTTGCCCCTCGTGTTCGGCTTGCACCGGGTGAAGCACATGACGGATTCGGGCAATCTGGGGCACATGGGCGTGCTCATGCTCTGTCTGCTCTTCTCATTTGTCCTCATGTTCGCCTTCGCCATCCTCTGCATCAACGTCAACCGGGATGCTGCGCTGCCCTTTGTCCTGTCGGAAGCCGGGGCTCTCTCCGTCACCGCCATTGTGTTCGGCGTGACGAAACTGGCACGGAAAAGCTAGGAAAGGTTGATACGTGGACGCTCTTTCAACGCTCTCTGAAGAGGTACCTCATCTTCAGGCATCCTTCGATCCCACCGTGGTTTTCGGCGGAGTCACTCAGTACATTTTGTGGATGGTCATCTGCTGGATCATCACGCTGGTGCTGATCCTCGTCGTGGGCCGCAAGCTCACGCTCATCCCGACGAACAAGTTCGTCAACACCGTTGAGTACGGCTACCAGTTCGTGCGCAACGACATGGGCGAGGGCATCATCGGCCACGGCTTCAAGAAGCACGTGCCCTTCCTCGCCACGCTGTTCTTCTTCATCCTCATCTCGAACTTCGTGGGTCTCATCCCCGGCTGCAAGACGCCGACGGGCACCATCTCGGTGACCTGGGCGCTCGCCACCATCTCGTTTATCTACTTCAACGTCTGGGGCATCAAGGCCAAGGGCGGCCTGGGCTACCTGAAGTCCTTCGCTCCGGCGGGCCTGCCGAAGGTCATGGTGCCGATCATCTGGTTCTTGGAGCTCATCTCCACCTGCATCCGCTGGCTCACGCTCGCCGTCCGACTTTACGGCAACATGTTCGCCGGCCACATGGTGCTGGGCATCTTCGCCCTGGCCTCCAGCGTGTTCCTCACCTGCGGCATCCAGGCGCTCGATCCCATCAGCGGCGTACTGTCGCTGCCCTGGTTCCTGCTGCTCATCGCCATGTACGCCCTGGAGACGCTGGTGGCGTTCCTTCAGGCCTACGTGTTCACGGTGCTCTCCGCGGTCTACGTCCAGATCGCCACGAGCGCCCACTAGGAACCGATCCCACGCGCCGCGCCCCGCGCCCGCGCACCCGGGCCGCCAAGGCCCCACCCCCCCATCTGGGTTAAGCCGGCTCCTCCAAAGCCGGAAACCATAATCCGTAAGTGTTTTTGGGAAACAGGCTCAAAAACGACCTAAAGGAGGAAACTGTGGAAACTGTATTCGTCATTGCTGCGCTGAAGCTCGTCGGCTATGGCCTGGCCACCATCGGCCCCGGCCTCGGCATCGGCATCGCCTGCTACGGCTGCTGCGTGGGCACCGCCCGCCAGCCCGAGGTGGGTGGCCGTCTGTTCACGAACTTCATCATCGGTGCCGCTCTGGCCGAGGCCCTGGCCCTCATCGGCTTCGTTCTCGCCTTCATCCTCTAGTTCTAGTCTTTAACTGGTTGTCATAGCCGTTATAAGGCTGGAAGGAGGAATTGCACGTGAAGACAAGAGCGAACAAAGCAGTTGCGAAGGTCGCCTTCGGCGCCCTGGCTCTCAACGCTGCTTTCCCGGCGCTCGCGTTCGCTGCTGAGGCGGAACAGGAGGGCGGTATCTCCGCCATCCTCCCGGACATGGCGGAGTTCATCCCCATGCTCATCGCCTTCATCATCCTCTGGATCATTCTCGCTAAGTTCGGCTGGCCGATGTTTGCCGGCATGCTGGAGAAGCGAGAGAACACCATCCGCGAGGCCCTGAAGAAGTCTGAGGAAGCTCAGATCGAAAGCGAGCGCGTGCTGGCTGAGTACAACAAGCAGCTGGCCGACGCCAAGGCCCAGTCCGCGCAGATCATTGCCGACGCCCGCTCTGTGGGCGAGGCCGTCAAGGCCGACATCACGGCCCAGGCCCAGACCGAGGCCGCCGACATGATCGCGAAGGCCAAGGCCGCCATCGAGGCCGAGAAGAAGCAGGCCATCTCCGAGCTGCAGGCCACCGTGGCCGACACCTCGGTCGATGTGGCCGCGCGCCTGATCGGCGAGGATCTCACCGAGGGTGAGCACCGCGCCATCATCGAGCGCTACGTTAAAGAGGCGGGTAGTTTCAATGGCAACTAATCGTCTCGTCGTGAAAGAGGAAGTCGCGGTTTACGCATCGGTGCTCTTCGATGCCGCCCATACCGCCGGCGGCCAGGAGGCTGTGCTTGAGGTGCGCGAGCAGATGGGCGAGATCATTCGCCTCATGCGCGCCGATCTCGAGCTCACCCAGAGCCTGTCGAACCCGGACTTCACCCCCGCTCAGCGCAGGGATTTGGTGGAGGGCGTCTTCGCCGACTGCCATCTGGCGCTGCGCGAGGTGCTCGCGGGTATGGCCGAGCGCGGTCAGGCGGACCTGCTGCCGCGGGTCTTCGATCGCTATCGCGAGCTTCTGGGCGACAAGCTGGGCATCTGCGTGGTCGATGTGACCACCGCCGTGCCGCTCGACGACGGACTGCGCCAACTCATTACGGAAAAAGCCGAGGCCGACCTGGGACGGAAGGCGGTGCTGCGCGAGCGCATCGACAAGTCCATTCTGGGAGGCATCATCATGGATGTTGACGGGAACTACATCGATGCGAGCATGATCTCGCAGCTCAATCGCGCCCGCAACGTCCTCAAGGACACAACAGATGGAGGTGAATGCTAGTGACTGAAATCACCGCACAGTCCATCGACGAGGCGCTGAAGAAGCAGCTCGACCAGCTGAACGTCAGCGTCGAGTCTCGCGAAGTGGGCACGGTCATCCAGGTCGGCGACGGCATTGCGCGCGTCGACGGCCTGCGCGATGCCATGGCCGGCGAGCTGCTCGAGTTCATCGGAGAGGGCGGCAAGACCGTTTACGGCCTTGCCCAGAACCTCGAAGAGGACGAGGTCGGCGCCGTGCTTCTGGGTGACGTCACCGCAATCAAGGAGAACGACCAGGTCCGCACGACCGGTCGTATCGTGGAGGTTCCCGCCGGCAAGGCCATGCTCGGCCGCGTGGTGAACCCGCTGGGCCAGCCCATCGACGGCAAGGGCCCCATCAAGGCCGAGGGCACGCGCCCCGTGGAGTTCAAGGCTCCCGGCGTTATCTCCCGTCAGCCCGTGAACGAGCCGATGCAGACCGGTATCTTGGCCATCGACTCCATGGTGCCGATTGGTCGCGGCCAGCGCGAGCTCATCATCGGCGACCGCCAGACCGGCAAGACGGCCATCGCCATCGACGCCATCATCAACCAGAAGGACACTGACATGATCTGCATCTATGTTGCGATCGGTCAGAAGGCCTCCACGGTGGCCGGCGTGGTGGAGACCCTCGAGCGCCACGGCGCCATGAAGAACACCATCATCGTGGCCGCCACCGCCTCCGACTCCGCTCCGCTGCAGTACATCGCGCCGATGGCCGGCGCCGCCATGGGCGAGTACTTCGTCTACAACGGCGAGGACGGCAAGCCCGCGGGTCCCGAGAACAAGGGCCGCGCCGTGCTCATCGTCTACGACGACCTGTCCAAGCAGGCCGTGGCCTATCGTCAGATGTCGCTGACCCTGCGCCGCCCGCCGGGACGCGAGGCCTATCCGGGCGACGTGTTCTACCTGCACTCCCGCCTGCTGGAGCGCGCGGTCAAGATGTCCGACGAGAACGGCGGCGGCTCCATGACGGCTCTGCCGATCATCGAGACCCAGGCCGGCGACGTGTCCGCCTACATCCCGACCAACGTGATCTCCATTACCGACGGTCAGATCTTCCTGCAGACCGACCTGTTCTTCCAGGGCCAGCGCCCGGCAGTCGACGTGGGCATCTCGGTGTCCCGCGTGGGCGGCTCCGCGCAGATCAAGGCCATGAAGCAGGTGGCCGGCTCTCTGCGTCTGGACCTCGCCAGCTACCGCGAGCTGCAGGCCTTCACCCAGTTCGGCAGCGATCTGGACAAGGCTACCCAGGATCAGCTGACCCGCGGTTCGCACATGACCGAGCTTCTGAAGCAGGGTCGTTACATGCCGATGCCCGTGGCCGAGCAGGTCATTGCCATCTTCGCCGGCAACGAGGGCTTCCTCGACGATCTGCCGCTCACGTCCGTGGTTCGCTTCCGCACTGAGCTGCTCGCGTCGCTGCGCGCCTCCAAGCCGGAGATCCTGCAGACGATCAACACGGAGAAGAAGCTCAGCGACGAGACCAAGGTCGCTCTGAAGGAGGCCATCGCCGCCTTCAAGCAGTCCTTCGACGCCGCAGCGTAAGGTAGGTAGACCATGCCCAACCTACACGACATCGAACGGCGAATCAAATCCGTCACCTCGACGAAGCAGATCACGCGCACCATGGAAATGGTCGCGGCTGCCAAGATTCGCCGTGCTTCCGAGCGCGTGGAGAGCGCGCTCCCTTGGGCGGTCGCCATCTCAGACATGCTCATCAGCACGGCAAAGTACGCTCACTTGGATAACGAGCCGCTGCTGCAGGTCCACGACGAGGTGAAGCGGGTGCTCATCGTAGCCGTCACCTCCGACCGGGGTCTCGCCGGCGGCTTCAACACCAACGTGCTTCGCTATGTGGAGAAGCTCTCGAAGGAAAAGCAGCGGGAAGGTGCCGAGGTGGAGGTGGCTGCCTGTGGCAAGAAGGCCATCGGGTACTTCACCTACCGAGGCATCGAGCCGGTGTTCTCCTTCGCGGGATATTCGGCCGACCCCGAGTTCGCTCAGGCGGCCGAGCTGTCCGGCTATGTGATGCAGGCTTACGCCGAGGGCAAGCTCGACGAGGTGTTCATCGTGTACAACCACGCGAAGAACGCCGCCGAGCAGACCTTGGTCGAGCAGCAGGTGCTGCCGGTGAAGGAGGAGTCCTACGCGGATCTTCTGGGTCTTAAGGCCAAGGAGGAGGACATTTTCAAGTCCTTCCGCGAGCGGGACGATTCCGCCATCCCGGGCGACATCGACTTCGAGCCGAGCACGGAGTCGGTCATGTCCTACATGATGAACGCCTACCTGAACAACGCGTTCTACTACGCGATGCTCGATTCCGCAGCGGGCGAACAAGGCGCTCGCCGCAACGCGATGAAATCGGCTACCGACAACGCGAACGAGATGGTCTCCACCCTGGAGCGCATTTACAACACGGTGCGCCAGGGCGCCATTACCACGGAGATCACCGAGATCGTCGGCGGTGCCGCAGCTTTGGAGGATTAAATGGCTGATAACACTTCTACTGAAGCGGCCAAGGGAGGCGCCATCGGACGCATCGTCCGAATCGTCGGCGCCGTTGTGGATGTGGAGTTCCCGGCGGACGCCATGCCGGCCATCTACAACGCCCTTACCGTGAAGGCACAAACCCCAACGGGTGAAGTGTCCACCGTGCTCGAGGTGCAGACGCACCTGCCCGGTGACATCGTCCGTACCGTCGCTATGACGTCCACCGACGGCATGGTGCGCGGCTTGGAGGCAACCGACACCGGTTCCCCCATCATGATGCCCGTGGGCAAGGCGACCCTGGGCCGTATTTGGAACGTGCTGGGCGAGCCCGTTGACGGCAAGCCCATGCCCGAAGACGTCGAGTGGCGCCCGATTCACCATCCGGCCCCGCCGTTCGACACCCTGGTGACCACCACCGAGACCTTCGAGACCGGCATCAAGGTCGTCGACCTCATCGAGCCCTACGTCAAGGGCGGAAAGACCGGTCTGTTCGGCGGCGCTGGCGTGGGCAAGACCGTCTGCATTCAGGAGCTCATCAACAACCTGGCTCAGGAGCATGGCGGCACCTCCGTGTTCACCGGCGTGGGCGAGCGTACCCGCGAGGGTACCGACCTCTACCTCGAGATGACCGACTCCGGCGTTATCGAGAAGACCTGCCTGGTCTACGGTCAGATGAACGAGCCTCCGGGAGCCCGTCTGCGCGTGGGCCTCGCGGGACTTACCGAAGCCGAGTACTTCCGTGACCAGGGCCAGGACGTGCTGTTGTTCATCGACAACATCTTCCGCTTTACCCAGGCCGGTTCCGAGGTGTCCGCACTGCTCGGCCGTATGCCCTCCGCTGTGGGCTACCAGCCGACGCTGGCCACCGAGATGGGCGATTTGCAGGAGCGCATCTGCTCCACGCAGACCGGTTCCATCACGTCCGTGCAGGCCGTGTACGTGCCCGCCGACGACCTGACCGACCCGGCCCCGGCCACTACGTTCACCCACCTGGACGCCAAGACCGTTCTGTCCCGTTCCATCGCCGAGCTGGGCATCTACCCGGCCGTGGATCCGCTGGAGTCCACCTCCCGCGCGCTGGATCCCGAGATCGTCGGCCAGGAGCACTACGACGTGGCCATGGGCGTGCAGCAAATCCTGCAGCAGTACAAGGATCTGCAGGACATCATCGCCATTCTGGGCATGGACGAGCTGTCCGAGGACCAGAAGTTGACCGTGAACCGCGCCCGTAAGGTGCAGAAATTCCTGGGCCAGCCGTTCCACGTGGCCGAGGTCTTCACGGGCCTGCCCGGCGTGTACGTCAAGGTCGAGGACACCGTACGCTCCTTCAAGGAGATCCTCGATGGCAAGTGCGACCACATCCCGGAGCAGTGCTTCGTGAACAAGGGCGCCATCGAGCAGGTCTACGAGGCCTACGACGCCATGCAGAAGGAAGGTAACTAATGGCCTCCATGGGCTGCATTGTGGCTCTTCCCGACAAGGCCCTGTTCCAGGGCGAGATCACCTATGCCAACATCCCGGGGACCGACGGCTACTTCGGCGTGCTGCCCGGGCATGAGCTGACGGTGTCGCTGAACCGCGAGGGCGGCGTTGTGACGCTGACCATCGGCGAGAACGAGAAGCGCGAGTTCCTCGTGATGGGCGGCGCCACCTCCGTGCTCGACGACAAGGTGACGGTGCTGGCCCGCTTCGGTACGGCCGTTGAGGACATCGACGCCGAAGCCGTGCGCGCCGAGGCCGCCGAGTGCAAGAGCGCCATCGCCGAGCTGGAGCAGAAGAACGATCCCCAGGATCAGGCGACGCTGATGACCCATCAGAAGAAGCTCGAGTGGTGCGAGGCCCAGCTTGCGCACGTAGGCCAGGCCGCGTAAGGTCCAGCCGAGCCAAGAAAGGGAGCCGCGACACGCGCAGCCCCAAATTTTGAGCCTGTTTCGAGAGGCGCCCACCCCGGGCGCCTCTCGTCGTTTAACTACGAAACCGACTTCGCTTCATGTCCGACGTACGAAATTGACTTCGCTTCATGCTCAACGGCATTTCCCTACGCTCGAGCGAGTCGGAAATTTTCGGAGCCTTCCCAACGGCCGCCCCTCTCAGTCAACGAACACCCCCGTTTTTGCATGAAATCTCGAGTTGTTAGCGTCTAGGGCCGCTGCGCGAGAAGATCGGGAAGATGCGCGCCAAATGCGCTCTCGCAAAACACCAGGTCAAGATCTTGCTCCTAGGAGATACCTCCAAGCTCGTCATTCGGGCGCACCTCCGAGGGGGGTGCGGACAGTTACTTGGACAGCGGCCTACGCCGCCAGCCCCAACCGCCTCCTGCGGTTGTCTATCGTATCGTAGACGGTCCTGCCGCCCTCCCG
>NZ_CDRVLZ010000019.1:0-50114 GCF_977072305.1 Adlercreutzia sp. CNCM I-6207
CGGCGGTACCAATTTATCTTACCCAGGGTACCAAGCCCGCTGACTGGCGGTACCAGATTCTGCTGATTGTTGGTACCGGAGAGGGTTACTACTCACCGCAATTAGCATAGATCCGAATGATGACGAAGAAGATCTGACGCGTTACAAGAATCTTATATCAATAACAGAGAAGATCCGCGATACTTACTCGGTAACATACAATCCTGGAGACCTATATGTAAGTGCGAAATGGTTTAAAGAGTATGAGCTTACCGACAAGGCTAAAGAAGCACGAGATAATCAGATAAAAAATTGGAAGAGCAAAAAGGAGGAGACGGAAAGGAGAATTCACCAGAAAAAGGTAGATGATTATTGGGGCGCGCACGAGGAGGAAAGAAAAGACATTGAGGAAAGAATTAAATCTCTTGAAAAAGAAGTTTCGGATTTTACCTCCAGCGCAGATTACAAAGAGTGCAATGAAGCCGTTTGCAATTTCATTCTAGAAGAAGCAGATTTGTTGAAAAAGTTGGATCAATGCGGGTTTTTTGCTAAAGGAAAGATAAAAGCTCAAATTAAAGAGGCGAGAAGTAAGGCCAAGCCAACTATGGACAAGCTTACCGCGCTGGACAAGCGTATAGAGCCCAAAAGGGCCGAAATAAAAGGCCTTAAAGAAAAGCTTGCTAATCCCATCCAATGAGTTTTATGAGCATGAGGTAAGGGCGCGTCCTTCCGACGACGGTTGCGTGCAACCGCGGCGACGGCCCCATACAGAGGTAAGGAGGGTATCCACCGCAGTTACCACACTGTGTCGGGGCGCTCGGAACACGGCGAACCACCAGACAGGCAGATACCCTCCTTATCAATGGTTCAACCGCGAGAACGCAACGTGCGCAAGCCGACAGCGAGCGCCAAGGCTCCTCTGCCGCCTATTCTGTTGTAAGCGCCTTGCCCTCAAGGACAACGACACAGTGTGGTACTCGGCATTGTACCATCAATGCGATATACCTCGAAGGACGCAAAAGTGGTTCATGGCATGTAGGATCGTTCTTGAGCAATGGCTGGCTGGAAAGGGAAGGGGGTTGGAATGACGATATTGGCCTTCGGGGTGCGTGCTACAATGGCGTCCAAGACGTGAGTTCCCGATCACGGAGGCCTGCTCATGATGTACGACTATATCAAGCTTGCTGACGACACGCAGATAGCGCACTCGAACATACTGGAAGATCAAACGGTGCAGGTCTCTATTGAGCGCCCTGTTGATGGCGGCTTTTGTTCGGCAACGTGTTTCCTTCCCCAGTGTCGCTGGCAGTCTGTCGAGGGCTTCAACGCCTCCGAACTTGAATACTTTACCGAGATTGTGAGAAACAACGCCCCCCTCATCTACCGTCTTGCCCGAGAGGCGGGAAAGCAATATGCCTAGAGTGCTCGTCTTTGGTGCCTACATCATCTTTTTCTGGGTAGGCGAGAACGGTGAGCCGGTTCATGTGCATGTGGCAGAAAAGAGGCCATCGGAGAACGCTACGAAAATCTGGCTTACCTCTTCGGGTGGATGCCTTCTCGCCCATAATCGGTCGAAAATTCCGGACAGGGATCTATCGAATATTCTGGAATTGATCTCGCTGAATCACGGGTATATTTGCGATAAATGGCGAGAGGTGTTCCATGGCGATATTAGCTTCTATTGCTAGTGAGGCTAAAGGTGATGCCGAGCGCGCCGTAGCGATTTCGGACTTGCCTGAGTATCTCTATAAGACCGAGCGCGAAAACAAGGTGTTCTTCGTTTGCAGCCTGGTCGATTATATCGCGCGCAAGACGAAGAACCGCCGGTCGGATGTTGTGGAAGCGCTCGGGTCGCAGCGCCTGGGGCGCATCGTGGAGTTGGCCGATGTGTACCATTGCGACAACATCGATGTGGTGAGCGATCACTTCATCGAAGAGGCCGATATCGGCGAAGGCGTTTTCGACAACGTCGCCGCCGCTCGCTACGCCGTTCCCTCCCACTGGGACATAGGCAAGGTGTACAAGCGGCTCGTCCTTGCCATCGCCGACCGCGAGGGGACGACCGATGTCGAAGCAATTCTGCGCGCCTACTGCTCGCCGGTCAGTGCCCTCATCGACGACTACAACGGCAGCTTCTACTACGATTCGCCCGAGGCCATCTACGACGCTTACGCCACGGGGGAGTTGGAGTAGCGATTTTTGTGACTCTGACCTGGGATGCAATAATTCGATAAGAAATCCCTAAGGAAAAATGAACCAAATACCCATGGAGGTTCCATGCTCGCGCGCGTAGACTTCCTTTCCGAGGGAGGGCCCGACTTCCACTTCGGGCCCCGAACAAGAAGAGGAAAGGGGAGTCTATGGGAAAGACTGCGCAAACCTTCGGCAAGATCAGCCGCCGGTCGTTCCTCGGCCTGGCCGGGGCGACGGGAGTCGGCGTGGCGCTGACCGGCTGCGCGCCGGCCGCCAAGCAGGAGGAGCCGGCCGCAGACAGCCTGCCCGCCACTGGCGGCGATCCGCTCGATTACGACACCGTCAGCTGGTCTGCATGCCATGTGAACTGCGGCAGCCGCTGCCCGTTGAAGGCCTATGTGAAGGACGGCCAGGTCGTGCGCATCGACATTGATTCTGACGGCGACGACGAGTTCGGCCCCGGCAAGATCTACCAGATGCGCTCCTGCGTGCGCGGCCGCACCAACCGCCAGCGCATCTACAGCCCCGACCGCATCCAGAGGCCGCTGAAGCGCGTCGAGGGCACCAAGCGCGGCGAGGGCAAGTACGAGGAGATCACCTGGGACGAGGCCATCAACCTCATCGCCACCACCATGAAGGAGATCAAGGAGGAGTACGGCAACGACGCCTTCTACATCCAGTACGGCACCGGCGTGCTGGGCGGTACGGTGTCGAAGTCGTGGCACCCCGACCAGACCATGTTCGCGCGTCTCATGAACTTGTGGGGCGGCTACCTGCGCCAGTACGCCGACTACTCCACCGGTCAGATCACCTGGGAGATGCCGCTCTTCAACGGCGACGCCTGGTCGAACAACGAGGTGACCGATCTCGTGAACTCCAAGAACATCGTGCTGTTCGGTAACAACCCGGCCAACACCCGCATGTCTGGCTCGGCCATGCAGTACCTGCTCACCCAGGTGCGCCTGCAAAACCCCGAGGCCACCATCGTAGTGGTGGATCCGCACCTGTCGGACACCGCCGTGGGCGTGGCCAACCGCTGGATCCCTATCCGCCCCGGCACTGATATGGCGCTCGTGGCCGGCATGATCCAGTACCTGTTCAGCGCTGGCAAGCTGGACGAGCAGCTCATCCGCGACAAGTTCGTCGGCTTCTTCTCCGACAGCTTCGCCGACGATGTGAAAGCGGCCGAGCCCACAAGCACCGCCTTCATGGGGCTCGACAAGTCTGGCGCGCTCACCATCGATGAGGATATGTCCTATGAGGCCTACCTCGCTGGCACCGGCGCCTATGCGGGCACCGGCGAGAAGACCCCCGAGTGGGCCGCCGGCATCACCGGTGTTCCGGCCGATACCATCCGCGAGCTGGCCGACCTGTACATGGACGGCCCCACGGCCACCATTCAGGGCTGGGGTCCGCAGCGCCACTCCAACGGTGGCAACAACTCCCGCGCCATCGCGATGATCGCCGCCATCACCGGCAACGTGGGCATCTCCGGCGGCGGCACCGGCGCCCGCGAGGGCGTGGGCGGCGTTCCCTTCGCCACGCCCACGGCTATCCCGTGCTTCCCCGAGAAGAACACGGTGGGGGTGTGCGTTTCGTTCTTCGACTGGTATCAGGCCATCGAAGACTACACGGTCATGAACGACGCCACCTGGGGCATCCGCGCCATCGATGAGACCGGTGTCACCAGCTACGCCGAGGAGCCCGGCACCCTGAAGCTTAGGGCCCCCATCAAGTTCATTTGGAACTACGGATCCAATGTCATGATGGGCCAGCACGCCGACATCAACGACTCGCTCCGCATCTACAACCTGCCTGATGAAAAGGACTCCGGCGTGCGCATGATCGTCACCGTGGACCCGTGGATGACGCCGACGGCTATGGCCTCCGACATCATCCTGCCCGGCACCACGCCCTTCGAGGAGGACGATCTCACCACTGGCGGTACCGCTTGGACCGGCTTCATCTGCTGCGAGTCGAAGGCCATCGAGCCTCTGTTCGAGGCCAAACCCATCTACGAGATCTGCACCCTTCTGGCCGACGCGCTCGGCATCAAGGACGAGTTCACCGAGGGCAAGACCCAGCTCGACTGGATCGAGTGGTGCTACAACGAGGGGAAGGCGGCCGGCGACGACTTGCCCGACACCTTCGAGGAGTTCCGCGCCGCAGGCCTCATCAAGCAGACTGACGACCACACGCCGGCCATCGCCGCGCCGGAGGGCCCGCTCGCCACGCCCTCGGGCAAGTACGAGGTGTTCTCGAAGCAGGCCTACAACCTGTCGCGCCAGTGGGACCTCACCGGCGGCGGGTATGTGCCCGACGACGGCCGCGACCAGATCACGGGCCTGCCCATCTGGTACGAGAACTTCGAGGGATACGGCGACCCGCTGCGCGAGGAGTATCCCTTCCAGCTCATCGGCCATCATACCAAGACGCGCACCCACTCCTCCTACGGCAACGTGCCGTGGATGAGCTCGGTGGCCCCGCAGCAGTGCTGGATCAACGAGGGCGACGCCGCCACGCTCGGCATCAACCAGGACGACACCGTCATTGTGTCCACCGAGCGCGGCCGCTCTCAGATGACCGCTAAGGTGACGAACCGCATCATGCCCGGGGTGGTCAGCGTGCCCCAGGGCGCCTGGTACGACCCGGAGACCCGCGACGGCGCTACCATCGGCGACCCCAGCGTGCTCGATTTGGGCGGCTGCATCTCGGTGCTGACGTCCTCGCGCCCAACGCCGATTTCCAAGGGCAACGGCGTCCATTCCAACCTGTGCAAGATCGAGAAGGCCTAAAGAGGGGGATAGATCATGGAACAGTACGGATTTTTCGTCAACACCGACATCTGCACCGGCTGCAAGGCCTGCATGACCTCGTGCTTCGACCGCAACAACCTAGAGGTGCCGCAAAAGTTCCGCAAGGTGTACGAGTTCGGCGGCGGCGAGTGGAAGGCCGACGATGCCGGTGCCTTTACCGCCACGGCGTTCACCTACTACGTATCGATGACCTGCGGCCACTGCGAGAACCCGGCCTGCGTGGCCAACTGCCCCACCGGAGCCATGCAGAAGGATCCGGAAACGGGCATCGTCAACAACGACAAGGAGAAGTGCATCGGCTGCATGACCTGCGAGAAAAGCTGCCCTTATGGGCATCCCGTGCAGCTGGACGACGGCCTGTCCCACAAGTGCGTGCTCTGCTCGGACGAGAACCCGGAGGGCGTGCCGGATCCGACCTGCGCCAAGGCGTGCCCGGTGCGCGCGCTCGAGTTCGGCACCCTCGCGGAACTGCGGGAGCGTCATCCCGAGGGCGTGAGCGCCCTGGGCGAGCTGACCGATGAGACGGTCCCCGCTGTGGTGTTCGCGCCCCATCGCGACGCGGCCAAAGGCGGCGTGCTGCGCAACCCGCAGGAAGTGAGCCACGAGGCCTGAGCGCCAACGGCTTAAGAACGGGACACTAGCTTTACGGCGGCTGGTAGGGTATAACTCCTACCAGCCGCATCGGGCGTTAGGGAGGGTGCATGGAGAAGAAGGCGAGCCGGCCGCGCGCTGCCTGGAAGCAGGCGCGATAGAGCCATGACGATTTTTGGGCGACAGAGGAAGATCGGGCTGCGGACGAAGCTTATCGGGCTTCTCACGGTTGTTCTCGTGCTGATATCGGCGGTGTTCCTTGCGTTCACCTATGACGATCAATCGCGCCGCGCCGAGACCGATCTTCTGGAGAAGTCGCGGGTGCTCGTTACCGAGATGGATGCCATGTGGGATTTCATCTCGCTGAACCAGAACGTCATCAACTATACCTCCGACGGGGAGTACGACTACAAGGGACTGCATTGCGCCATTGCGGGGAAGTCGGTGGCGGCGCTGTTCTCCGAGAAGACGGATTACTCCATCCGCTTCACGAACTTGAACCCGCGCAACATCTACAATACCCCGGACGCCTACGAGGCCGCCGCCATCGAGACGTTTCTGGCGGATAAGGACACCGACGAGGTATGGGGCTACCAGACCGAGGGAGGCGATCAGGTTTTCCGCTATGTGCGGGCCATGGACGTCTCCAACGACTGCACCGAGTGCCATGGCCAGCCTGCCGGCGAGTTGGATGCGACCGGTTACCCGAAAGAGGGCTGGAGCGTGGGAGATGTGGCCGGAGCGGTGTCGGTGGTGGTGCCCGCAGATGGCGCCATGACCAACATGCGCGACGCCATCATCAGCAACATGATGTTCTTTCTTGCCGTGGTGGCGGCCATGGCGCTTCTCATCTACGTTGTCATCAGCCGACTCATTACCGAGCCCTTGACGGAGCTTCGAGCTTCTTTCTCCCGCGTAGCCGAGCCCGATGCGCACGCGACCGAGGGGGAAACGACCACTCCGAGGGTCTTTGGGCCAGCAGCCGTCGATGCGAATGAGCCCGCGCTCGTTCCAGGTTGCCTACGTGGCCTGCCGGCGCGAGGTTCCCTGGCCACGACCGACCGAGGCGTGCTGTACTCGTCCCGCGAGATAGACGACCTCATCGAGCAGTACCATTCCATGGCCCGGCGCTTGGAGGAGCTTTACGGAAGTCTGGAGTCGCAGGTGGCCGAGCGCACCGAGCAACTCTCCCGCGCTAATGCCGAGCTGGAGCGTCAACGTCGTCGAGCGGAGGAGATCAATGCCCAACTCGCCCGAGACAACCAGTACAAGTCCGATTTCCTTGCCATCGTTAGCCACGAGCTGCGCACGCCACTTACTTCCATTTTGGCTTTCGCCGAGCTCCTGGGCGAGTCCATCGGGCCCGGCCGGCCCGAGGCGCGCCGCCAGTTGGAGGAGATTGGCAAAAACGGTGCCATTTTGCTTGAGATGGTGGACAACGTGCTGGAGTGCGCCCGCATTCAGGCGGGCTCCGAGACGTTGAACCTGGAGCTGGTTGATCTGAACGACCTCGTGGGTATGGTAGAGTCGGCTATGGCGCCGGTGGCCGCCAAAAAGGGCGTAGCCTTTACCACCCGGGTCGACTTCGACGTGCCCCTCATCATGGGGGATTGGGAAAAGCTGCGTCGGGTGCTTGCGAATCTGACGAGCAATGCCGTGAAGTTCACCGATGCCGGCGGCGAGGTGGCTGTGCGCGTTTGCTGCGAGGCGGACGAGGATGACGCTCGCAAAGTGGTGATGCGCGTGACCGATACCGGCATCGGCATTCCGAAAGAGGCCCAGGAGCTTATCTTCGAGCGGTTCCGTCAGGAGAACATGTCCACGGTGCGCCGCTACGGCGGCAGCGGACTGGGGCTCTCGTTGGTGAAGGATCTGGTGGCCATGATGGGCGGCACCGTGGCTGTGGCAAGTGAGCCGGGGTGTGGCTCGACGTTCACCGTCGAATTGCCCGTAGAGGAGGAAGATCATGACTAAGGTGATGCTCGTCGACGACGACGCTTCTATGCAGGTGCTCATCGAGCAGATTGTACGCCGCGGCGGCTACGACTTCTGCTGTGCGGGCAACGGGGCCGACGGCCTGGAGATGCTGAGGGCCGAGCGCCCCGACTTCCTTATTCTTGATGTGATGCTGCCCGATATCAACGGTTTCGAAATCTGCGAGATCGTCCGAGGTGAGGGACGCGAGGTGCCGATCATGTTTCTCACGGCCAAGGGCGACATTGTCGACAAATCAATCGGCTTTAAGGCCGGTGCCGACGACTACCTTGTGAAGCCCTTCCAGCCTGAGGAGCTGCTTTTGCGGCTGAACGCGCATTTGCGCCGTCGAGAACGCGATCGCGAGCGCCAGCATGAGGGACGCGACCGCCGTCCCGAGGCGTTCTCGGTAGGGGATTTGGAGATACGCTTCGGGAAGTACGAGGTTCGAATGCGCGGAGAAGTCGTGGCGCTGTCCTCCCGGGAGATCGAGCTTTTAGAGCTGCTCGCCTCCGATCCGGGCGCCGTGTTCACCCGCGATCAGATCCTCGAGGCGCTTTGGGGAAGCAAGGAGGCTGCCGACCCCAACTCCATCACCGTCATGGTGCGTAAGATCCGCGAGAAGATAGAGGACGACCCTTCCAAACCACGCTACCTCGTCACTATCTGGCGCGTCGGGTACAAGTTGGCCGAGACGATATAGGCCGTTCTTCTATTGGGACTGATTTTCCTTTGAGGTTCGCCGAAACGATGGGGCAACTGCTGCAGCGGCATGGAGCCTTTCTTCCATGGAGGTTCCATGGATAATGCGTTTGTCGTTGCGCTTAAACTTCCGGCCGGTTTTCTCTTGAAGGGGTCTTCTCTTTGTAGTATTCTTCTCTGCTGTATCTCTGCGCCAGAATTGTGTTTCTATGCCCAAAATCAGGCGCAGACGCCAGAGAAAGGACTATCGCGTGGCTGATGCTGCAAAGAAGAATCCTGAGAACGAAACCGAAGAGATCGTCGTGACCGAGGACGTCGAGGAGATGGATGACCTGGATGACGACGACATGGACAACGCGGAACCTCCCGCGAACGCGACGAACGACACTGCTTCCGACAGCCTGACCGAGGACAAGATCGAGGCCGGCATCGACTCCGAAGAGGATCTGCTCGACGGCATTCCCGAGGAGGAGCTGAAGGCCACCGTTGAAGCGGCTGCTCTCCCCAAGGTCACTCCCCGTACCAAGGCCCGCGCCCGCAATCGCGCCAAGCGCAACGCCGATGCCGGCGTGACCATGCTCACGGGCGATCCGGTGCGCATGTATCTGAAGGAAATCGGCAAGGTGCCCCTGCTCACCGCTGCCGAGGAGATCGATCTGGCCATGAAGATCGAGGCCGGCGTGGCCGCCACCGAGGAGCTGGAGCGCGCCGAGGCCGACGGCGTGGAACTGGATCGCCGCGAGAAGCGTCGCCTCGGCCGCATCGAGCAGGTGGGCCTGGACGCCAAGCAGCAGCTCATCGAGGCCAATTTGCGCCTGGTGGTCTCCATTGCCAAGCGCTATGTGGGCCGCGGCATGCTGTTTCTGGATCTCATTCAGGAGGGCAATCTGGGCCTCATCCGCGCGGTGGAGAAGTTCGACTACACCAAGGGCTTCAAGTTCTCCACCTACGCCACCTGGTGGATTCGCCAGGCCATCACCCGCGCCATCGCCGACCAGGCCCGCACCATCCGCATTCCTGTGCACATGGTGGAGACCATCAACAAGCTCGTGCGCATCCAGCGCCAGCTTCTGCAGGAGCTCGGCCGCGAGCCAACCCCCGAAGAGATCGGCGAGGAGATGGGACTCACTGCCGAGCGCGTCCGCGAGATCCAGAAGATCTCCCAGGAGCCGGTGAGCCTTGAGACCCCCATCGGCGAGGAGGAGGACTCCCAGCTCGGCGACTTCATCGAGGACGATGCCGCCGTGGTGCCCCCCGATGCCGCCTCGTTCTCTATGCTGCAGGAGCAGCTGGCCAAGGTGCTGGAGGGCCTGGCCGAGCGCGAGCGCAAGGTTATCAGCCTCCGTTTCGGCCTGGAGGACGGTCATCCGCGCACGCTGGAGGAGGTGGGCCGCGAGTTCGGTGTCACCCGCGAGCGCATCCGCCAGATCGAGAGCAAGACGCTTGCGAAGCTGAGGCACCCCAGCCGGTCCAGCAAGCTTAAGGACTATCTGGAGGACTAGGAAACGATCCGACAGATCCGATGCCCGCGGCCTCGCTGCTGCGGGCATCTTCTTTTGCGGCAAAGATTTTTGGAAAAATGGTCACAAAGTCGAGTTTTGGGTTTCTGCGATGGCTTAAATTCGCATATCTTGCTTGTCTCGGCTTCTTCTGCAGACAAATTAGGGCATAAATGTCGCCGAATCGCCGAAAACGTTGATCCAGAAAACCCAAAACTCGATTTTGTGACCAGAAATTTCAAAACTATTGTAAGAGAGGCAGTGAAAGCCCTATGAACGAGGCCGTTTATGAGTTCTTCGCCACGTGCCTGCCGGGCGCCGAGAGGCTCCTGGCGGACGAGCTGCACGGACTCGGCGTGAAGAAGGTGCGTCCGCTGTCCGGCGGCGCATCGTTTTTCGGCGCGCCCGAAGACGCCCTGCGGGTGTGCCTGTGGTCGCGGCTCGCGGGGCGCGTTAATCTCACGGTAGGTCGCGTGGCGGCGCGGGACGCCGATGCCCTGTACGCCGGCGTGCGCGAACTTCCCTGGGAAACGGTGATCGCCGATGGTGCGAGTATCGCCGTGCGGGCGAGCGGTACCAACGCGGAGCTGCGCAACACCCAGTTCGTCGCCTTGAAGGTGAAGGATGCTATCTGTGATCGCCTGGCCGAGACTCGCGGCGCGCGGCCCGATGTGAAGCCCCAGCAGCCCGACGCTCTCGTTGAGGTGCGCCTTAGAGAGGAGAAGGCGAGCCTGTCTCTTGATCTGTCGGGCCGCTCCCTCACACGCCGGGCGTACCTTGGCGACGAGGCCGGGGAGGAGGCGCCCTCGGTGGTGTCGCAGGCGGCGACGCTGCTCGCGGCAGTTGGTGCGGCCGAGCTGTTTGCGGAGGGGACGACGTTTCTCGACCCCGTCGACGTCGACAGCATCCTCGCCCGCGAGGCAGCGGAGGTGCGCGAGGACCGGGCGCCGGGCCTCTTGCGCGAACGATGGGGGTTCACGGGCTGGACAGCGTTTCCCGATAAAGCCTGGGGCGACCTGTTGGACGAGGCGGACGAACGCTGCGAGGCGCGCATGGCGCTGCTTGCCACCGCGCCGGCGTGTCCCGATGCCCCTCGGCTCGTGGCCAGCGTCGCCTCGGTCTTTCGGGCCGACGACGATGCCGAGGCCGTGGCTGTCCGGGCTGCCTGCGTGGCCGCTTCCCGCGAGGCGCCGGCCGGCTCCCGTTTCGCCTTCGCCGGCTTCGAGGGCATGGCTGCGAAGTTCAAGGAGGAACCGACGGTGCGCCTCAAGCTGGGCCGCGGCCGTTCAGAGACGACAGTCGAGGTGTTCGATAGGCCGCCCCGGCGCCCCTCGGTTATCTCTGTGGCCAACCCCGCCGGTGGCGCCGACATTCCCGTTGAGGTGAACGACCCGGCGGCGGCCCAGTTCGCGAGTCGTTTGCGCAAGGTGGCCCGCGAGCGGCGCAAATGGGCGGCGCGCGAGGGGGTGGCCTGCTATCGTCTCTACGATGCCGATGTGCCTGAGTACGCCTGCGCCATCGACCTGTACGAGGGGGCGGCCGAGGCCGAGGGCGAGCTGTACGCCCATGTGGCCGAATACGCGCCGCCCAAATCCGTCGACCCTGAGCAGGCCCACGCACGTTTCGAGGACGTGCTCGCCCTGGTGCCCGTCGTGCTGGGCATTCCGCCGGAGCACGTGTTCTCCAAGTCCCGCCTGCGCGCGAAGGGCGGCGGGCAGTACCGCGACGCCGGCGGTCGCCGTTTTGTGACCCACACGAGCGAGGACGGCTTGATCTGCGAGATCGATTTGGGCGGCTATCTTGATACGGGCATCTTCCTCGATCACCGCGTAACCCGCGAGATGGTAGGGAAGATGGCCGCCGGCAAACGCTTCCTGAACCTGTTCGCCTATACGGGCGTGGCGACGCTGCATGCTGCGGCCGGCGGTGCGAAGGAGACGACGACGGTGGACTTGTCTCAGACGTACCTGGACTGGGCGGCCCGCAATCTTGCGGCCAACGGGTTCGCCTTCGAAGTTGTTGACAAGCCGAATCGAAGGGATCGAACGGACGGAGGTTCGGCGAGGGGTCGGCGGGGAGGGGCGGCCAACAAGCTCGTTCGCGCCGACGTCACTCGCTGGATCGCCGAAGCGCGCCGCCGCCATGAGCGCTACGACCTTATCTTCGTGGATCCCCCGACCTTCTCCAATTCGAAGGCCATGGGCCGACGCACCTGGGACGTGCAGCGCGACCATGTGGAGCTGCTCGTCGGCGTCTCGCGTCTGTTGGCCGACGGGGGAGTGGCGGTCTTCTCCTGCAACCTGCGAACCTTCAAGCCCGATCTCGAGGAGCTGGCGCGCTGCGGCGTGGAATTGGAGGACATTACCGCCCAGACCATTCCGCACGATTTCGAGCGAAACCTCCGCATCCACAAATGCTATCTGGTGCGCCGAAAATAATTTTCGCCTTCGAGGAAAATAGGGTCTTGCAAAGAGAAGCCCCTCCGTTATAATACTATCTTGCGCGTCAGGGCAAAGGTTCTGAAAGCGACATTCCTCGGTAGCTCAACGGCAGAGCATCCGGCTGTTAACCGGAGGGTTGTAGGTTCGAATCCTACCCGGGGAGCCAGAATTTTCGCGAGTCCGCTTCGGCGGGCTCGTTTCTTTTTCGGCAGCATTTGCGGGTTAGGGGCGCGGCACCGTCATCTCATCCGAATTGTGACCTCGCATTCTGGGTTTCTTTGCTATTATTAACCAATCCGACAAGCTGTTTTGTCGGCAACCGCAGAAGTGCGGGCGTGGCGGAATTGGCAGACGCGCCAGATTTAGGTTCTGGTGGGCAACCCCCGTGAAGGTTCAAGTCCTTTCGCCCGCACCATTCCCGTTCGAGTCCTGCCGGGACCGTGCGGCTGGGATGCGCGCCGAAGTATGGGCGCGCGCGAGAAAAGGAGAATCACCTTGGCAGTCCCCGCAGTATTCAGGAAGTACAACGAGATCAGCCTTATCAAGCGCATTCTCGTCGGCCTTGCCATCGGCATCGTCTTGGCGCTGCTCATTCCGAATGTGCAGCCTTGGACCGACATCATTACGCTTCTGGGCTCGCTGTTCGTCGGCGCGTTGAAGGCCGTCGCTCCCGTGCTCGTGTTCTTCCTGGTCATCAGCGCCCTTTGCAACGCCCAGGGTGCCGGTACCATGAAAACCGTCGTCGTGCTCTACGTCATCAGCACGCTGGTGGCGGCTATCGTGGCCCTCATCGGCAGCGAGATCTTCCCGACAACCCTCACGCTGGACACCTCTTCCATGGTTGAGCAGGCGGCCCCCGAGGGCATTGGGGAGGTGCTCACCACGCTGCTCATGAACATCGTGGCCAATCCGGTGGACGCGCTCATGAACGCCAACTACGTAGGCATCCTCGCCTGGGCCGTGGTGCTCGGCGTCGCCCTGCGCGCTGCCGGTGAGCGCACCAAGGAAGTGTTCACCGCCATCTCCGACGCCGTTTCCAAGGCGGTGCGCTGGGTCATCAATCTGGCTCCCTTCGGCATCCTCGGCCTGGTGTACGCCTCGGTCAGCACCTCGGGCCTGGAGATCTTCACCGAGTACGGCCATCTCATCTTGGTGCTCGTGGCCTGCATGCTCATCATCGCGCTGGTCACCAACCCTCTCATCGTGTGGATCTGCACCCGCAAGAACCCCTATCCGCTCGTCCTGCGCTGTCTGAAGGATTCCGGCCTCACCGCCTTCTTCACCCGCAGCTCTGCCGCCAACATACCGGTGAACATGGAGCTGTGCCGCAAGCTCGGCCTGAACAAGGACAACTACTCGGTGTCCATCCCGCTGGGCGCCACTATCAACATGGCCGGCGCGGCGGTCACCATCACGGTCATGACCATGGCCGCCTGCCAGACCATCGATCTGGCGGTCGACCCGGTGACGGCCGTCATCCTGTGCGTGCTGGCCGCCGTGTCCGCCTGCGGCGCGTCCGGCGTGGCCGGCGGGTCGCTTCTGCTCATCCCCATGTGCTGCGCGCTGTTCGGCATCAGCAACGATGTTGCCATGCAGGTTGTCGGCATCGGCTTCATCATCGGCGTTATCCAGGATTCCTGCGAGACGGGCCTGAACTCCTCTTCCGACGTGGTGTTCACGGCCACCGCCGAGTATCGGCAGCTCATCAAGGAGGGCAAGGAAGTGCACCTGGGCAAGGACTCCTTCGCCTACCACGAGCTCTCCTAACAAGCTGCGCGCACCGCGCATTCTGAATCACATTGCGGAAGGGAGCCTGCGGGCTCCCTTCTCGTTTGCCTTGCTTGTCTCCCACGGCCTGAGGCAGTGTCGACTTGCCGGAACGAGCATACCAGCAGGTCGGATTCGGCTGCGTTCGATGGCCCCGGCCAAGAGGGGTCTCAGTGGGATTGTCTCGCCTTCGCCTTGTCTTGCTCGGCGCGCGGCGCGGCAGTTTCCACGAGGTGGCGAGTGGTGAGAAGGCCGGCTGCCATAAGGAGGCCGAGAGCGCCAAAGGAAAGGCGCATGGCGTCGGCCTGCGCAGAGGCCTTCACGTCCACGAGCTTGTCGACCTGCGCGGCGTCGGCCCCCCAGGTTCTCGCCTCGTCGGAAAAGGCGCTGTCGCTCATGAGCGTCGAGGCGGTCTCCGCAGCGGGAGCCACATAGCTCTGGTCGATGCCCGCCGAGGCGGCCTGGGCCGCGAAGCCGCCCGCCATGGTGAGGAGAAGGAAGGTTCCGGCGAGCGCCGTGCCGAGGGCGAGCCCGATGCTGCGAGCGGCTCCCTGGATGCCGCCGGATTGCTCGGCCTCTTTGCGGGTCACAGCGCAGGCTACGGCATTGTTCGATTGGGAGTTGACGGCGCCCACGCCGAAGCCGCCGAGGGCCATTCCGGCGAACAGCGTTCCCGTCACGCCGTGCGCGTGGACGCCGAAGGCCATGAGCGCGCAAGCGATGGCGATGGCGATGAACCCCGTCCGGATGATGAGGCGCGAGGAAAGGTGCGGGGCGAGCTTGGGCAAAAAGGTTGCCAGAAGGAACATCGGGATGCCCGACAGGAGGGAGAGCATGCCGGTTTGTAGCGCCGTGAACCCGGTGACGAGCTGGAGGTACGGCGTGGCCAAGATGCCGACGGCGCCCATGTAGAAAAACGGCAGCGCGACGGCGGAGAGTCCCGCGCGCACCTTGGGGGAGGTGACGAACGCAGCGGGGATGAGGGGGTTGCCGCGACGTTGGGCGCGTCGCTCGGTGGGTACGAGCAGGCCGAGCAGCACGAGCCCGATGAGGATGGCGGGCAGGGTGGGGGGCAGTCCGCACAAGGTGAAGGGGCAGAGCTTCTGCGGATCGACGATGCCCCAGTCCGAGAGGTGCGCCACTCCGAACAGCGCGAGCCCCATGCCGAGAGCGGCCACGATGGTGCCGGCCACATCGAAGTGGCTGTGATTGCCGGAGAGGGGGGTGCGGGGAATGAGCCGCGTGCAGCACAGCACGAGCACGAAATAGATGGCCATGATGGCGAAGGTGAGGCGGAAGCCCGAAGAGTCCATAACGATGCCCAAGGCCAGAGGGGAGAGCGTCGAGAGCGCGGCCGCCCCGGCAATGGTGCCGAACGCGATGGCCCGCTGCCGCCCTTGGTAGAGCGCCGCGACCAGCCCGAGCACCGAGGGCGTGATAAGGCAGGCGCCAAGTCCCATGATGACGCGCCCGCCCCAGGTGAAGGCGAAGATGTTGGGGGAGAGCGCCGCCACCATCTCGCCCGCAACGGCCAGGGACAGCCCCATGGCCAGTGCGCGGTGCAGGCCGATGGTCACGCCGACGAGCCCTCCGGCTATCATGAACGCGCCGGCGATGAGCGAGAACAGCGTGGTGGCCATCTGGATATCGTCGAGGGTGGCGCCCAGCGTGCCCACGAGGCTTGCCGTCGCAAGGTTCATGGCCGCGCTGTCGCTTGAGGTGCCGATCTGCGCGAGGGCGAGAACGGCCAAGGGCGCATAGCTCGCCTTCGTGATTTCTGCCGGCCGCCGGGTGGTGGCGTTGGCGGTAATGGTCGTAGTTGCCATGATGCGCCTCTCAACTGTTTGCGGCGCCCCATGGCGCCGCCCCACTATCTTGTTGTCCCAGGGAAATTCTCTCCCAAATGCACGTCCATGCTGTCGTATTGCGCAGAATCTCGTACAATCGTTGCCATCTTGCCACGGTATTGTCGCCCTCAAAGGCTAGGCTCGCTCTACACTGGGAGCAGGGTCGTTCGCCCCGAGGGACCAAGCGGTGAGGAGGAGCTATGAACAGCAGGCAAGGAGCGCTCCTGCGGGCGCTGCTCGAAGCCAGCGGCTACCGGACATCTGCCGATTACGCTCGCCGATTCGGCTGCTCGGATCGCACGATTCGCACCGACGTCAAGGCCCTCAACTCGTTTTTCGAGCACGAGGGACTCGCCACGCGGGTGGGCCGCCAGCGCGGGGCCGGGCTGCGCCTTGCGCTGGCTCCCGGCGAGGAGAACCGGCTCGTGCGCTTGCTCGAGGAGAGTGAGACGGAGATGCACCCTCGCTACGAGCGCCTGTGCCAGGAGATGATCGCGCTGACGTGCTATCCCGGGCCCCATACCGCCGACAGCCTCGCGCGCCGCATGTTCCGCAACAAGCAGCAGATTCAGTCCGATTTGCGCTGGTGGCAGGGGATATTGAAAGTGAGCGGGCTCACGCTGTCCGTCGGCCGCCAGATCACCGTCGAGGGCCCCGAGTGGACTATTCGGGGCTTCGTCATGTCCATGCTGTTCTCGTTCTCCTCGGCTGCGGTGCGCCGTCGCATCCTGCCCTCGCTGTTCGGATCGATCGAGCCCTACGACCGCCAGTTTCTGGAGCGCTGCATCGCCGAGATGCAGCGCGACCTCGGCTTCGAGTTCTCCAGCAACGCGCAATTGCAGTTCGGCGTGTACCTCTGCATTATGGTGACCCGCCTTCGCCTCGGCCATGGCCTGATGGCGTGGCGCGGCGCCGACGGGTCCACGCCGTTCTTCGCCTACCTCAAGAAGCGGCTCGAGCGCCATTTCTCCCTGACGGTGAGCGATGCCGAGATGGGACTGCTCAGCGACATGGCCCACTGCTGCACCTGGCAATGGAGTCTGGCCGCTATGAGCGCCTACGAGCCGAGCGAGCGCGCCCGCGCGTTCACCGACGACGTCGAAGAGGCCCTCAAGAAAGCGTTCGGCGCGCCCTTGCCCGAGGATGTACGCAAGCCCTTGGCCATTCTGTTCGAGAGCGGCCTGGCGCGACGCACCTGCGGGTTGGTGGCGGCGAATCCCAACGAGGAGTCGGTGAAGTACGAGGCCATGGACGGCGCCTGTCTTCTGTCCTCGGTGCTCTGCGAGGTGCCTTCGCTTGTCGAGGCCGACCTGTTCAGCCCGGACTACGCTCGCATTGTGCTCGTGCTGCTCGATTACCTCGACCAGGTCGGCGCGCTGCGCTGCTATCGGGTGGGTCTGGTGGTGAACTGCGGAATCGATCTGGCCCTTTGGGGCGCGCATCGCATCGAGAAGCTGACGAGCCGCCTTGAGGTGACCGATGTCCTGACGGAGAACGAGGTGCTCGCCGCCGCGAGCCGTCCCAATTCGACGCTGCTCGAGCGCTTCGACTTCCTCGTGTCCTTCGAGCCGATGGACGTCGATTTCCCCTGCGTGACGATCTCGCCGGGCGTCAGCCGCGCCGATATCGATCACATCATCGCCTCCGTGCCGCTTTGGCGACGGGGCCAGGAGGTTCACACGGCGTGGGAGCGGGGCGTCCTGCCCGCCGGCCCCTCGCCCGAGAGCATGTTCGCCTCGCTGCACGCGCGCCTTACGGCCGACGGCCTTATCGACATGTCCCTCGAGCGCTTCGAATGGCTCGTCTGGACTCTGTCGGTGGTGAAGGATCGCACGCTCGTGTTCGCCTGGTGCGGGTCGGGCGTCTGCAAGACGGGCATCCGCATCTTCCGCCTGGAGGAGGGCGATCAGGCCGAGTGCGGCCAATGCACGATGGCCGCCGTTCTTGTGGGGGCGCCCGCCGAGCGGGGCGATCTCACGCCGCTCACGCAGGGGTTCAAGCGGCTGGTGGAAGACTATGCCGATACCTCAGATCTCGTCAGCGACGACGGATTTTTCGTCTGCTTCCCGGAGCCCGAATAGGGGACGAAAGGTCGGGGAAGCGAAGCTCGGGCAGGACGCGCGCGGCGCTAGGGGAGCAAAGCTCGACCAGCGTGCGAAGCCCGGACACAGCGCGAACAGCGCCGAGAATGCGAAAAAAGAAGGGAAGCCCGCGGGCCTCCCTTCTTCTTTCAGGCGACTGAGCCGTCGCTATTTCGCGTCGCGCTCGTAGAGGGTGTCGCCCTCCTTGATGGTGGCGAGCACTTGGATGTCGCGGATCTCGCGCGGATCGACGGCCAAGGGATTGCGGTCGAGCACCACGAGATCGGCCAGCTTTCCCGCCTCCAGGGTACCCTTGTCGGCCTCCTCGCCGTACTGGTAGGCGCCGTTGTAGGTGATGGCGCGCATGGCCTCGTACGGCGTCACCTTCTGGTCCTCGTCCAGCTGGACGCCGGCCTTGGTGATGCGGTTCACGGCGCACCAGGCGGCCTCCAGCAGGTTCGGGCGCAGCACCGGGGTGTCGGTGTGCAGGGTGAAGGGCAGCCCGGCCCGCTCGGCATCGCCGCAGGCGCTCACGCGGCCGCCGCGCACGGGACCCAAGTTCCGCAGGTGCGCGTCGCCCCAGTACCACACGTGCGAGGAGAAGATCGAGGGGATCATGCCGATTGCCGCCATCTTCTCGTACTGGTCGGTGCGTGCCGTCTGGGCGTGGATCATCACCGGGCGCAGGGCCATCTTCTCGGGGTTGTCCGATGCGTCCCGCGCCGCCTCGTAGACGCGCAGAAGCTGGTCGGCCGCCGCGTCGCCGTTGCAGTGGCACAGAAGCTGGTGGTTGGAGTCGATGGCCATCTTCGCGAAGGCGATGGCGTCCTCGTCGGTCATGGTGCTGTAGGCCACCCAGTCCTTCTCCCCGTCGGGGCCTTCCACGTAGGGCTCGGTCATCCAGGCGGTCAGTCCCTGGGGCGAGCCGTCGAGGAACATCTTCAGGCCGCCGAAGCGGAAGTGCCCGGTGTAGCTCTGGCTGTCGAACTCGGCGTTGTCCGCGAGCGTGGCCATCACGTCGCTGCCCCACATGGGATAGCTCACGATGTCCATCTTCAGCAGGCCGGCGCGGGCGAGGCCCACCAGCACCTTGGCCATGTCGGGCGCGGTGGCGCCGTCCTGGCAGGTGGTCACGCCGTGCTCCAGGTAGATGCGCTGCATGTCGGGAACCATGGCCGCGAAGTCCAGGCCCAAGCGGGGAGTGGTCACGGCGTAGAAGGGGTTCATGGCCGCCGGCTCCTCGGCGTAGCCGTCCAAGTCGCCGGTGCCGTTCATACGTCCGTAGCGGCCGCCCTCGGGGTCGGGGGTGGTGGGCGTGATGCCGGCCAGCTTCAACAGGCAGTCGTTGGCCACGCCCATGTGGTTGGACACGTGCGTGATGAGCACGGGGACGTCCTCGGACACGGCGTTCAGGATGGACTTGTCGGGGTGGCGCTGCTCGATGAGGTTGTTCTGGTCGTAGCCGTTGCCCATGATGACGCCGTCCGGGCCGATGTTTCGCTCGGCGGCGAACTTCTTCAGCGTCTCGGTGATCTCGGCGAAGGAGGTGCACTCGGAAAGGTCGGCGTACAGGAGGTACTGCAGCGCGCCGGTGAAGTGGCTGTGCGGGTCGATGAGCCCGGGCAGCACGGCCGCGCCTCCCAGGTCGACCTCCTCGGCGCCCTCGGCGAGGCGGCGCGCCTCTTCCAAGGTGCCGACGTAGGCGATGCGGCCGTCGTCATCGACGAGGAGCGCGTCGGCGGTGTCGACGTCGTCAACCATGGTGACGAAGGTGGCATTGGTGAAAAGTCGTTTCATGAATTTCCTTTCAAACACGCGCGAGTTACATCTCGCGGTCGACGACCGGCTCGAAGGGCATCTCGTCGGCCGTCTCGGCCACGATGGTCTCCTCCTTGCCGTCCTCATCCTTCTTGAAGATGGTGATCCAGCGGGTCGTGAACAGGCCGAGCAGGATCAGCACGCCGGACACCACGTACGAGGTGATGGTGGACTCGATGCGGGCGTCGGAGTTCAACTGCACGAGCTCGGTGCGCTGCTCGTCGGTCATGGGGATGTCGGCGATGGTCTGCTCGAACTGCTCGTCGCCCATGAGCGAGATGTTGCGCTCGGCCACGGCGGTGCGAACCTCGGGGGTGATGACGGGGCTGTCGGCCATGGCGTTGTCGATGTTGGCGGTGATGCCGAACAGCAGGACCGCGCCGATGGCGGCCACGCCGATGGCCTGGCCCACGTTGCGCATGGTGGTCTGGATGCCGCCGGACTGCGACGCGTCGCGCTCGTTTACGGCCAGGGCCACGATGTTGTTGGCCTGGGCGGAAACGATACCGGCGCCGGCGCCTGCCACGGCCAGGCCCACCCACATGAGCCCGTTGACCTCAGAGCCGTGCAGCGAGAAAGCCATGGGGATGAACGCGCTGGCCATCACGATGTAGCCGACCTGGATGACGCGGCGCGGGTTGGCGTTGGGCATAAACTTCGGGATGCCCAGCGAGAAGATGAAGGTGGGGATGCCCACGGCCAGCGCCATGACGCCCATGAGCACCGGCGACCAGCCGGCCACGAGCTGCAGGTAGGGGGACAAAAGAATCGCCTGGACGCCCATGAAGAAGAAGGTGATGGCGCTTGCCACGAGGCCGGCGCGCACCTGCGGGGTCTTCAGGAACGACTGGGGCAGAAGGGCGATGCCGTTCTTCTGCTCGACGCGCTTCTCGACCGGCACCAAGATCACGAGCAGGATCAGGCCGAGGACGGCCATGGGCAGGGCCGGGGAGATGCCGAAGATGGTGAAGGGGCACTCGGCGAAGGGCTCGATGAGGCCCCAGGCGGAGATGCGGGAGAGGCCCACGAGGAACAGGAACAGGCCCGTGGCGGCGATGCCGGTGCCCAGCCCGTCGAACTTCAGCTTCTCAGCGGGCTTCTCGATGGCCGGCAGCTTGAAGGACAGAAGCAGCGCCAGGGCGAAGTACACGGCCAGGGCGCCGAAGGTGATGCGGAATCCGCCGAACTGCATAACGATGCCCAAGAACAGCGGCAAAAATGCCGACAGGCCCGAGGCCGCGCCGATGCAGCCGAAGGCCAGCACGCGGTTCTTGCCATGGTAGATGAACGGAATGAGGCCGAGCACCGAGGGGATCATGAAGCTGGCGCCGAAGCCGACAAGGATGCGGCCGCCCCAGATGAAGATCGTCATGTTCGGCGACAGCGCCATGACCAGCTCGCCGGCGGCGCACAGAGCCGCGCCGAGGCGGAAGTTGGTGCGCCAGCCGATGATGGTGCCCACGAGTCCTCCGGCCACCATGAAGGCGCCGGCCATGAGCGAGTACACCATGTTCGCCAGCTGAATGTCGGGAGTCGTCGCGCCGAGCACGTCGACCAGCTGCTGGTTGGCCAGTCCGAGCGCGCCATTGTCGCCCGACGTTCCCATCTGCGCCAGAATCAGCACGATAATGGGCAGCACGAGGAACTTCTCAACACCCCCCTCGGGATGCGTCGTTTTGCTCTTCGCCATTATGTCCTCCTTTAATCTTGGATGGAATGCCTATGCCGAAAAGGGTAGTCTCGCAAGCTCCCTCCGTAATTCGGCGGCGCTCATTGTAGGAAGACTGCTTCCTTTTCGATCGGGAAACGTTTTCCGTTGCAACGGAAATGTTCCATTTGGGAAAAGGGAACACGGGTTCCTATACTGCTTGTCGGTCAATTTCCGTGCGGCCCGCTGTCGCGGCAGCTCAAACCAGTGAAACGTTGCGAGCGGGCGCGCGGTCGCGAGTGAGCGCAACAAGAAGAAAGGAATGCTTCATGGCAAAGACCTCCAAGATCGCAAAGGCTCCCAAGTCCTTCAAGTCCTACGCGCTGAACAAGTGCCTTATCGGCTACGGTGTGGTGAACGGCATCATCAACGCGGCCATCTTCGCCGGCATCAACGCCGGCGCTCCCGATGCGATGTTCGGCATGCACGACATCGTGCACGACCTCGCCTTCACCGGCCTTCTCCTCGGTATGCTGCTGTTCGCCTGCGTCGTGCCGCTCACCCGCATGGATCTGCGCAAGGGCGTTTTCTCCCTGCCCGGTGCGGCGGGCGGTGCCTTTCCGCTCGTCTCCTCGTCCTACGCGGTCTCCATTCTCGGCGTGGGCGCGCTCGCCGCGGTGGTCATGACCGGTGCCGGCGCCCTTCTTTCCTTGGCATTGCCGGCCGCCGGCGCTACCGTGACCGGCATGATGTTCCTCAAGGGCCTGGTGTGCGCTTTGGGCGGCGCGGTCGCCGGCTGGTTCACCATCAGCTTCGTGGTGCGCGGCCAGCAGAAGGCCGACGAGGTGGCGGCCGCCATGGCCTCCAAGACTGCCGGGGCGGCGCTCTAGGATAGCTTGCTCGGTCCTGCGCTTGCGCCCGTCGAGATCGGTCTTGCGAAAGGCCGTTCCCGGCGGGCGCGCTTTGTTTCGAGCGAGGCGCGGGACTGCTTGTCGAAACAGGTCGGGAACGAATCGGTGGCCCGCCGATGGCAAGGTTGCCCCTAAGGTTCCTCCGTGCCCACCCTTCCGTAACGGCACTCCGGGTTTTCGCCGATGGCATCAGGGCGACGCCCATACTGAGAGGCGCCGGGCGACTTCGGCAAGTTGTGCCGGCAGACGAAGATCCCGATGAAAGGAATGCTCATGGCAAAGTCAATGGCTGGCTCGGCGCCCGCGGCGCCGACGCGGTCCGCTAAGCCGTTCAATTCATACTTACTGAATAAGTGCATCGTCGGTTACGGCATCATCAACGGCATCATCAATGCGGTCATTTTCTATCTTATGCACCTGTCCGAGCCCGAGCTCCTCTTCAGCGAGGCCGATATCTTCCATGACTTCGCGCTTACGGGGGTTCTGCTCGGCATTCTGCTGTTCGTCATCGTGGTGCCGCTCACCCGCATGGATCTGCGCAAGGGCGTTTTCTCCGGGCCGAATGTCGCCAATCTCGGCGGCGCGGCGTCTCTCGTGCCAGCAAGCTACGCTCCGGCGCTGCTCGTGGCAACGGTTGCCGCCACCGTCTCGCTGATGGGCGTCGGTGCTTTCGCCTGCGTGCTTCTGCCGCTGCCGCTTACCGTGACGGGTCTTATGCTGCTCAAGGGCCTTGTGTGCGCTTGCGCCGGTGCCGTCGCCGGGTACATCACGATCTGCTACGTCGTGCGCTCCGGCAAAAGCGAGGCCTAGGGGGCCGGTCTGCAGAGCCGCGGCGCCCTGCTTGGGACGGGCGGGGTCGGCAGAGTGCGGCGAATCGACGCCATAGGGAGACGCGGGATGTCCCGCGTCTCTTTTTTGTGTCATGGTCTCGGTGACGTGTAGCCACTGTGGGAGGGTTGTGGCATAATAGCGAACCGTGCGCTTCCGCGGCGGATTCCCGTGGCGGATCGCCGAGGAAGTGTTCGCGCGGGCGATAAGCCCGTACCGTGTCAGGAAACGATGGAGGAACTATTCGTGGAAACTAAGGTTGAGTCCCTGGAGGGCAACAAGGTCAAGGTCACCGTCACGGTGGATGCCGCCGATATCGACGGCCGCATCAAGAAAACCTACAAGGACTTCGCTCGCAAGTACAACTTCCCGGGATTCCGCAAGGGCAAGGCCCCGCGCCCGGTTATCGACAACGCGCTGGGCGCCGAGGCAGTCGTCGGCACCGTCACCGAGGAGCTGCTGAACGGCACGTGGACGGCCGCGATCGACGAGGCCAAGCTCGCCCCGGTGGGCGGCCCGGTCATGGAGACCAACGAGATCGTGAAGGCCGGCGAGCCCTACGAGTACTCCTTCACCATCGAGCTGCGCCCCGAGGTGGAGCTTACCAGCTACGAGCCCGTGGCCATCGAGATGCCCTTCGCCGAGGCCACCGATGCCGAGATCGACGAGCAGGTCGAGGCCATGGCCGAGCACTACACCGACTACGAGGACGCTTCCGCCGCCACCAAGATGAAGCCGGAGAACTACGCCGACCTCACCATGAAGGCCACCGACGCCGACGGCAACGAGATCGCCGCGCTCACGAACGAGTCCCGTCTGTACGGCCCGGGTACCGGCATGTTATCCGAGGCCTTCGACGAGGAGATCCTTGGCATGAAGAAGGGCCAGACCAAAGAGTTCACGCTCGAGGTTCCCGAGGACGAGACGGCCGTGCTTCTGGCCGGGCAGGCCGGCAAGCCTGTCACCTTCGAGGTCACCTGCAACGTGGTGAAGAAGAAGGTCACGCCTGAGGTCACCGACGAGTGGGCCAAGGAGAAGATGGGCTTCGAGTCCGTCGAGGACATGCGCGAGCGCATCAAGGAGTCGCTGAATGCGCAGAAGGGCTCGCTGATGCCGCGCATCAAGGAGAACAACATCATGGTCGAGCTGCGCGACCGCGTCGAGGGCGATGTGCCCGAGTCCCTGGTCGAGCAGGCCGAGACGTCGCTGCTCCAGGACTTCTTCGGCCAGCTGCAGCAGGCCGGCATGACCTTCGACGCCTACCTGGCCAGCCAGAACATCACGCCCGACCAGTTCAAGGCCGACCTGAAGGCCCAGTCCGCCGACCAGGTGAAGGAAGAGCTGGCGCTCGAGGCCTGGGCGCGCCACAACAACATGGAGATCACCGATGCGGACGTCACTGCCGAGTTCGCCAAGACCGGCGTTGAGGATCCCGCGGCGCTGGAGCAGGAGTGGCGCGACGCCGGCCGTCTGCACCTCATCCGCACCGGTCTTTTGCGCCAGAAGGCCATCGAGGATCTCATGGAGAACGCGAATGTGACCGAGGTGGACTTCGCCGCCAAGGCTGCCGAGGAGAAGAAGGCCGCCAAGAAGCCGGCGAAGAAGAAGGCTGCCAAGAAGGACGAGGCCGAAGAGGCCGCCGAGTAGCTTCGAACAAGATGCGCTTTCGGAAGGGCGGGCTTATCCCGCCCTTCTTGTTGGGGGTCTCCCAAAAGCGGGCTACGGGGTACAGCTCAGTCGCTCAGACAGTCCTCGCTCGGCAGAACAGGACATTTAGTCCTGTTCTGTTCGCTGCGGAACTCGCTTGGTGAGCAGCACCCCGTATCCCTTTAAGCTCTTACATTCTTCGAAGTGTTCCTAACCTGAACACCCCGTGTCTCCATCCTGTCTTCCATGCTCCCGTATGGGCGTTTTGCATTCGGGCTTGCATTGCGAACGGATGTATAGCAATATGATCTTGAACTATGTGAAGGCCGCTGCGAGCGGCCCTATTTACGAAAGCGAGGTATCTATGGGCATCGAACGTATGCAGAGCGGCCTGGTCCGCCCGAGCAACGCCCTCATCCCCTACGTCATCGAGCAGTCGCCGCGTGGCGAGCGCAGCTACGACATCTACAGCCGCCTGCTCAACGACCGCATCATCTTCCTCGGCGAGCAGATCGACGACCACGTGGCCAACTCGGTCGTGGCCCAGCTTCTGCACCTGGAGGCCACCGATCCGGACAAGGACATCTCCCTGTACATCAACTCGCCCGGCGGCTCGGTCACGGCCGGCCTCGGCATCTTGGACACCATGAACTTCATCAAGTGCGACGTGTCCACCATCTGCATCGGCGAGTGCGCCTCCATGGCCGCGGTGCTCCTCTCCTCGGGCACCAAGGGCAAGCGCTTCGTGCTGCCGAACTCCATGGTGCTCATCCACCAGCCCTTGGGCGGCGCCCAGGGCCAGCAGACGGAAATCGCCATCGTGGCCGACTTCATGCTGAAGACGCGCAAGCGCCTGAACAAGATCCTGGCCGAGAACACCGGCCAGTCCATCGAGAAGATCCAGCTCGATACCGAGCGTGACAACTACATGACCGCGGAGGAGGCCAAGGAATACGGCCTCGTCGACGAGATCATCTACCATCACGGCGCCATGCCCGGAGAGAAGAAGAGCGAATAAATTCTCATGAACCACCGTCACGACAATTACGGCCCCACTGACACCAATTACTTCTGCGCCTTCTGCGGCAAGACCGGAGACCAGGTCAACGCCATGATCTCCGGCCCTAACGGCATCTATATCTGCGACGAGTGCATCTCGGTGTGCGCCGACGCCATGATGCGGGACATGGGCTACGCCATGGCCCAGGAGGTGGAGATGCTGGAGGACGACCCGCGCCGCATGGGCTGGATGAACCCGCCGGCTGCCCAGGTCGAGCGCCAGGCCAGTCCCGTGGTCGACAACGCTCCGTCGCCGGCCGAGGTGCTGGGGGATCTCCCAACGCCTCACGAGCTGTACGCGCGCCTCTCGGAGCACGTCGTCGGCCAGGAGGAGGCCAAGCGCGCCCTTTCCGTGGCCGTCTACAACCACTACAAGCGCATCTCCATGGGCGCCGCCGCCCAGGAGGGCGACGTGGAGCTGGCCAAGAGCAACATCATGCTCATCGGCCCCACGGGCTCGGGCAAGACGCTTCTGGCCCAAACGCTCGCCCGCACGTTGAAGGTGCCCTTCGCCATCGCGGACGCCACCACGCTCACCGAGGCGGGATACGTGGGCGAGGATGTGGAGAACATCCTGCTCAAGCTCATCACCGCGGCCGATTTCGAGGTGCCCCGGGCCGAGATCGGCATCATCTATATCGACGAGATCGACAAGATCGCCCGCAAGGCCGAGAACCTTTCCATCACCCGCGACGTGTCTGGCGAGGGCGTCCAGCAGGCGCTCCTCAAAATCGTCGAGGGCTGCGAGGCCTCCGTTCCGCCCCAGGGCGGCCGCAAGCACCCCCAGCAGGAGCTCATCCCCATCGACACGACGAACATCCTGTTCATCTTGGGCGGCGCCTTCGTGGGCCTGGCCGACATCGTGGCCCAGCGCGTGGGCACCACGTCCCTCGGCTTCGCCAGCGAGCTGCCCGCCTCCAAGAAGGAGTCCGAGGCCGAGCTTCTGAAGAAGGTGCTGCCGGAGGACTTGAACAAGTACGGCATGATCCCCGAGTTCGTGGGCCGCATTCCGGTTATCACCTCCTTGAACGAGCTGTCGGAGGAGGATCTCGTCCGCATCCTCGTGGAGCCGAAGAACGCGCTCGTCAAGCAGTACACCCGCATGTTCGAGTTCGAGGACTCGCGCCTCACCTTCGAGCCTGCAGCCCTTACCGCCATCGCTCACGAGGCGGTGGAGCACGGCACCGGCGCCCGCGGCCTGCGCTCCATCTGCGAGCGCGTGCTCATGGACGTCATGTACGATTTGCCGGAGCACAACGGAGCCACCACGGTCACGGTGCGCGCGAGCGACATCGCTGGCGAGACGCGACCGGAGATCGTCGAGGTCGCCGACGCCACCGCTCAGGTGGCCCTTTCTGCCTAGGGCAGCGGGCCTTCTGTGCGATAATCGCCCAAGGCAATCTGGCGGGCGGCCGCGTGCGTGCCGCCCGCCTTGTTTTATACCGAGCATTCAGGGAAAGCGAGGGTCAAGGCAATGTCCGAGGACAAGAGGAAGTCCACCGACTACGCCGCCATGGAGCGGCCCATCTTCGAGGCGTGGAAGGACGCCGGCTACTTCCAGCGCACGCCGGGCTTCGGCGAGCACGCGGGGGAGTCCTACACCATCGTCATCCCGCCTCCGAACATCACCGGCGTGCTGCACATGGGGCACGCGCTGAACGACACCATCCAGGACGCCTGCATCCGCCGCGCCCGCATGCGCGGTTTCCAAACCCGCTGGATCATCGGCACCGACCACGCCGGCATCTCCACCCAGACCAAGGTGGACAAGCGCCTGGCCGAGCAGGGCATCTCCCGTTTGGAAATCGGCCGCGAGGCGTTCATCGAGGAATGCTACAAGTGGCGCGAGGAGTACGGCACCACCATCGTGAACCAGATCAAGGGTATGGGCTGCTCCTGCGACTACTCCGACGAGCACTTCACGCTCGAGCCGGCCTACGTGCGCGCCGTGCGGAAGCTGTTCACCGACTGGTACCACGAGGACATCATCTACCGCGGCAAGCGCATCGTGAACTGGTGCCCGCACTGCACCACGGCCATCGCCGACGACGAGGCCGAGTACGTGGACGAGGCGGGGCATCTGTGGTATCTGCGCTACCCGCTCACCGAGCCGGTGTGTGGCCTGGAGTACCTGGTCGTCGCCACCACGCGCCCCGAGACGATGCTCGGCGACACCGGCGTGGCTGTCAATCCCAAGGACGAGCGCTTCGGCCACCTTGTGGGCAAGACGGTGAAGCTGCCGCTCGTGGACCGCGAGATCCCCATCTTCGCCGACTGGCACGTGGATACCGAGTTCGGCACGGGCTGCGTGAAGGTGACGCCGTCGCATGACCCCAACGACTGGGCCATGGGGGAGCGCGCCGGCCTTGAGCGCATCAACATCTTCGACGAGACGGCCCATGTCGTGGAAGGCTACGGGAAGTTCTCCGGCATGGACCGCGACGAGGCCCGCGAGGCCATCGTGGCCGCCTTCGAGGAGCTGGGCTTGCTCGATCACGTGGAGGACCACGATCACTCCGTCATGACCTGCTACCGCTGCCATACCAAGCTGGAGCCCTGGGAGTCTGAGCAGTGGTTCGTGGCCGTGGACGCCCTGAAGGAGCCGGCGGCCCGCGTGGTGGAGGACGGCTCCATCCAGTTCCATCCCGCGCGCTGGAAACAGGTGTACCTGGACTGGCTCGCGAACCTGAAGGACTGGTGCATCTCCCGCCAGCTGTGGTGGGGCCACCGCATCCCCATGTTCTACTGCGATACCTGCGGCTGGGAGGACGCCTCGGTGGAGGAGATTGAGGTCTGCCCAGTCTGCGGCGCGCCAGTGCGCCAGGACGAGGACGTGCTGGACACCTGGTTCTCCAGCCAGCTGTGGCCCTTTGCCACCATGGGCTGGACGGAGGAGGGCATGGACGCCCCGCAGATGCGCGACGCCTACCCGACCCAGGTGCTCTCCACGGCCCGCGACATCATGGGCCTGTGGGTGGCGCGCATGGTCATGGCCTCCATGTACTGCTGCGACGAGACCATTCCCTTCGACGACGTCATCATCCACCCGACGGTCATGGCCGCCGACGGCAAGCCCATGTCGAAGAGCCGCGGCAACGGCGTGGACCCTCTGCGCCTCATGGAGGACTACGGCGCCGACGGCATGCGCTTCGGCCTGCTCATGCAGGTGACCGGCGCCCAGGATCTGAAGTTCAACGAGGCGAAGCTGGAGAGCTCCCGCAACTTCGCGAACAAGGTGAAGAACGCGAGCCGCTTCGTGCTCATGAACCTTGAGGGGTATGAGCCCGGCTCTCCCGAGCCCACCACGCCGGCCGACCGCTGGATCTTCTCGCGGCTGGCCAAGATCGTCGCTGCGGTGGACGCGGCCTACGACAATTTCGAGTTCGGTGAGATCACCCGCGAGCTGTACAGCTTCGTGTGGAACGAGTTCTGCGACTGGTACATCGAGTTCTCGAAGGCGCGCTTGGGGGCCGATGCCGATCCGGCCGACCGCGCCGTGTGCCAGCGCAACCTCGTGTTCGTGCTGGGGCAGATCCTGCGCCTTCTGCACCCCATCATGCCGTTCGTGACCGAGCAGGTCTACGGCGAGATGCCCAAGGAGGATGATGCGGCGCCGATGCTCATCGTGGCCGCCTGGCCCGATGCGGGCGAGCTCGCCGCCTACGTGGACGAGGATGCCGAGCGGGCCATTGCCATGGTGTGCGAGGTGGTCGGTGCCGTGCGTTCCACCCGGGCGCGCTACGGCATCTCCCCGAAGACGGCGCTGCCCGTGGCCGTGAAGGTGGCCGACGAGGCCGACGCCGCGCTGCTTATTGCCCAGGAGCACCTGGTGCGCCAGCTCGCCAATGTGGAGGAGTTCGACGTGGCCGTGGAGGCTTCCAAGCCCGCCGAGTCCGCCGTGGTGCTGGGAAGCGGCCTGGAGGTGTACATCGTGCTGGCGGGGCATGTGGACTTCGCCGCCGAGCGCGCCCGCCTCGTGAAGGAGCGCGAGGGCGTGGCCAAGGATGCCGCCAAATTCGAGAAGAAGCTCTCCAACCCCGGCTTCCTGGCGAAGGCGGCCCCCGAGATCGTCGAGAAGGACCGCGCCAAGCTCGCCGACCTCACCGACAAGCTCGCCCGTCTGGACGCCCAGATCGCCGAGCTGGGGTAAGCTTTTTCAATTCCGCATTACTCGTGATTTGATCCGTAGGGGGCGACCTTGGTCGCCCCTTTTCAGTTTCGTGAATCTCCCTTTTTTGGGAGGGCGGCGCAAGCGCCGCCCCTACGGAGTTTTGCAACTTCGCGCGGTGAGAATGCGCTGCGACGCGACTGCGGTCAGCGCGGGGAGCGAAACGGGACATTCTCGCGTCATTTCTGCGGTTTGGCTCTGCCGGGAAGCGCTTCCGGTACTACCAGGCTGTCCTGGGTGTGAGGGAGCTTCCCGCTGGGGACGACTACGACCGGTTGCCCGAGAGCTTCGTCGTCTTCCTGTGCAGCCAGGATCCCTTCGGGTACGACCTGCCCGTCTACCACCTCGAGCGCCGATGCGACGAGGTCCCCGAATTGCGGCTCGGGGATGCCTCGCACTGGCTCGCGCTGAACGCCCGGGCATGGGAGGACGCGCCGGGCGGCGATCTGCTCGATCTGTTAAGATATGCCCAGACGGGCAAGGCCCTGGGATCGCTCTCGCGCAAGATAGAGGCAGCGGTCGGGCGGGCCAACGAGGATCGAGAGTGGGTGGACAAGGTGTGGTCGGTGAGCACGATCGTGGAGAACGCCGCGCGGCGCGAGCGCATAAACGGCCGCATAGCCTGCGAGGAGGCGCGCGAGGAAGGTCGCCAAGAAGGTCGCGAGGAGGGTTCCGCGCGATTCGCCGCCCTGGCATCCCGGCTCATAGAGGCCGGCCGTGTCGACGACCTTGCGCAAGCGGCGTCCGATCCCGCTCGTCGCGACGAGCTCTTCCGGGAATTGGGAGTCTGAAGTTGCTCATCCTCTAACAGCAACCAATGTGCTTTCGTCTCTCGCCCTCGGCGGAATATACGGTGCGTTCGTGCAGGTGGGGTTCACTTGCTTGCAGGTTTGCTATAATGGGCCGACACGTCATCAATTGCACTCGAATCAGAAGAGGTTGATATGAGCGAGCTTCTTGCCCAGCTGTGGACGCCGGAGATGCAGGCGGCCTTTACTGTTGTCTTGGTTCTGCTGGTCATTTTGTACGTGCTTTCCATCGTGTGGGTCGTGCGCGACGCCTATCTGCGCGGCACCGCCTGGTACATCTGGGCCGTGGTGGCGCTCGTGCCGGTGCTGGGCTTGGTGGCCTACTGCTTGCTGCGCCCTCCGCTGCTCCAGCTCGATCGCGACGAGCAGGAGCTGGAGATCGCGCTCAAACAGCGCCAGCTCATGAAGTACGGCGAATGCGCCAACTGCGGCTATCCCGTAGAGGCGGACTTTGTCCTGTGCCCGAACTGCCACACGCAACTGAAGAACCTCTGCATGCGCTGCAACCACGCGCTTGAGCCCTCTTGGACGGTCTGCCCTTACTGCGCCACACCCGTGGGCGCCCCTGCTCCGCATGCCACGCGTCAGCGTCGCCCCTCCGGCCAGGCGCGTCAGAGCCGCCCGGCCAGCCAGGGCTAGGCTTTTTTCAACAAGTTAGCCTAAAGGCAGAGCCGCCCCCGTGCGGCTCTGTTTTAATAGGGGAGCATCGGAATCCCGGTGCTTCGAAACGGAGTCGGGGTAGTCAACGCCCCGGCGGAAACCGCGCAGGCGCTCTGTGCGCGCCCGGCGCGAGGAAAGGAGTTCCATGAACATCGTACTGCCCGACGGATCCGTCAAGGAGCTGGAAGAGGGCGCCACCGTCGCCGACGTGGCCGCCTCCATCGGCGCGGGGCTCGCCCGCGCGGCGCTGGCCGGCATCGTCAACGACACCCCCGTCGACTTGGACGCCGTCGTCTCCGACGGCGATTCCGTGGCCATCGTCACCGCCAAGAGCGACGAGGGCCTCGAGCTCATGCGCCATTCCACGGCCCATCTTCTGGCCGCCGCCCTCACCGATATGTACCCCGGTGTGAAGTTCGGCGTCGGCCCGGCCATCGAGAACGGCTTCTACTACGACATCGAGCTGCCCGAGGGCGTGACCGTCTCGCCGGACGACTTCGCCGCCATTGAGGCCCGCATGGCCGAGATCGCCAAGTCCGGCGCCGCCATCGTCCGTCGCGAGGTCAGCCGCGACGAGGCGCGGGAGATCTTCGCCGACCAGCCGCTCAAGCTCGAGCTCATCGACGAGCTGCCCGAGGACGAGACCATCTCCATCTACCAGCTCGGCGACTTCACCGACCTGTGCCGCGGGCCGCACGTGCCCGACACCGGCAAGCTCGGCGCCTACAAGCTCACCAAGGTGGCCGGCGCCTACTGGAAGGGCGACTCGGACAACGAGATGCTCACCCGCATCTACGGCACGGCGTTCTTCAGCAAAAAGGAGCTGGAAGAGTACCTGCACAACCTGGAGGAGGCCGAGAAGCGCGACCACCGCAAGCTCGGGCGCGAGCTGGGCATCTACATGATGGAGCCCATGGCCGGCGTGGGCCTGCCGCTGTACCTCCCTAAGGGCGCGCGCGTCATCCGCACCCTGCAGGAGTGGCTGCGCCGCGATCTGTACGAGCGCGGCTACGAGGAGGTCATCACCCCGCACATCTACAACGCGGATGTGTGGAAGACCTCCGGCCATTACGGCTTCTACCACGAGAACATGTACTTCTTCCAGATCAACGAGGGTACCGATGAGGAGCCGCGCTACTCCGAGTACGGCGTGAAGCCCATGAACTGCCCGGGGCACGTGATCATCTACAAGAACGAGCTGCACTCCTACCGCGACCTGCCGCTGCGCTACTTCGAGTTCGGCACCGTGTACCGCCACGAGATGTCCGGCGTGGTCCACGGCCTGCTTCGCGCCCGCGGCTTCACCCAGGACGACGCCCACATCTTCTGCACCAAAGATCAGGTGGTCGATGAGGTGGTCGCCATCCTGGAGCTGGTCGACTACATCATGGGCACCTTCGGCTTCACCTACGAGGCCGAGATCTCCACGCGCCCGGACAAGTCCATCGGCACCGACGACATGTGGGAGCACGCCACCGAGTCGCTGAAGGAGGCCTGCGCGCGCCGGGGTCTCGCCTACGACATCAACGAGGGCGACGGCGCCTTCTACGGGCCGAAGATCGACATCAAGGTGAAGGACGCCATCGGGCGCACCTGGCAGTGCTCCACGGTGCAGATCGACTTCAACATGCCCATGCGCTTCGGGCTGACCTACCGCACCGAGGACAACACCGAGGAGACCCCCTGGATGCTGCACCGCGCCATCTTCGGCTCCATCGAGCGCTTCCTCGGCATCCTCATCGAGCACTATGCCGGCGCGCTGCCGCTGTGGCTGGCCCCGGTACAGGTAGCCGTCATCCCCATCGCCGACCGCCACAAGGAGGCGGCGGCCGAGTTCGCCGGCGAGCTTAAGGCCGTGGGCGGCCGCGTGGAGGTCATGGATCAGAACGAGCCCATGAAGGTGAAGATCGCGAAGGCCCAGAGCCAGAAGATCCCCTACATGATCGTCATGGGCGACAAGGAGGTCGAGGAGAAGCTCGTCAGCGTGCGCGAGCGCTCGGAGGGCGATTTGGGCCAGTGGGATCGTCAGAAGTTCATCGACGTGATCAGGGATGCCGCCATCTAGACCTATAGCCAGAAACTATAGGTAACACCGCGTCAAACGCAAGGCTCCGAGGGTACACTGCCCTCGGAGCTTTTTACGTTCCGAAGGAACGAGCGCGGGATCGAAGGGGCCGGATGTCGAAGGGGGCGGAAGGCCGGTGGCGAGAGGAGATGGGCATGAGGAGAACGTTTTCCACCTATGGCGCCAAGATGCGCCAGGCCAACCGGGAGGCGGTGGCGACCGTCGTCGCGCTGGCGGTCATCGTGGCCGTGTGGCTTGTGGGCGGTATCGGGCTTGCCGGCTGTGGCATCGAGGTGTTCTCGACGCCGCTGTGGATCATCGGGGGCACAATCGGTCCATGGATCGCGGCTATCGTCTGCGCCGTCGCGCTTGCCCGCTGCGTCTTCGCGGATTTCAACCTCGACGATGATGCCGAGGTTGTAGCCGGTGCAGCCACTGCCGGCGCAACGGACGCTGAAGGGGAGGAGGCCCGCCGTGGCTAGTCTCGCCTCCCTCATCCCGCTTATCCTCTTCCTCCTCGTTGCCCTGGCGGCGAGCATCGTCGTGCGTCGCCGTGCCGATGCGGCCGGGGGCGGCTTCGTCAACAGCTACTTCATCGGCAACCGTGCCCTTGGCGGCTTCGTGCTGGCCATGACCACCATCGCCACCTACGGATCGGTGAGCTCCTTCGTGGGCGGTCCCGGCCAGGCATGGCAGATCGGTTTCGGCTGGGTGTACATGGCGGTGGTACAGGTGACGGCGCTGGTGCTTCTGTACGGCATTTTCGGGAAGAAGATGGCGCTCATCTCCCGCAAGCTGGACGCCGTCACGGTGGTCGACGTGATTCGCGCCCGTTACGGGTCCAATGCGCTCGCAAACTTATCGGCGCTCGTCATCGTGCTGTTCTTCGCCGCCACCATGGTGGCCCAGTTCGTCGGCGGCGCGAAGCTCTTTGAGGCGGTGACCGGGTACTCCTACCTGGTGGGCCTGGCGCTGTTCGGGGTGGCGGTCATCCTGTTCACCACCATTGGCGGCTTTCGCGGCGTGGCCGTGACCGATGCCCTGTGCGGCATCATGATGCTCGTGGGCATCGTGGTGCTCGCCGGGGGCATTCTCACGGCCGGGGGCGGCTACGAGGCTATCATGACCTCCATCAAGGAGACCTCCCGGGAGATGCTTGAGCCCTTCGCCGGGGGCGCCATGCCGCCGTCTCTGTACTTTACGCAGTGGTTGCTCGTGGGCGTGTTCACCTTCGTGCTGCCCCAATCGGTGGTGCGCACCATGGGCTACAAGGACGTGAAGTCGCTGCACCGCGCCATGATCTGGGGCACCGTCATCATCGGCGCCATGATGATCGGCGTCACCTCGCTCGGCGTGCTTACAGCCGGTGTTCTTACGGAGGACCTCGCCGCCTACGGGGGCAGCGTGGACAACATCATCCCGACGGTCATCACGGCCTCGCTGCCGCCGGCGTTGGCGGGCATCGCCATCATAGGACCTGTGGCCGCGTCCATTTCCACGGTGTCATCGCTGCTCATCTCGTCGTCCTCGGCCATCATCAAGGACGTCTATCTGCACTGGTGCGACGACCGCGGGCACGCGCCCTCCCAGCGCTCCGTCGCCCTTTCCAGCCAGGCGGTGACGCTGGCGGTGGGCCTGCTCGTGTTCGTGCTCTCCATCGTGCCGCCAGACGTCATCTGGAAGATCAACATGTTCGCCTTCGGCGGCCTGGAGACGGCGTTTCTGTTCGTGCTTGTCTGCGGGTTGTTCTGGAAGCGGGCCAACGCCACGGGCGCTCTGCTCTCGCTCGCCGGCGGCACGTTGGCCTACTGCGCCGCCATGGCCGCGGGCTTCAAAGTGGCCGATTTGCACCAGATCGTCATCGGCGTGACGGCAGCCGGCGTCCTCATGGTGGTGGGAACGCTCGCTGGCAAGCAGAAAGAAGACGCCCGCATGGACGTCTTTTTCCCGACGGACTAGGGCCGCGGTCGGTCAACACGGCGCGCCCGGATCCTTTTCGGGATCCGGGCGCGCTTCTTTTATGAATGGGATTTCGACGCTCGGACGTCTTTATACCGCCGAGGGAGCCTCTTCAATGGCCTCCTTGGCCTCCAGAAACTCTGAGGCGGACTGGGCGCAGTTGGCGCCGTCGGCCACGGCGGTGACCACCTGGCGCAGCTCCTTGGTGCGCACGTCGCCGGCGGCGAACACGCCGGGCATCGTGGTTCTGCCCATGGCGTCGGCGACGATATAGCCTCCGCCATCGGTTTCCAGGTCGCCCTCCAAAAAAGCGGTGTAGGGCCTCATGCCGATGGCGATGAACACGGCCGAGGCGGCAAGCACTCGCTCGTCGTCAGTCTTCACGTTGCGCAGCTTGAGTCCCGTCACGCGCCCGTTCTCGCCCGTGATGAACTCCTCGGCAACGCTGTCCCAGCAGAACTCGACGTTGCCGAGCTCGCGTAGGCGTTCATGGTAGATGGCCGTGGCCCGCAGCTTGTCGCGCCGGTGCACCAGGTACACCTTGCGGCAGATGCGCGCGAGGTAGATGACGTCGGCCGCCGCCGTGTTGCCGCCGCCCACGACCACCACGTCCTTGTCGCGATAGAAGTTGCCGTCGCAGGTGGCGCAATAGGATACGCCGCGGCCGCGCAGCTCATCCTCGCGGGGCAGCCCGAGCTGGCTGGCCACCGCGCCCGTGGCCACGATGACCGTGCGGGCGAAGTAGGTGTTGAAGGGTGTGACGAGCTTGTTGGGCTCGGCGGAGAAGTCCACGGAGGTGACGTCTTCCATGATGGCCTTCGCCCCGAAGGAGAGGGCCTGATCGTACATGTCCATGGATAGCTCGAAGCCGCTGGTGGATCGGGTGTAGCCGGGGTAGTTCTCCAAGTGCTCGGTTTGGGCGCACTGGCCGCCGGGGGAGAGGCGCTCGAATAGCGCGGTGGAGAGTCCGGCGCGGGCCGCGTACAGCGCCGCCGTGAGACCGGCTGGGCCCGCGCCGATGATGGCGAGGTCGTACACCTCCTGGCCCTCATCGGGCCCCACCGGCGCGCCCATGCGGTTGTCGGTAACTTGTTCAGTCATAGTTGTGGGTCTCCCTCGGGCGGGACCACGGGGTACCTTGATTCGCTCAAACAGTCCTCGATGGTATCGAAGGCGAGGCGATCTTGCGTACTCTGCAGCTTTGCGCCTTCGATGCCATCTGCGGAACTCGCTCGGTCAAGGCACCCCGTGTTTCCGCTGAACATTGCCTCTGTTGAAACTAGAGCATCGCGAGGATGTTCTGCTTGGGCTGGGCGCCGAGGCGCTCATTTTTGATCTGGCCGTTCTCGAAGACGATGAGGGTCGGCACGCTGGAGACCTGGTACTTGAAGGCCAGGTCCGGACTCTGATCGATGTCCACCTTGTAGACGGTCACCTGCCCCGCCTTCTCGGTCGCGATCTCGTCGATGACCGGCGCCACCATACGGCACGGGCCGCACCAGGTGGCGAAGAAGTCGACGAGCACCGGGGTCTTCGCCTCGAGCACCTTCGTCTGGAACTCGTCAGCCGTTTTGATTACCTCAGCCATGATATCCTCCTAAATGGATGTTCGTATAGCGCGGAATGGGCCGAACTCGCCTTGGCGCGCATCGGCTGGGATCCGCTTCCGCCTGGTATTCTAGCCAAAGGCGCTGCCGACGCGACGCCGCGTCAAGGGGCTGACACGAAACCGTGGCACAGACGGCAGATAATCTGCGGCTGAATCGCTCACGTCTTCAACAGTCTGTCATCGCCGCTCCCTGCATGCCGCTCACATTCGTTAAAATGCCTATAGTGGACTCGAATACCGCGCGCGTTCGCGCAGGGGAGAGAAAGGAAGCGTCATGGCGATCGATTTGGTCTCGCTGGCCCTCATATCTCTGGTGTCCGTCGCGTGCCCCATCATCGCCGGACTCATTCCGGGCAAGCCGATTCCCGAGACGGTGCTCCTTCTTCTGGCCGGGGCGCTGCTCGGCCCTCACGGGCTCGGTGCCATTCAGTCTACCGACGCCATCAACCTGCTGTCCGATTTGGGCCTCGCCTTCCTGTTCCTTCTCGCCGGCTACGAGATATCGCCGAAGAGCCTCACCGGCACGGAGGGGAAGCGCGGCGCCGTCACCTGGGCGGTCACCTTCGCCATCGCGTTCGTCGTCGTGGCCATTTGGCCGACGCTGTCGGCCTTCGAGCTGGACGGCCTGGCCGTGGTCATCGCGCTCACTACCACGGCCATGGGCACGCTTCTGCCCATTCTGCAGGAGCGAGGCATCCTGGGCACGCGGATGGGGAACGAGATCATCGCCTACGGCACCTGGGGTGAGCTGCTTCCCATCATCGCCATGGCGCTTCTGCTCTCGACCCGGGCCACCTGGCAGACTGTGGTCATCCTCCTCGCGTTCCTCGCTATCGCCGTGGCGGCCGCCGCCGTGCCGAAGATCGCCGAGCGCATCGGCGGCTACGTGCACCGGTTCATCGTTGCCAATGCCAACACCAACTCCCAGATGGTCATCCGCGCGGTGAACCTGCTGCTCATTGGGCTGACGGCCATCTCCGCGGTCTTCGATTTGGATATCGTGCTCGGCGCCTTCGCCGCCGGCTTCATCCTGCGCTATCTCATCCCCCAGGGCGACCAGACCATGGAGATGAAGCACAACGCCATTGCCTACGGCTTCCTCGTGCCGCTGTTCTTCGTGGTCTCCGGCGCGAAGGTGGACGTGCGGGCTATCGGTGCCGAGCCGGAGCTTTTGGGACTGTTCATCCTCCTTCTGCTGTTCGTGCGCGCGCTGCCCATCTTCGTAGGCCTCTCCACGGGACGCGAGTCGCGCACCATGGACGTGCGCGAGCGGCTCACCGTCGCCTTCTACTGCACGACGGCGCTTCCCATCATCGTGGCCGTCACCAGTGTGGCCGTCTCCGCCGAGGCCATGAGCCAGCAGACCGCCTCCGTGCTCGTGGCCGCCGGCGGCGTCACGGTGTTCCTCATGCCGCTGCTCGCCTCCGTCATGGCCCATTCGGTTAATGCCGATCTGGGCGAGGCACTGCATGAGATCCGCGAGCAGCCCCGCGCCGTGGCCCATATTCTGGCCGAGCACCGCCGTCGCGAGCGCGAGCTGCACCGCCAGCTGAAGGCGCGCCTGGCCGCAGCGGGTGCGCGCCATGCCGACACCTTCGACCTCACCGAGCGCTGCCCCGGGGGCGTCTGCACCATAGCCGACACCGAGGACGACGGCCATTAATCGTCTTTGATTTACCTTGGTTTCGGGGGCTTTTGTGGCGATCGATCTTTGACATAGTCCGTCGAGGACCGGACTATGTCAATTAACTCCTGCTTCTTATGAATGCCCATCTTCGCATAGAGCCGCTTGCAATGAGTTTGCACGGTGCCGGTGGATATGACTAAACTTTCGGCGATGGCAGGGACGGTGTTCCCTCTGGCGAGCAGTTCTAATACCTCGGCTTCACGCGCCGTGAGACGAAAACGAGCTGCTGTATTGGCGCACTGTTTCGCAAGCCTGTCCCAATAGGGGTTGCTGGAGGCGTCCCGAGAATTGGTTGAAACGATCAGGCAAGAATCGGAATCGGGGACATGGCTAAGGGCGATAAACTCTGCATTCGTGAATGCTGTCGTCTTCGAATCGAGATCGCCCCGTACTAAATAGAAAACGAGTGACGTGACGAACATGGCCGATAGAGCGATGACGAACCCATGCGATTGTCCGAAGAAGGCATAGGTCTTCAGTATCGAGCTGAAGCCATAACCGAGAAGCTGTATAACGTTGACAATGCCGAAATAGAATCCAAACATAAACAAAGGACTTACTCCATCTCTCTTGCACGTTTGGCAACACTGCACCATTCCTATGGATACCAGAAGAGAAAAGATTCCATACGCGATGCCGTAAGTGATCTGAGGGAGCGCTGTGGCGAATAGCGGAATGGCGGCAAATAGGCAGAGCAGGAACGGAAAGAGCGAGCGGAACACCTGTATGACATTGAAAGAGAAGGAGCGGCGCTGCCATAGCGCCATGATGGCCAAGGACGCTGCAAGCATTCCGAGCAGTGGCGCATAAGTCAATATTCCATTTAAGGTGCTATTGCTACTTGTAAACGCCGATCTTAAAACCGTGTACAGGAAGGCAAGTGAGCCGATGCACAAAGCGCTTTTCCATGACAAGACCATGACATTGAGATAGGTGCGCCGATGGTCGAGCGGGCGCTCGGCGTACATCGGCGCGCTCCAGTCCATCGAACGGTAGCAACGGGTCAAAGCGACGGCCGCAACAAGCAATATCACCGCACGCAGCCCCATCGTTTGGCTGCTGCTCGATATAAGGCCTAGCAAAGCAAAGAGCAGAACGGGAAGTCCGCGACCGACCAGTATGTCGGCGATGCACTGGTCGTCGTCCTCGCTGGCAAAGTATTGTTCCCACAATAGGTAGAGCAGGGGCGCGCCAATGTTGTTCGCTATCGTGCCCGCAACGTTTGCCTCAATGGGGATTTCGAATCCGCATTGCCGGAAGAGAACGATGGCCATGTTCGCATATATGAGACCGAGCGCCCCGAAGGCAACTGGACCCTTTGCGGATGCAGGAGCGAAGAAGCCTATGAACATGCATAGGATCCATGTCAAGCAGTAGGTCAAAGGACTTATAAGCTCCATGAGCAAATGGGGCAAACCGCTTTCAGCATTCGGAACAAAAGGATGCCATTCGGCCATAGAGTTGGCAGCAATGATGAGAGCAAAGCTGAAAGAAGCTTCGGTGATGTACTTGATGCGTTTCAACGGGATCCTCCTCTGAAGCTATCCTAGCACGAAAGGGATCAGCAAGAGATTGCGCAAAGTGTCTGAAAGACGTCACGAAGGGCAATATCCCATGTTTCATGAGACGCGATTTACCTCGAGGTATCCAATTTCATGGCCGGCTGCCCTCCTGTTTCGATTTAGCATGACCAACCAGTTCGGTGCTGTCGGATACGAGCAAATCGTTCGAGTGGCGCATCGGGAGATACCGCTTTGAGTCTCAAATCCCCTCCCTTCTCCTTTTATTGCCCTGAAGCGTGCTGTGCGCCGACGGCTCCGAACCTTGATCAAGGCCGGGCGCTCATTCACGATGCGGCGGCCGCAAGAGAGAGGAGATCGTTTGCTCGAAGATGTTTTGCCGGGAAAGTCAATGTGCGAATAGGAGGAGGATCAATGTCGTCAAAAAGTAGTACCAGCGTCAGCCGTCGCAGCTTCTTGCGTAGCGGAGCCACGGCGGCCGCATTGGCCGCGGCAGGTGCGGCCTTCGGCTGCGCGCCAAGTGGTTCAGAAAGCTTATCCGCGACGGGAGAAAAGGCAGATGTCGCCGATTTGAACGAGCATGTCGTCGAATCGGATACGGCGATCCTAGAAGGCCGGGGCCGTTGGCAGGGCGCTCCTTGCCCCAAGGGCTGCTCTCTCACGTGTTCTCCGTGCCAGTATGTGGTCGACAACGTCCCCGTGCGGGGGAAGGTCGTTGACTATTTTGAAGAGGATGACTGCAACCGCCAGCTGAGGAGCTGCCACGCTTACAAGGTCGCTCGAGAGTGGATATACAGCCCCAGCCGCATCAAGTATCCCATGAAGCGCAAGGGATGGCAGCCTGGCGGCGGAGAGAATTCGAACGGCCAGATGCGTGGCAAAGACGAATGGGAGCGCATCAGTTGGGATGAGGCGCTCGACCTCTGCGCCTCAGAGATTAAACGTATATATGAAACCTATGGTCCCACATGCACCATCAGCTTTATCAGCATGGGCGGCTCGATTCAGAATGTTCTGAACCTCATGGGTGGTTACGTGGAGATCAACGACACTATTTCCTGTGGAACATGGCAGGCGGATACGAGTTGGTGGGGCCTGCCCTTTTACGGAAACTACATGGGCGACGACCCCCAGGATTGGGTATATGCCGACTATTTCGTTCTCGCGTCCTCGGATCCCGTGTTTACCGCGAACGCCTCCGGCGCTTATCTGACGGTTGCGAAAGAAGCGGGAGCGAAATTCGTCTATGTGGGGCCTTGCTACAACCAGGGTGCTACTCAACTTGAAGCGCGGTGGATCCCGGTTCGTCCCGGAACTGATACAGCGTTTTGGAACGGTGTCGCCTACGAGATGGTGAAGCTGGACGAGAGCGCGGGCGATGTCATCGATTGGGAGTTCCTTGCCAAGTACACCAAGGGCTTCACGATGGACAACATGCCCGACGACGCCAAACTCCAGGAATGTTACCAAGGATATCTGTTGGGAGAGTACGACGACACGCCCAAAACAGCGGCGTGGGCCAGCCTCATTTGCGGTGCACCTGAGCAGGACATCAAGGACATGGCCGCGATCATGAGCAAGCAGAACAACGTAATTTTGGCGACGGGCACAGCTGCGGCGCGTTGCACCGGTGTGGAGAACTATCCCCAGGTGATCTATACCATCGGGCTCATGGGCGGCCATATGGGCAAGCAGGGCAATGCCGTGTTCTACAACCTGACAGCGATGAACTACGTCACTAAAGCCTACACTGGGGCACGCGGTCGCGCGGCGTCTTCGATTCAGAACCCCCTGAAGTTCGAGGCCGAGCCAGGAGTCAATCTCGCGGGCATCCCCTCGGTTGGGCGCAACTTGATCGCTGCGCCGCTGCATTGGCGCAACATGCTTGAGGGGAAGTACACCTCTTACGGTGCCCATTCCCAGCAGGAATCGCCGAATCCCTATAACAGTGGCGTTGAGCACGACATCAACGTCAAATTCATCTGGAACGGATGCCGCAACTTCCTCTCGATGAGCATCGATTTGTTCAACGCGGTGAAAGTGTACAGGAACTGTGAGTTCGTTCTCACCAACGCCATTTATGCGTCCACGGTCGCGCGATTCAGCGATATCGTGCTGCCGGTTCCTTCCAAATGGGAGGGCAGCTTCGACCATGCGGAGTATGCGTGGCCGAGCGGCACCGTCAATCGTTACTATGGCGTCGACTTCGTATCTGCCAACTATCCCGTGTGCGAGCCCATGTGGGAGTGCCACTCGGACGATTGGATATCCAGGGAGATAGGTGCGCGCCTGGGTTTCGATCCCGACGAGATTGTTGCAACGGATGCCATCCAGAGCTATTTCAATTGCATGGCCGGTGGTGTCGCGACAGATGAGGATGGGACCGAGCACACGCTGCTGACGATTACTCAAGACACCATCGATCGTCACGGCGTCGAACTAGAGCCCCAAGAGGGTGAGGTCGATTTCGAGGAATTCGTCGAGCACGGCGGTTACCAATATCCTCGCTCGAAGGACGATGCCTACGCGAAGCGCTATTGCTATCAGGACTTTATCGATGACCCCGCCGCGAATCCTCTTCCTTCGGCAAGTGGCCTGTGGGAGATTTATAGTCAGCTGAAAGCGGACAATTTCAATACGCCCGACTTCGTCGATCCTGAAACACCGATGAAGCCCTACCCCAACTACTACGAGCCTACGATAGGGTACGAAAAGACGTTCAGCGATTGGGACAAGCAGATCAAGGGCGATTATCCCTATCAGTTCTTCACTTTCCATCCGGCCCGTGGCAGCCACTCCGACAACTGGAGCCTTGTCGGCAAGGAGCTGTATCCCCACAGCCTTTACATCAATCCAGTCGATGCTCAGAAGGAGGGGTTGGAGGAAGGCGATACGGCTCGTATCTGGAATCCTGATGGCGGATGCATTTTGCGACGCGTCACGTTGATGGAGGGGGTCATGCCCGGTTGCCTGGGCCTGGCGGAGAGCGCTGGCAACCTCGATCTCGACGAGTCGGATCCGGAGCATTGGATCGACCGCGGCGGTTCTGCCAATGTCCTTACCCCTGCAGTTCGTAGCAATTACATGCCCGGATTGTCCGGCTACAACAACGGTATCGTCAATATTGAGAAGTACGAGGGAGAGCCCGTGCCGCCCGATTGCGAGCGCGATATCTTCCAGATTGAGGAACAGTAAGGAAAGGAGGGCTGGAAATGAGTCTGGGATTCTACTTTGATATGACGCGTTGCTCCGGATGCGCCGCGTGCCGCACGGCGTGTCAAGATCGTTTCGACCTCTTCGAGGTCGGGTTCGCTCCTCGCAGGGTGCATCGCTATCAAACGGGCACTTTTCCTTCGGTGGCCGGGTACGTCACAAGCGTTTCTTGCAACCATTGCGAGAAACCGGCATGTGTCGAAAATTGTCCGACGGGAGCTATGTTCAAGAACAAGGACGGCCTTGTGCTGCATGACGATGATGTGTGCATCAGCTGTCAAACGTGCCTGAACGTATGCCCCTATGGCGCACCTCAGTACATCGAGGCAGAAAACCTCGTTGTGAAGTGCGATACCTGCAACGCTCTGCGGGAAGGCGGATACTTGCCGGTGTGCGTGGACGCATGTCCCTATCGCGCATTAGAGTTCGGTGACTTGAATGAACTGCGTTTAGCCCATGGCGACGATTTGGTTCAGGAGGTGTCGGTGCTTCCCAGCGCTGACGTGACGGGACCCAATCTGCTGATTAAGTCGCGTGAAGCTGCCCTCGAGAGCGGTTATCGCGAGGTGACCTACTAATAGTCGCGGACGCGGGGCGTCTTTATGCCCCGCGTCTCTCTGTCGAGAGCGAGTTATTTGATGTTCGGTATGAGTGAGGCAGGAGGTGCCATGACGGAAGAAATGGACTCTTGCGAAAAGATACTATCTGCAAGGGCGTATCTCTATCTGCTGTTCCACAAGCTTTACGGTGGTGAGCCGACTGAAGAGTTGATGGAAGCGCTTGGCGGCTCTGATACTTCGGAGGCCTTGTGCATTTACGCCCAAGAGGACGAGACGATCGAAAAATGCCAGGGCTTTCTTGAGAGACTGTGTCGCGAGCTGGCAGATGATGAGAGGCGGCAACGCTTTCTCGGGCTATGCGGTGACGAGTACGTCGCAATCTTCTACGGGTTTCCGAAGGCGCTTGTGGTTCCGTCTGAGTCTTTCTATCGCTCTGGCGATCATTCCCTGCTTTCGGAAGTGACATTAGCCGTTCGGGACTTTTACCGTCGGTTCAATGTTCTTCCTGCGCGCTATCCGCGAACGCCGGATGACCATATTGCGCTAGAAATGGCCTTCATGTCGTGTCTTGCCCGAGATGCCATGGAGGCATTCGATAAGCGAGATTGGCGCGAGCTCGTGACGCTTCTGCAGGCGCAAGCGAAGTTCGCCGACGATCATCTGCTTGCATGGATCCCCTCATTTGCGGCAGAAGTGCGTAAAATGAGCGATCCTTGCCTTTACCCGCAGCTGATCAAGACTACTGAGGCATTTGTTTCGACGGACCGTCAGTGCTTGAACAACATCGCGCTCTGGCTTGCCGAGGAAGTGGCTCCGACGGATAGAGATGCGCCCTTGGGTGGCACGGATGGCAACGCAGCGGTCTCATCCCATGAAGATGGGACAGGGGCATTGGATCGCTTGGAGTCTTTGCGCTTGCCGCATCTGGAGGACAACGAGCTTGTGCCAACCACCGCATAAATAGCTGCAAGCATCATCTTAAAGAGAGGGACGGAATGGCCTCCGTCCCTCTCTTTGGTTCGGAGATGTTACGTCCCAAGTATTCTTATCTGCTAAAATGGGGCTCAAGCGAAAGGAGGATGTTTCGATGGAAACGGGTTTGCTCACAACAGATCAAATTCGCTCGTGGGTCATACCCTTGCTTGAGAAGTACGATATGTGCTCGGCAAGCCTGTTCGGGTCCTATGCTCGCGATGAAGCAGATGCGTCCTCCGACATCGACATCTTGCTCGTAGGGAACCCGGGTTTCAGGCCCCTCAATGTGTTTGGCGTGGCAGAGGATCTTCATCGGCTTTCGGGCAAAAAAGTCGATGTGTTCGAGCTCTCTGAACTCGATGCCGGCCCTTTCCGCGACGCTGTTCTGAGGGATGCGGTGCTCTTATGAAAACCGACCGCTATCGTCTGAAACGCATCGTAGCCGTCGGGGATCAGCTTCTCAACGTGATCTCCCTACGCGATCTAACTCCTGAAACGCTGCTCTCGGACATCCAAATGCAATGGATGGTGACAACGCCTCTCTACAACATCGGTGAACAGGCTAATTGCATCTCTCGCGAGTTTGCCGATGCCCATCCAGAGGTTCCGTTCGCGCAAATTGCCGGATTGCGTCATCGGCTTGTTCATGATTATGAAGGAATCAACTGGTCGATCATCTCCTCTGTTTTGTTCGATGAGCTGGAGACGTTTGTGGCTCAAGCGCGAGATCTTATTGCCGAGCTGGACGAGGGGGAGAGTGGTCCCCAGGAAGCTGATTTCGACGAAGACGTTACCAGCTAAATCGCGACATTGGCTGCTGGTTGCAATTTGACTGCCGAAGAGCTGTCGGGGCGTTACGCTGGAACGGGAAGGGCTGGCCCTTTCGGTCCCTTCTGCTACAATGCGAAGTTGCGCCTTTAAGGCGTTTTCTAACCCACACCGTTTCACGCAAAGGAAGCACCCATGCAGGAAACTGATATGAAAGAGAAGCTCCAGAAGATCATCGAGGCTTATGACGAGCTGCAGGCCAAGATGGGCGATCCGGCAGTGCTCGCCGATCAGAAGGAGTACAACCGGCTCGCCAAGGAATACGCCTCCCAAGGTCCGCTCGCCAAGAAGGCGGCCGAGTACGTCGCCGCCATGGACGACTTGGAGGCGGCTAAGGAGATGCTCTCCGACGCCGACATGAAGGAGTTCGCCCAGGAGGAGATCGCCTCCATCGAGGCCAAGCTGCCCCAGCTGGAGGAGGACATCAAGTTCATGCTCATCCCGGCCGACCCGGCCGACGAGAAGGACATCATCGTGGAGATCCGCGCGGCGGCCGGCGGCGACGAGGCCGCCATTTTTGCCGGCGACCTCTACAAGATGTACGAGCGCTTCGCCGCGGCCCAGGGCTGGAAGACCGAGACCATGGACGCCTCGCCGTCGGAGGCCGGCGGCTTCAAGGAGATCCAGTTCAAGGTGAAGGGCGATCATGTGTACTCGGTCATGAAGTTCGAGTCCGGCGTGCACCGCGTCCAGCGCGTGCCCAAGACCGAGTCCCAGGGGCGCATCCACACCTCCACGGCCACCGTGGCCGTGCTGCCGGAGGCCGACGAGGTGGAAGTGGAGATCAACGAGGGCGACCTGCGCATCGACGTGTACCGCGCTGGCGGCCCGGGTGGCCAGTGCGTGAACACGACCGACTCCGCCGTGCGCATCACGCACCTGCCCACGGGTCTCGTGGTGCAGTCCCAGGACCAAAAGTCGCAGCTGCAGAACAAGATCGCGGCCATGGCCGTGCTGCGCGCCCGCCTCTACGAGAAGATGCTCGCCGAGCAGCAGGCAGCCGAGGGCGCCGAGCGCCTGGCCCAGATCGGCTCCGGCGACCGCTCCGAGAAGATCCGCACTTACAACGGCCCGCAGGACCGCGTGACCGACCACCGCATCGGCTTCAACTCCACCTACAACGGGGTGCTTCTGGGCGACAACCTGGGGGATGTGATCACGGCTCTGCAGGCGGCCGACCGCGCGCAAAAGCTGGAAGCTGCTGTTTAGCCTCAACCTGACGGCGCGGCCAGGAGGCGACGGCACCGTGCTCAAACAGCATTCAATGGCAGGGCTTGCAAAGGGTTGCGGCTTTCACGGATGCCATTGAATGAACTGCGCGCGGCACCATCGCCTCCTGTCCGCGCCTGACTTCTACACTACTGAAAGGCCGTTAACCCGATGTCTGAATGGACGATAAAGAAAGCGCTGGAATGGACTGAAGGGTACCTGGCCGACAAAGGGGATGAGAATCCCCGGCTCTCGGCGCAGTGGCTGCTCTCCGAGGCCTGTGGGCTCTCGCGCACCCAGCTGTTCATCAATTTCGACCGGCCGCTCTCGGAGGACGAGCGGGGAGTGCTGCGCGGCTATGTGCGGCGGCGCGGCGCGGGTGAGCCCCTGCAGTACATCACCGGGGAAGTGGCCTTTCGGCACATCACCGTGAAGGTGCGCCCCGGCGTGCTCATCCCGCGGCCCGAGACCGAGGTGCTTGTGAGCGAAGTGCTTGCGGCGCTGCCGACGCCCGGCCCCCGCGACGTGGCGTGGAACCCCGAGGCCGCCGAGCAGGAGCGCGAGGCTGTCGCCGCCGTGAAGAAGGCCCTGGAGGAGGCGGGGGAATCTGCTTCCCTCTCCGTAGGGGGCGACCTCGGTCGCCCCTCGGCTGCGAATGACGACGACGCTGATGCGGCAGCCGAACCGAGTGGTGCTGCGGAGGACTCCTCCGTAGGGGGCGACCTTGGTCGCCCCTCGTCTGCAGGCATGGATGAGACTCGCAAAAGCCTTCTCGTGGCCGACCTGTGCACGGGATCCGGTTGCATCGCCTGCTCGCTGGCCTACGAGCACCCGGATGTGCGGGTCATCGCCACGGATGTCGCGCCGGAGGCGGTGGCGCTCGCCAAAGAAAACACCGAGGCCTTGGGGCTTGCCGACCGCGTGGCCGTGCTGCAGTGCTCGCTGGGCTCCGGCATCGGCGAGAAGCGCATGGGCACCTTCGACGCCGTGGTCTCCAACCCGCCCTACGTGCCCACCGCCGTTATGGCTGGCATTCCGCGCGAGGTGGCCGATTTCGAGCCGACGCTCGCCCTGGACGGGGGCGCCGACGGGCTCGATCTGTTCCGGCCGCTCGCCCAGTGGGCCGCTCGGGCCCTGAAGCCTGGCGGCGTGCTCGCCTGCGAGCTGTATGAGGGACACATGGATGCCGCCCGTGCCGTGGCCGAGCAAGCGGGATTCGTCGACGTGCATATCGTGGACGATCTGACGGGAAGACCCCGCGTACTGGTGGCGAAACGCTAGGAAGGATATTCTCTATGGCTCTGGAAAACCTGAGGGGGACGCTGGATGCGGCCCAGGCGGTGATGGAGGAGCGCCTCGGCACCTTCCGGCCGGAGGTGGGCCTCATCTTGGGCTCGGGACTTGGTCCTCTGGCCGAGCGCATCGCCGATCCTGTCTTCGTTCCCTTCGGCGAGGTGCCCGGCATGGGCGTCTCCACGGCCAACGGGCATGTGGGGCGCTTCGTGGCCGGCATGCTGGGCGGCAGGCGGGTGCTCGCCATGCAGGGGCGGCTCCATGGCTATGAGGGCTATACCGCCCAAGAGGTCGCCTTCCCCGTGTGGCTGATGGCGGCACTCGGCGCGGACATGCTCATCACTACCAATGCCGCCGGCGCCATCAACGAGGGCTACCGCGTCGGCGATTTCTGCATCATGACCGACCAGCTGAATTTCACGGGCCGCAACCCCATCACCGGTACCGAACCCGACGCCATGGCCCCGCGGTTCTTCTCGATGTTGGACGCTTACGACCCGGTCCTGCGCCAGCTGGCCCGGCAGACTGCCGAGGCGCTGGCCATTCCCGTGCAAGAGGGCGTGTATCTGGGGCTGCTCGGCCCCTCCTTCGAGACGCCGGCGGAGATTCAGATGTTCCGCTCTTGGGGCGCTGACACCGTGGCCATGTCGGTGTGCGAAGAGGTCATCGCGGCGCGCCACGTGGGGATGCGCGTGCTCGGCATCTCGCTCGTGAGCAACATGGCCTGCGGCGTTGAGGGCGCGAGCCCCTCCGACGAGGAGGTGCACGAGGTGGCCCAAACAAGAGAAGCCGACTTCTGCCGGCTTATTGAGGAGGTTCTTCTCAAGATATAGCGCGTTTCGCTCGTGAAAACTAGTGCGAAAGCCCTTCTGTAGTGGGCGACCTCGGTCGCCCCTCTGTCGCGAGATGATCGGCGCCAATGCGATAGCCTTTACGGCTTTCGAGCATTAGGGCTGACCAAGGTCAGCCCCTACGGGCTCACTGGCAGCGCGGCGCTCGCTAGTCCCGGGCGAGAGCGATGGTGCGCGCGTCGGCGGGGATGTTGGCGCCCCAGTAGAGGATGCCCTGCTCGGCCAGGTCGCGGCCGATGGCGGCGTAGCCCTCGGCCGCCTCGCGGTTGCCGGCGATTTCCTCCTCGGTCAGCGCCCGGCGCACCTTCGCCGGCACGCCCACCACAAGCGACCCTTCCGGCACCTGTGTGCCTTCGGTCACCAGAGCGCCGGCGGCCACCAGCGAGTTCGCGCCGATGTGCGCCCCGTTCATGACGACGGCTCCCATGCCCACGAGCACGTTGTCGCCGAGCGTGCAGCCGTGCACCACGGCCCCGTGCCCGATGGTCACGCCGCGGCCCACGATGCAGTCCTGGTTGTAATCGAGGTGCAGACAGCTGTTCTCCTGCACGTTGGAGCCCTCGCCCACGACGATGCGGCTGCCGTAGTCGCCGCGCAGCGTGGCATTGAACAGGATCGTGGCATCTTTGGCCACTTCCACATGGCCCACCAACGTGGCGTTGGGGGCGATGTGCGATTCGGGATGAACGGTGACCTGGCGGTAATCCATGGGATCTCCTTGCAACGTGTTCCAAAGCTTAGCCCCACACATTACCGCTCTTGAGAAACGAAGAAAACACCCAAACCGCGGGAACCGTTGCGAGGATTCGGTAACGTACAATCTCTTGCGCACTTTCACAGCAGCATAGCCTAGATACCAAAAGACACGGCTCCGGCCTTCGGTATGATTCGAGTTGTCTAGATTCGA
>NZ_CDRVLZ010000020.1:0-41139 GCF_977072305.1 Adlercreutzia sp. CNCM I-6207
CCTCCTCTCCGGTGCTTTCTCGACAATCGCATCGTAGCGGGAGGCCCCTTTCCGCGTGTACCGAAAGTGGGTCTATGTCAATGGTGGTTTAACAGCGGGCCCAAAGATTTTGTGCAGGATTTTGCGTTTGGGAGAGTCGCACGCTCCCTGCGAGCTCTCCCAAACGCAAAATCTTGCACCGAAAAGGCCCATAAGGAGTTCCGAGGCTCTCCCAAACGCAAAATCCTGCGCTTTTGCTCGTTAGCGAGGGTTCTGCTATACTTTCCGCGCTATTTCGGGACGTGGCGCAGTCTGGTAGCGCGCCTGCTTTGGGAGCAGGATGTCGCAGGTTCGAATCCTGTCGTCCCGACCATGAATTTAGGCTGCGAGCCCTGCCGAGCAATCACGTTTGGCAGGGCTCGCCTTTCCCTTACCAAAAAGCTCACCGAAAATAAAGAGCAGTTGGCCGATTTGCAGGTGACAAATAGGTGTCATCTCGTTTGCGCTGAGACAACTAAAGCTCCCAGCCCCTAGAGCGAACCCCAAGTTGTGGGACAGTAGATGCCGTCAAACACAACAGACCTTGTTACGACTTGGTGGGCCTCTGCTCTCGAAGCCGCGTGAGATCTTGTGTGGCTGGCACGTTTCTATCTGTATCCGATCTAGGATAGGAGAGCTTCTATGCAAGGAGTAAACGTCAAAAGCGAGATCGGCAATCTCAAGAAGGTCATCCTTCACCGCCCCGGCGACGAGTTGCTGAACCTCACCCCGAACACCTTGGAAGAGCTGCTGTTCGACGACATCCCGTTCCTTCCCGTGGCCCAGGAAGAGCATGACGCCTTCGCGAAGATCCTTCGCGACGAGGGCGTCGAGGTCGTGTACCTGGAGGACCTCATGGCCGAGGTCCTGGACGCCAAGCCCGAGCTGCGCCGCCAGTTCCTCGATCAGTGGATCTACGAGGCGGGCATCCGCACTGATATGTACCACGACATCATCACCGACTATATCGAGAGCAACTACCCGAACACCAAGGACATGGTCATGAAGACCATGGCCGGCATCAACCTGCAGGAGCTGCCGCAGAAGGACACGCACCTGCTCGTGGACATGGTGTCCGACCGCTGCAAGCTCGTGTGCGCCCCGATGCCGAACCTGTACTTCACCCGCGACCCGTTCGCGATGATCGGCAACGGCGTGTCCATCAACCGCATGTACAGCCAGACGCGTAACCGCGAGACCATCTACGGCGATTACATCTTCAAGAATCACCCCGATTTCGTGGGCACCCCCGAGTATTACAGCCGCAACGACACCTTCCACATCGAGGGCGGCGACATCCTGAACATCAACGAGCACGTGCTGGCCATCGGCATCTCTCAGCGCACCGAGCCCGACGCCATCGACCACATCGCTCACAACATCTTCAACGACGAGACGAGCCCGATCGACACCATCCTGGCGTTCAACATCCCGGTGTCCCGCGCCTTCATGCACCTCGATACCGTGTTCACGCAGATCGACCGCGATAAGTTCACCATTCATCCCGGCATCATGGGCCCGCTGACCGTCTTCGAGATCACCCCGGACGGCAAGGGCGGCACCAAGATCCGCGAGCGCAACGAGGATCTGGAGTCCGTGCTCTCCGAGTACGTCGGCGAGAAGGTCACGCTCATCCCCTGCGGCGGCGGCGACCGCATCGCGGCCGAGCGCGAGCAGTGGAACGACGGCTCGAACACCCTGTGCGTGCGCCCCGGCACCGTGGTGGTGTACCAGCGCAACAACGTCACCAACGACGTGCTGTACAAGAACGGCATCAACTGCCTGGTCATGCCGTCGGCGGAGCTCTCCCGCGGCCGCGGCGGCCCGCGCTGCATGTCCATGCCGGCCTGGCGCGAGGCGCTGTAAGGCAACCCATCGCGCGGCTTGAAGCGCTGCGCATTGCTTGAGAATTTCCCGGCGGCCGGCCTGTCGGTCGGCCGCCATCTCATTGAAAGGAACGTATTATGCCCGTGAATATTTCCGGCCAGTCCTACCTCCGCCTGCTCGACTTCTCCACCGAGCAGATCGAGTACCTGCTGAAGCTCTCCAAGAACTTCAAGGACTTGAAGCGCACCGGCACCCCGCACCGCTATCTCGAGGGCAAGAACATCGTGCTGCTGTTCCAGAAGACCTCCACGCGCACCCGCTGCGCCTTCGAGGTCGGCGCCATGGACCTCGGCATGGGCGTGACCTACCTTGATCCCGGTTCCTCCCAGATGGGCAAGAAGGAGTCCATCGAGGACACCGCCCGCGTGCTCGGCCGCTTCTACGACGGCATCGAGTTCCGCGGCTTCGCCCAGTCCGATGTGGAGGAGCTTGCCGAGAAGGCCGGCGTCCCGGTGTGGAACGGCCTGACCGATATGTGGCATCCCACCCAGATGCTCGCCGACGCGCTCACCGTGCAGGAGAACTTCAACTACGACATCAAGGGCCTGAAGTTCGTCTTCTTCGGCGACCTTAAGAACAACATGGGCCGCTCGCTCATGGTGATGTGCGCCAAGCTCGGCATGAACTTCGTCGGCTGCGGCCCGAAGGACTGCTGGATGGACGATGAGCTCATCAAGACCTGCGAGGGCATCGCCGCCGAGAACGGCTGCACCGTGAAGTGCACCGAGGACGTGAAGGAAGCCGCTACGGACGCCGACGTCATCTACACCGACGTGTGGGTGTCCATGGGCGAGCCCGACGAGGTGTGGCAGCAGCGCATCGAGCAGCTGCAGCCCTATCGCGTGACCAAGGAGATCATGGCCATGGCGAAGCCGACGGCCATCTTCCTGCACTGCCTGCCGGCCTTCCACGACACCAACACCACCACCGGCGCCGACATCGCGAAGCGCTTCGGCGTGACGGAGATGGAAGTGGAGGACGACGTGTTCGAGTCGAAGCAGTCGAAGGTCTTCGACGAGGCCGAGAACCGCATGCACACCATCAAGGCCGTCATGTACGCCACGCTGCAGTAGCTTTCGTACCGCTACGGTAGCTGGCACATAGTTCGACACCTCGGGGCCGTGCGGAGTCGGGAGGGGAACCGCACGGCCCCCGTGTTTTGTCAGTCATTCGATTAAGGAGGGATAACCATGGCAGCTGCAGAGAAAGGCAAGAAAAAGAGGGCGCCTCTGTCCTCGTTCACCATCTTGCTCATCATCTTGGTGGTTCTGGCGATTGTCACTGTTGTCATGTCCGCGTCGGGCGTCGAGGGCGTCCAGGGCGCGACGCTTTCCCAGGTGCTCACCGCGCCCGTGTTCGGCTTCCAGGACGCCATCGGCGTGTGCCTGTTCGTCATGATCCTGGGCGGCTTTCTGGGCATCGTCACCGAGACCGGCGCCCTTGACGCCGGCATCGCGGCCCTCGTGCACAAGCTGAAGGGCAACGAGCTCGTGCTCATCCCGATTTTGATGGCGATCTTCTCCATCGGCGGCACCACCTACGGCATGTGCGAGGAGACGGTGCCCTTCTACCTGCTGCTCGCCGCCACCATGGTGGCCGCCGGCTTCGACAGCCTGACCGGCGCGGCCGTGGTGCTGCTCGGCGCCGGCGTCGGCGTCATGGGCTCCACCGTGAACCCGTTCGCCGTCGGCGTGGCCGTCGACGCTTTGAACGGCATCGGCGTGTCCGTGAACCAGGGCATCATCATCGCGCTCGGCGTGATCATTTGGCTCGTGTCGCTCGCCATCGCCATCGTCTTCGTGATGCGCTACGCCAAGAAGGTGAAGGCCGACAAGGGCTCCACCTTCCTGTCGCTGCAGGAGCAGCAGGACATGATGAACGAGTGGGGCATGAAGGAGTCCGAGACCGAGGCCGCCGACGATGACGCCGCCGCGACGCCGAAGATGTCCGGCCGCCAGAAGTGGTCGCTCATCGTGTTCGCGCTCACCTTCGTCATCATGATCGTCTCGTTCATTCCCTGGGCCGACCTCGGCGTCACCATCTTCGATGCCGGCGCCACCACCCAGGAAGTGACGACCACCGTGACCGGCGAGGAGCTTGTGAGCGCCTACGACGAGGCGAACGGCACCACGACGACGCTTGCCGCTCCGGTTGAGGCCACCTCCGTTGCCGAGGAGGAGGTCACCCCGGCCTGGTCGAGCTTCCTGACCGGCGTGCCGCTGGGTAGCTGGTACTTCGACGAGGCCTCCACGTGGTTCCTGCTCATGGCGCTTATCATCGGCGTCATCGGCGGCGTGTCGGAGAGCCGCTTCGTGAAGGCGTTCATCAACGGCGCCGCTGACATGATGTCGGTCGTGCTCATCATCGCGCTGGCCCGCTCCATCACCGTGCTCATGGCCAAGACGGGCCTTGACATGTGGATCCTGAACAACGCCGCCGCGGCGCTGACGGGCATGTCGGCGATCATCTTCGCGCCGCTGTCGTTCCTGCTCTACATCGTCCTGTCCTTCCTGATCCCGTCCTCCTCCGGCATGGCGACGGTCTCCATCCCGATTCTGGGCGGCCTGGCCCACCAGCTGAACTTCTCGGTCGAGACCATGGTCATGATCTACTCCGCCGGCAACGGCCTTGTGAACCTGTTCACGCCGACCTCCGGCGCCATCATGGGCGGTTTGGCCCTCGCCAAGGTGGAGTACTCCACGTGGCTCAAGTTCGGCGCCAAGCTGTTCGTGGTCCTCGGCGTGGTCTGCATCGTGATCCTCACGGCGGCCATGGTGATCCTGTCGTAGCATCCAGGGCAAGCGCGCGAACTTGTGCACTTGCACAGTTCTGACCTGCGGAACCGTTAGCGGGAGCGCCCGGGCACAGTGCTCGGGCGCTCCTGTTTTTCTCGGGTCGTTCATGCTATTATGGCCGCTTATAGGCGCGATTGGGTACGGCACAGCCCGCGCGCGTGGTAACGCCGACGTACTGAAGACGTACAGAAGAGGAAGTTAGACCAATGGAAATTCGCGAATCCCTCGAAGCAATCATCGACGCCGCGATCGACGCGGCCCGTGCCGACGGCTCACTTGAGCTGGCGGAGGCCCCGCAGGCAGCTCTTGAGCGACCCCGCGACGAGGCCAACGGCAACTGGGCGAGCACCGTCGCCATGCGCACCGCGAAGCTCGCTCACAAGAACCCCCGCGAGATCGCCCAGATCATCGTGGATCACATTCCCGCAAACGACATGATCGCCTCCGTGGAGATCGCCGGCCCCGGCTTCATCAACATCCGCCTGTCCGATGCCGTGCTGCAGGGCGTGGTGCGCGAGGTGCGCGAGGAGGGCGACAACTTCGGTCGCGGCACCATTCCCGAGGGTGAGCGCTACGTGAACCTCGAGTACGTGTCCGCCAACCCCACCGGCCCCTTCCACGTGGGCCATGGCCGTTGGGCGTCCTTGGGTGATGCCATGGCGCGCGTCATGCGCCACGGCGGCTACGACGTGTACGAGGAGTACTACATCAACGACCACGGCAACCAGATGGATGTGTTTGGCAACTCCGTGAACGTGCGTTACCAGCAGCTGCTCGGCCGCGATGTTGAGATGCCCGAGGCGTGCTACGGCGGAGCCTACGTGAAGGACATCGCCCAGGACATCATCGACCAGGACGGCGACAAGTGGCTGAACGTCTCCGATGAGGAGCGCGTCGAGGCCTTCCGCGAGATGGCCTACGACATGACGCTCAAGAACCAGCGCGAGGTGCTGGCCAACTTCGGCACCACCTTCGACAAGTGGTTCTCCGAGCGCTCGCTGTACGTGGAGGACGAGAACGGCGAGAGCGCCGTGTCCCGCTCCCTGGACGCCATGCGCGAGAAGGGCTACCTCTACGAGAAGGACGGCGCCCTTTGGTTCCGCTCGACGGATCTGGGCGACGACAAGGATCGCGTGCTCATCAAGGGCGACGGCGAGGCCACCTACTTCATGAGCGACGTGGCCTACCACTACGACAAGATGATGCGCGGCTTCGACCACCTTATCGATCTGTGGGGCGCCGACCACCACGGCTACATCAAGCGCTGCGAGTGCATGCTCGAGGCTTGGGGCTGGCCCGGGGCGCTCGAGGTGCAGCTGGGGCAGCTCGTGAACCTGTTCCGCGATGGCAAGGCCGTGCGCATGTCCAAGCGCACCGGCGAGATGGTCACCTTCGAGGAGCTCATCGACGAGGTGGGCGTGGATGCCACCCGCTACCTCATGCTCTCCCGCTCGGCTGACCAGCCCATCGACTTCGATATCGAGGTGGCGAAGAAGAAGGACGCCTCCAACCCGGTGTACTACGTGCAGTACGCCCACGCGCGCATCTGCTCCATCCTGCGCAAGGCGGCCGATGAGGCCGACGCCGCCGCCGTCGAGGCGGGGGAGATGACGATGGGCGAGCTCGCCGAGAAGATCATTCCCGAGGATTGCGACCTGACGCCGCTCACCCATCCCTCCGAGCTGGCGCTCATGCGCAAGATGGCCGACTTCGGCAACCTCATCGCCCTGGCGGCCCGCGACCGCGCGCCGTTCCGCCTGACCCACTACGCGCAGGACCTGGCGTCGCTGTTCCACCAGTTCTACACCAACTGCCACGTGCTCACCGACGACGCCGACGTGCAGACGGCGCGTTTGGCCCTGTGCGACGCCACCCGCATCGTGCTGGCCTTGAGCCTGAACCTGCTGGGCGTGTCGGCTCCGGTGAAGATGTAGCCATCGGATTTTGTGCTTTCACCCATTTGAAATAATTTGAGTAATTGACTATCGGGAAGAACGGCCGTAATATCCTTCCCGTCGAACAACTACATAGCATCTTCAGGGCAGGGTGAGATTCCCGACCGGCGGTAAAGTCCGCGAGCCTTAGGGCTGACTCGGTGAAATTCCGAGACCGACAGTACAGTCTGGATGGAAGAAGATCTTCAGCGTGCGCGCGTATGCTCAAGGGCCCTGGAACCTCGTGTTTCAGGGCCCTTTGCAATGCGGGCGCCCCCCTGTCCTGAGGTGTCTTTGTGAAAGGAGGCATGATGGACGGAGGGCGCAGCGTCCCCGATGGGGCGCGAGGGGGCGTGCGATCGTCGGAAGTGGGTGCGCAATCAGCGGATGCCGACGGCTCGCTGCCCGCTGAGGCTGATGAGCGCTTCATGGCCCGAGCCGTTGAGCTGGCCCGGCGCGGAGCGGGATGGACGAGCCCCAACCCCCTTGTCGGCGCCGTCATTGTGCGAGACGGCCGTATCATCGGCGAGGGCTGGCACCACCGTTTCGGCGGCCCCCATGCCGAGCGGGAGGCGCTTGCGGCTTGCAGCGAGTCGCCGGCCGGTGCCACGGCCTATGTCACCTTGGAGCCCTGCTGCCATACGGGCAAGACGCCGCCGTGCACCGAGGCGCTTATCGAGGCCGGCATTGCGCGCGTGGTCGTGGGCGTGCTCGATCCCAACCCTCTTGTGGCGGGCAGGGGCAACGAGGCTCTGCGGCGGGCCGGCATCGAAGTGGCCGTGGGGGTCTTGGAGCCATCGTGCCGCGCTGTCAACGAACCGTTCCTGCACGCCATGGAGCAGCGCCGTCCCCTGGTGATAGCCAAATACGCCATGACCTTGGACGGGAAGGTGGCCACGCGGGAGGGGCTTTCTCGCTGGGTGACCGGAGAGGCGGCGCGTCGCCGCGTTCATGAGGACCGCCACCGCCATGCCGGGGTCATGGTGGGCATCGGCACGGCGCTCGCCGACGATCCTCTGCTGACGTGCCGCCTCGATGGACGCGAGGTCTCCCAGCCGGCGCGCGTCGTGGTCGATGCCGCCGCGCGCCTTCCCCTGGAATCCCAACTGGTTCGCACGGCAAGCGAGGCGCCCGTGATAGTGGCCGTGGCCGAGGGCGCGCTGCTGGCTCGCCGCAACGCTCTGGCCGAGCGCGGATGCGCGGTGGTTGCGGTGCCTGCGAGAGAAGGTCGCGTTGACCCTCGCATTCTCATGGAGCTGCTCTGGCAGCGCTTCTCTCTGGACTCCCTGATCGTGGAAGGGGGGCCGACGCTTCTCGGCAGCCTTTTCGACGAAGGTTTGGTCGATCGCGTCCAAGCCTACATTGCGCCCAAGATTTTCGGCGGCTTAGAAGCTTTGGGCCCCGTGGCGGGGCGCGGGGTGGGGGATCCGGCGGATGCGCCCGTCCTTTCCGAGGTGTCCCTGCAGATGATGGGAGGCGACGTGCTGCTGGAAGGGAGGCTTCAGCCATGTTCACCGGTATCGTAGAGGAAGTGGGACGCGTGCGTTTCCTGCGCGGCGGCTCCAAAGACGGCGTGCTACGCATTGCCGCCAAGCGGGTTTTGGGCGATGTGCGACTGGGCGACTCTATCGCAGTCAATGGTGTGTGTCTGACGGTGACGGACTTCGACGGCGGCTCTTTCACGGCAGATGTCATGCCCGAGACCCTGCGGCGATCGAATCTGGGAATGCTCCGCGCGGGGAGCCCCGTCAATCTGGAGCGCGCTCTGGTGGCCGACGGGCGCTTCGGGGGCCATATCGTATCGGGCCATATCGACGGTATGGGCACGATTGCCTCGGTGCGCCAGGAGGCGAACGCCGTGTGGTACGAGATAGAGGCGGCGCCCTCCCTCCTGCGTCTGGTCGTCGAGAAGGGCTCGGTTGCCCTCGACGGCATCAGCCTGACGGTGGCAAGCGTCTCGGACGCTTCTTTCACGGTTTCGGTCATTCCGCACACGCGGGAGCAGACAACCCTCGCCTCCAAGGGCGTCGGCGATAAGGTCAACATGGAGAACGATGTCATCGGCAAGTACGTGGAGCGTCTGCTGCCGCGCGCATCGCCCGGGAAGGACGAGCTTTGGGGAAAGGGTGGCGGCAGTCCGAAGGCGAGTCCGTCGTCACCGGGTCTCACGCGGGATTTTCTTGCGGCCCATGGGTTTTAGGCTCGCATCTGCACGGCAAGGCTATCAGAGAAAGAGAAGCATCATGAACGACTTCCAATTCGACACCATTGAACAGGCCTTGGGGGACCTGCGCGCGGGAAAGGTCATCCTGGTGACCGACGACCCCGATCGCGAGAACGAGGGCGATCTCATCTGCGCCGCGCAATTCGCGACGACGGAGAACGTGAACTTCATGGCGAGCGTGGGAAAGGGGCTCATCTGCATGCCTATGAGCGCAGAGCTGTGCCGCCGCCTGCGCTTCCCCCAGATGGTCACCGACAACACCGACAACCACGAGACGGCATTCACCGTGTCGGTGGATCATGCGGACACGACAACGGGCATCTCGGCGGCCGAGCGCGGCCTTACGGCGCGCAAAGTGGTGGATCCCACCTCGTCGCCCAGCGACTTTCGCCGGCCGGGCCACATGTTTCCCCTTATGGCGAAGCCCCTCGGCGTGCTGGAGCGCAATGGGCACACTGAGGCAACGGTGGATCTGTGCCGGCTGGCCGGCCTTGAGCCGTGCGGGCTGTGCTGCGAGATCATGGCCGATGACGGCACGATGATGCGCACGCCGCAGCTGATCGAGCTGGCAAGGCGGCATGGCCTGACGTTCGTGTCCATCAAGGCGCTGCAGGACTATCGCAAGAAGCACGAAGTGCACGTGGAACAGGTGGCCGACGTGTTCATGCCCACGGAATACGGCGAGTTCCGCGCCAAGACCTTCGTCAACCGCTTGAACGGCGAGCACCATATCGCCCTCGTTAAGGGAGCGATCGGCAACGGCGAGGACGTGCTGGTGCGCGTGCATTCCGAATGCCTGACCGGAGACGTGTTCGGCTCGCAGCGCTGCGACTGCGGCGCGCAATTTGCGGCGGCCATGGCCCAGGTGGAAGCGGCCGGCCGCGGTGTGGTGCTGTACATGCGCCAGGAGGGCCGCGGCATCGGGCTCGTGAACAAGATGCGCGCCTACGAGCTGCAGGAGCAGGGCCTCGACACGCTGCAGGCAAACGAGGCGCTGGGGTTTGCCGGCGATCTGCGGGAATACTATATCGGAGCCCAAATTCTGCAGAGCCTCGGAGTGAAGACCATGCGCCTGCTCACGAACAACCCCGACAAGGTGTATCAATTGGAGGATTTCGGCCTGGTCATTGCTGAGCGGGTGCCGATCCAGATCGCACCTACAGCCCACGACGGCTTCTACCTGAAGACCAAGCGGGAGAAGATGGGCCATATGCTCAAGGCGGAGGAGCCGCAGCCCCAGGTGGCGTAACAGACGGAAAATTCGAAAATTTGGAAACTCGAAAGGAATTGAGAGAAAGGCAAGATCATGACCGTATTTGAGGGAAAACTGGTATCCGAGAACGTCAAGGTGGGCATTGTGGCCTCCCGCTTCAATGAGTTCATAACGAGCAAGCTGATCGCCGGGGCCATGGACGGGCTTCTGCGCCATAATGTTCGCGAGGAGGATGTGGACATAGCTTGGGTGCCCGGTGCCTTCGAGGAACCGCTTGTGGCGCAGCGCATGGCCCGAAGCGGGCACTACGATGCCGTGATCTGCCTGGGAGCGGTCATTCGCGGCGCTACGTCCCACTACGATTTGGTTTGCAACGAGGTTGCCAAGGGCATCGCGCAGGTGGCGCTGGCATCGGATGTGCCGGTGATGTTCGGCGTCGTCACCACGGACACCATCGAGCAGGCCATCGAGAGGGCGGGCACCAAGGCGGGAAACAAGGGCTTCGATTGCGCCACGTCGGCCATCGAGATGGTGAACCTGCTGCGCGAGATCGAGGGCTAGCTGACGCGCGCCCTGGGAAAGGAGAGGCGAATGGGCGATCGACGAGGCACGGTGTTCTTCGACTACGATGGCACGCTGCACGATACGATGGCGCTCTACGGACCGGCTTTTCGCGCGGCCTGCGCATGGCTTTCGAAGGAGGGCTGGCTCGAGCGGCGCACCTACGCTGACGCCGACATTGCATGTTGGCTCGGCTGGACGACCGAGGAGATGTGGACCACCTTCGCCCCGCATCTTCCCGAGCCCGTGTGGCGCGAGGCCTCGCTGCGGGTGCGAGACGAGATGGAGCGTTTGCGAAAGGAAGGCCGGGCCCGGCTGTTCCCCGGCGTTGAGGAGGCCCTCGATGAGGTAGCTTCCCGAGGGGCGACCATGGTGCTGCTGTCGAACTGCTGGCGCTCCTACGGCGAGGATCACATGCGGGAGTTCGGCCTTGGCCGATGGATTGAAGGGCTTCACTGTGCCCAAGACTTCGACTGGATTCCCAAATGGCAGATCTACCGCGAGGTGGCTTCTTTCTATCCGTTGCCCCATATTATGGTAGGGGACCGATTCCACGATCGCGAGGTGGCCCTGCGCAACGACATTCCCTTCGTGGCCTGCGCCTACGGATTTGGCGAGCCAGGGGAGTGCGAAGGCGCAGACGCCATCGCCGAATGCGCGGAAGAGCTTCCCAGGCTAATCGCACAAAAGCTCGCCGCGTTTGAAAGATAGCGTCGTATAGCAAATGCGCCCGCCGGAAATATCCGACAGGCGCATGTCTGTTTTTGGTAGGGCCGCCCGGATTCGAACCGAGAACCAAGGGATTATGAGTCCCCTGCTCCACCGTTGAGCTACAGCCCCGTAAGTGCGTTGGCTATTCTAGCACACATTTGGAGACTCCATCGAAGTCCTACGGGTTGCAGCGCTTGCAGGGGTCGTAGCCGTTGGCGATGAGGTTCTCGCGGGTGTCCTCGACGTCCTCGCGGTTCTTGGGGCTCATCTGGCCGACCGACGAGCAGCTCGGCAGGTGGAACTTCCTCGAGTTTGTGTTCAGCACGTACTCGGCGACGCCCTTGCCCTCGTCGGAGCCCGTCGCGCCCTTCTCGGACGCTTCGCCGGCACCTGCGCCTTCGCTTGCGGTATCGGGCGCGCTTTCGGCTCCCGACACGTCGGGCAGGGGAGTGGCGTCCTCCTCGAGCATCGATTCGCCCGTGCCGTAGTCGATGACCACTCCCGGCTGCACGTTGTAGCAGAAGACGTTGAAGGCCACGCCCTCGCCGCCGTCTTCCACGGACTCCGCCATCATGTGCACGCCGCGGGCCACCAGCTCGCTTCCCTCGAAGACGGGCGCCACGGCCATGAGCACGTGGTTGCCCGTGGCATCCACATAGTCGGCCACGGCGTTTTCGAAGGGCAGCATGCCCTGGACGTTCAAATAGCGCGTGCCGGTGATGAGGTTTTGCGTATTGGCGTTCTCGCCCGTGAGCTGGTAGCCCAGAAGATGGCAGCGATTGAACAGGTACTTGCCCTCCACGAAATCGTACTTGGCCATCTGCCAGCCGGAGGGGCGCACCTCGCCGATGGAACCGCGCTTCTCCGTGGGCTGGGTCTCGGGGCCCGCGACGGCGAAGGCGGCGGTGCAGCGGCCTAACTCGTCCAGCTCGCCGTAACGCTCATACCCGGGCTCGGCCGCGCGCTGCTCGTCGGTGAACACCGGCTCGCCGTCGTTCACGTAGACGTAGGGATTGCCATCGAAGGCGGGGATGTCGCGGTAGGAAAGGGCGCCATCGTCGGTTGCGGATCGGTTTTCGCTAGCAGCTTCAGCATTCTGCTGGTTTGCGTCCTCTGGGGGAGTGGCCTGCGGCTCTTGTGAGTCGTCGGGCGCCCCTGTGCTCGCGAGCTCAGGGGTCGACTTATCGGTCGGCGCCTCATCAGCTGCCATCGAGGCACTGCATCCGGCCAAAGAGCTCATCGAGAGCAAGAATGCTAGAGCGATACCGATGGCGGGGGTCAAATTTTTGTGCTGCGAGGATTGTTGGGACATCGTCTTCTCCTAATCGGGGCCGCAAGCGCCTTCCCGACAAAAAACTGCGATAATATGGTCACAAAATCGAGTTTTGAACTCTCTATCTTCGATTCTGAACCCTATTTTGTTAGTTTAACGCCTCTTTTCCGCGTTTCACTGCTGAAAATGACGGGTTTGCGGTTCACGAAGAGTTCAAAAGTCGATTTTGTGACCATTTTTGCGAAACTTTTTGCAAGAGCGCCCGTGCCCGACACTCGACGCTCTTTAGGGAAGATGGGAGTGCTCTCGTGAATGACCTTTTCGCGCGGACGCGGCTGCTGCTGGGGCGAGATGGTCTCGACCGCTTGGCGGCGGCTCGGGTGGCCGTGTTCGGCATTGGCGGAGTGGGCGGCTATGCGGTGGAGGCGCTGGCTCGCAGCGGGGTGGGGGCGCTCGATCTCGTCGACTCCGACACGGTGGATCCCACGAACCTCAACCGGCAGATTATCGCCACGATGGGCGCTATCGGGCGTCCAAAGACGCAGGTGGCGGCCGAGCGCGTGGCCTCTATCAATCCGTCGTGCATCGTGCGTCCTTGCCAGTGCTTCTTCCTTCCCGAGACGGCTGACCAGTTCGATTTCGCGGCCTTCGATTATGTGATTGACGCGGTGGACACGGTGAGCGCGAAGATCGCTCTGGTGGAAGCTGCCTTTGCGGCAGGTGTGCCCATTGTGTCGTCCATGGGCGCGGGCAACAAACTCGATCCGACGGCGTTTCGGGTGGCGGACATCTACGAGACCTCGGTCGATCCGCTTGCCCGCGTCATGCGTCGCGAGCTGCGGCGGCGAGGCATTCCGTCGTTGAAGGTGGTCTACTCCACTGAGCCGCCGCTCGTTCCCGCGGATGACGACATGGCTGTGAAGGACGGTACGCGTCCGGCACCCGGCTCGGTTGCCTTCGTCCCCTCCGTAGCCGGCCTCATTCTCGGCGGGGAAGTGGTGAAGGACTTGGCGGCCTGCTAAAGCGCGCCGCTGCGTGCTCGTCGGCGCCGGGGTGCTCGGAAACGGTCGGACGGTGGCGAGACGAATCAACGGGCGACGGGAGTGGTGCCGGCAGCGGCGACGGGAGCGGCGCCCATGGCGCGGGGAGCGGCATAGGAAAAATAACTCTTGCACCCAGGCTCTCTGTTGCCTATAATTCTGCCTTGCGCGAAATGGTGGGTGTGGCCTAGTTGGCTAAGGCGCCAGATTGTGGCTCTGGAGATCGTGGGTTCGAGTCCCATCATCCACCCCAGCGCGCTTGAAAATTTAGGGCTTGCAATTCTGAAAAGCTTCGCCTAGAATATTCAAGCGCTTTGCGCAGGAACCAAGTGCACCATTAGCTTAGTTGGTAGAGCAGGGGACTCTTAATCCCAAGGTCGAAGGTTCGAGTCCTTCATGGTGCACCACCGAAATGCTAGGCCAGCGGCTTATCGTCGCTGGCTTTTTTGTTGCCTCGGCTGCCCCTATCCCACGACTTCCCGTATTCTCGGGAGGAAAGGCGCTTCTCAACGTTACGGCTTGACCTGAGTCCAAGATAGGTGCAGCATTTTAGGCCGAAGTGTGCCATACTGAGTGACAAAGGCCCCTTATCTCAAGCAAGGAATTTACCTCCCATGGAATCAAAGACAACCACTGAGTCGTCCGACCGCCGCTTCGCGCTGCTCATCGACGCGGACAACGTGTCGGCGCGCTACTTGAAGCCGATCTTGAACGAGCTGTCGAAGTATGGCACCGTCACTATCAAGCGCATCTACGGCGACTGGACGCTCACCCTGCACGCGAAATGGAAGGACGCGCTGCTGGAGAACTCCATCACGCCCATCCAGCAGTTCGGCTACACCCAGGGCAAGAACGCCACGGATTCCGCCATGATCATCGACGCCATGGACATCCTCTACACCGACAACGTCGATGGCTTCTGCCTCGTGTCCAGCGACTCGGACTTCACGCGCCTGGCCAGCCGTTTGCGCGAGAGCGGGCGCATGGTCATCGGCATGGGGGAGAAGAAGACCCCCACGCCCTTCCGGCGCGCCTGCGACGTGTTCACCACGCTCGAGCTGCTCGTGCAGAACAAGCGCAACGAGAAGGGCGGCGGCAGCAACGCGGTGCCGAAGGACTCCGTGGAGCAGGCCGTGGTGGACATCATCACCGACAACCAGAACAACGGCAAGGCCACTGGCTTGGGCGAGATCGGCAGCCGCCTGCAGAAGCGCTACCCCGATTTCGACGTGCGCAGCTACGGCACGAACCTGCTCTCGAAGCTGCTCGAGGAGTTCACGCGGGTGCGCATCACCAAAGACCACAGTTCGGTCACCGTGGAACTCGCCGAGGGCGAGGAGCGCCCCGAGAAGGCGGAGAAGCCCGAGCGTGCGGGGAAGCCCGAGAAGGCCGCGAAGGCCGCGAAGGTCGCTAAGGCAGAAGAGGCTGCCGACGTCGCCTCTGAGCTCGATGGAGAGGCGGCCGCGACTGAGGCGTCCTCGGCCGAGGCCGAGAAGCCCGAGATGGAGAAGTCCGAGATGGAGAAGCCCGAGAAGCCGAATCGCCGCTCGCGCAGCCATCGCGGTACGCGCCGGGTTGCGACGAAGGCCGTGGGGCGTTTGTCGGAGGGCCGCCAGGCCGCCGCGGCGTTGCCCGAGGGCGAAGCGGAGCAGTCGGATGTCTCCACCGAAGTGGCGGTGGAGGTGCCGGCGTCCGAGGCCGTCGAAGTGGTCGTGGAGGCAGCGCCGGAGACAGAACCTGTGGCACCGGAGGCTCAGAAGGACGTGCGGCCCGGCCGCCGCGCCCGCGCCGAGCGCAAGACCCGCCAGACGAAGAAAGCCGATGCCACCGAAGAGGCGAAGGCGCGCGAGACGAAGGAACCGACGGAGGCCGAGAAGCCCGCGGAGACGGAAAAGCCGACGCGGCGCCGCCAGGCGGCCAAGTCGAAGGCGGAGGAGAACCCGGCCGCCAAGAAGACTGCCGCGAAGAAGGAGACCGCCAAGAAGACTGCCGCGAAGAAGAACACGGTCAAGAAGGAGGTCCCCCAGAAGGCGCCGGCTCGCAAGAAGAAGCCCGCGGGCGACACCCCGGCCGGCTACATCCGCGAGCTGGTGGCCGGCGCTGGCGCCGAGGGCATCATGCTCTCCACCATCACCGACGCCCTGCGTGCCAAGTTCAAGGACTTCAAGGTGCGCGACCTCGGCTATTCCCAGATGCGCCAGTACATGGCCTCGGTGGGAGATTACGAGCTGGAGAAGAGCGGCCGCAACTTCCGCGTGCGCCTTTCCCAATAGGCCGCCATGCTCTAAAATATCTTATTCGCCCATTGCCGACACCCAAAAGGAGATGCAGTTGTGGAAGCGCTGACCCTCGGTCTGCTCCTGCTCGTCGCCGTCTTGGCGTCCTCGCTCATCGACCAGATTATCCCGCGCGTCTCGCTTCCGCTCATCCAGATCGTCATCGGGCTCCTCATTGCCGTTGTGGCCGGCGGCGAGGTGGAGGTGACGCTCGACCCGGAGCTGTTCCTCGTCATGTTCATCGCGCCTTTGCTCTACGACGAGGCGAAGCACGCCGACAAGCAGGCGCTCTGGCGCGAGCGCAAGCCCGTGCTCTCCCTGGCCATAGGCCTCGTGGTGGCCACGACGCTCGTCATCGGCTTCCTGCTGAACGCGTTCGTGCCCTCCATTCCGCTGGCGGCGGCCTTCGCCCTGGGCGCGGCCTTGGGCCCCACCGACGCCGTGGCGGTCTCGTCGCTTTCGAAGCAGGTGGACATCCCGAAGCGCCAGGCCTCCATGTTGAAGGGCGAGCTGCTCTTGAACGACGCCTCGGGTATCGTGTCCTTCCAATTCGCCATTGCCGCCGTGGTCACCGGGTCGTTCTCCCTGGTTGACGCCGGGGTCGACTTCCTCGTGGAATTCGTCGGCGGCCTGCTGCTCGGCATTCTCCTGGGGCTGCTCGGCAATTGGGTCGTCAAGCGCGCCCGCTCCATCGGCGTGGAGAACACGAACTTCCATGTGCTCTTCGAAGTGCTCATTCCCTTCCTCATCTACCTGGTGGCCGATGTGTGCCATGTGTCCGGCGTCATCGCCGTGGTGGTGGCCGGGCTCATCAACGTCACGTCCCCCAAGGGGGTCATCGGCCCTTCGGTCTCGCGCATGAACATCGTCTCGGGCAGCGTGTGGCACGTGCTCACCTATGCCCTGAACGGCATCGTGTTCGTGCTTCTGGGAACCCAGCTTCCCTTGGCCATGCAGGATACGTGGGAGAACGTGCGCATCACGAACTCCACGCTCATCCTGCTCGTCTTCGGGCTCACCTTCGTGCTTCTGGCCACGCGATTTCTGTGGGTGCTTGCCATGGATCTCTACCATGTGCGCCGCGACGAGAAGCGCCGCTTCGGGAAAGGCGATCTGCGCAGCGCGCTCATCACGACGTTTTGCGGAGCCAAGGGCACCATCACGCTCTCCATCATGTTCTCCATTCCCACCTATGCTGTTTACGGGCCGCCCAACGTGCCCTTTCCCCAGCGCGAGCTGCTGATCTTCCTCGCCTGCGGCGTCATCGTGTGCACGCTGCTTCTGGCCACGTTCGTCGTGCCGCTTCTGGCGCCGGCCCGCGACAAGGGGGAGGAGGAGCTGCACCGCATCGACCAGGACGCCGCCACCACCATGGACATCATGCGCGAGGTCATCGAGATGCTCGCGGCCCAGCAGACCCGGGAGAACCGCGCGGAGACCCGGGCGGTCATTCGCTCCTACAACGACCGCCTCGCGCGCATCAAGGCCAACAGCGGCATCGAGAGCGAGATGAATGTCGAGCTGCGCGTTCAGGCCCTTATGTGGGAGTATGAGCGCGCCATGGAGCTGATGGAGCGCGGCGTCGTTTCCGGCGTGGTGGCCTACCGCTACATGGGGCGCCTCGAGCAGGCTATGCAGCTTCTGCAGCACGGCAAGGGGCACGGCACGTTGAAGCGTTGGAACGGCCGCTTCCGGGCGCTGTGGCACCGCGGCGTGCGCGCGGTGCTGCGCGAGCTGCCGGGCAACACGGAGCTGGCCGAGCAGACCGAGGAGATGCGCTGGCTGCAGACGGCCACGCGCACCTATGCCGTGGAGCATTTGGAAGCGGCCGTCGCCTCAAGCCAGGTGCCCACCGAGGACGCGGCGGCGGTGCTCGTGGAGTACCAGCGCTCGGTGGCGGCGCTGCACGACGCGCGGCCCACGGTGACCTCCGTCATCAAGGCCGGCGATCGCACCGAGGACATCAAGCGCAAGGCCTACACCTTCGAGCTGGAGCAGATCCAGAGCGCCTACGAGGACGACCGACTCTCGCGCGCCCATGCCCAGCGCATGCGCGAGAGCGTCCAGCTCATGCAGATGGATCTGGAGGACTCCGTATAGAAAAACGGCGCCCCCTCCGCTAAGGGGACGCCGTGGTCGCGCGGTATCGATAAGCTTGCCCGCGGCGGCTAGTACACCATGCCCATGGCCTCGCGCACCTCGTCCAAGGTGGTGTTGGCGATCTCGTTGGCACGGCGGTTGCCCTCGTGCAGGATCTCGCGCACCATCTCCGGCTGGCCTTCCAGCTCGCGGCGACGCTCGCGGATGGGGGCCAGGTACGCGTTCACCGACTCGGTCACGTAGCGCTTGAGGGCGCCGGCGCCGTCATTGCCGATCTCCGCCGCGATGTCCTGCTCGGTGCGGCCGGTGGTCAGCGCCGCCGTGGTCAGTAGGGCCGACACGCCGGGACGATTCTCCTTATCGAAGGTGATCATGCGCTCGGAGTCGGTCTGCGACTTCTTGATGAGCTTGGCGGTCTCCTCTTCCGTGGCCGAAAGGGCGATGGCGTTGCCGTAGCTCTTCGACATCTTGCGCCCGTCGAGGCCGGGGATTTCCACGGCGTCTGTGAGAAGCCCGTGGGGCTCCGGGAACACCCGCCCGTAGCGCTCGTTGAAGCGGCGGGCGATCTGGCGGGTCTGCTCGATGTGGGGCAGTTGGTCTTTGCCGACGGGCACGACGTTGCCCTTGCAGAAGAGGATGTCGCAGGCCTGGTGCACCGGGTAGCTGAGGAGCAGCCCCGTGAGCGCGTGGCCCGAGGCCTCCTGCTCGGCCTTCACCGTGGGGTTGCGCATGAGCTCGGATTCGGTGACGAGCGACAGGAAGGGGAGCATGAGCTGGTTTAGGGCGGGCACGGCGGAGTGGGTGAAGATGATGGTCTTCTCCGGATCGATGCCGCAGGCCAGATAATCGATGACCATGTTGTGCACGTTGTCGGCGATGTTGGCCGTGGTGTCGCGGTCGGTGATGACCTGGTAGTCGGCGATGATGATGCGGGTGGTGACGCCGGCGTTCTGCAAGGCGACGCGCTCGCGGATGGTGCCGAAGTAGTGGCCCATGTGCAGACGGCCCGTGGGGCGGTCGCCCGTGAGCATGGTGTATTTCTCTGGGTGCACGGCCAGATCGGCCTTGATCTCGTCGCTGATCTTCTTGGAGGCGAGGAAGGTGTCGCTCGTCAAATCGCTTGCCATGGGGGCGGATCCTCTCTTTCTCGTGCGCCGTTTCGGGGTGGACGGCCTCGGCACTGAAAGCGCGGGAAGAGCCGCCAAACGGTGGAATTGTGAATATGTTGGGATAGTATACAAGATTCCCCCTTGCGCGCGTCGCGGAATCCGTGTAGTATATACAGCCGTCGCAAGTCACCAAGTGAGTTGCGAAAACCTTTCGGTCGCTTGGCTCAGCGGGAGAGCATCGCCTTCACACGGCGGGGGTCACAGGTTCAAATCCTGTAGCGACCACCATAAACAGCAGGCCCCTCCTCGGAGGGGCCTTTTCGTATTCAAAGAGCTTTTCGCCCGGGAAAGGAAGCCGTCGTGAAACGGATTGCATTTGCTGTGGTGACCGTGGTGCTCGGGGCTTGCGCCGGGGCATTTTGCTGGGCGTTCTTCTTTCTCATGAACGCGGGCCTCGATCTTTTGTGGGTGAAGGCGCCGGCGTGGCTGGCGGCGATAGGGATGCCCGCTGTCGTGTACCCGCTTGCCTTCTGCGTTGCCGGTGGCGTTGCCATCGGATTGTTTCAAAAGAACGTGGGGCCGTACCCTGATGATATGAACGCGGTGCTCGCCGAGGTGAAGAAAACCGGGCGCTACGATTACCGGCACTTGGGAGCCATGTTCTTCGGCGCTCTCCTGCCGCTTTTATTCGGCGGCAGCATCGGGCCCGAGGCTGGCCTCACCGGCGTGGTGGCGGGGCTTTGCAGCTGGGTGGGGGATCGACTCAAGTTCATGGGCGCCGAGATGCGCGAGCTGGCGAACGCGGGCACGGCGGCCATTTTGTCGGCGATCTTCTCGGCCCCGCTGTTCGGTCTGGCGGCGCCGCTGTTCGGCTATGCGGACGATGCCGACGGGCGTCGGCGCCGGATCGACTCGTTCACCGCGACGGTGGTTTCCGCGCCCCAGGTTTCCAAACCGGTCAAAACGGCGGTGTACCTGCTCTCCGTGGCCGGGGCGCTGGGGGCGTTCATGCTGCTCAACGAGGTGACTGGCGGCGGTTCGGGGCTGCCGCACTTCTCCGACATGGCCGTGGGGACATCCGAGCTCGCCTGGGCGCTTCCCGTCATTGCGCTTGGTGCCTGCGCCGGCTGGCTCTTTCATGGCTTCGGCTGGGCCGTGGGCAAGCTGTCCGCGCGGCTCGGCGATCGCGTCGTAGTGAAGGCGGTCGTTGCCGGTGCGATACTGGGAGTTCTTGGGATCTTTCTTCCCTTTACCCTGTTCGCCGGCGAGGCCCAGACCGAGATGCTGGCGCAGCAGTGGACGGCCCTCGGTGCCGGGGCGTTGCTCGCGACGGGGTTTCTCAAGGTGCTGGCCAGCCAGGTGTGCCTCGGACTCGGTTGGCGCGGCGGCCACTTCTTCCCGCTCATCTTCTCGGGGATCGCCATCGGCTATGCCGCCGCCGGGCTCTTTGGCATCGACCCGGTCTTCGCGCTTTCCGTCAGCACGGCGGCCCTCTTGGGCGCCGCTATGCGCCAGCCGCTGATGGTGGCCTTGTTGCTCATCCTGTGCTTTCCCGCGAAAGCCGTCGTCTTCGTCCTTGCTGCTGCGTGCTTGGGCGCCGCCGTTCCGGTTCCGAAGGCGTTCTCTCGAAAACTGCCTCATTAGATGCTGGAGATATCGCGATTCGTTAATTCTGTCTCTTCTAGACGCTTATAACTCGAGATCTCGTGCAGAAAAGCAGCACTTCGTGAACCGAAGGAGGTCGTGCGCAGGAATCGCGGGGCTCTCTGCTATGGTACGGAGGTGTTTGGAATAACCTACTCGAGGAGGCGGCCGTGGGGCACGCGCAATATGATACTGATGGGTTCGATCAAGCCGCGGCGTCGAGGCCGAGGGAGCGCGTTGCGGTAAAAGGCTGCATCTTCAAGGACGGCCGCATGCTGTTCCTGTTCAAGCCCGATGCGGCGCGCCGTCTCAGCATCGCGCCCGATCTCGAGGAGGATCTTCCGGGGGGATGTGTGGAAGCGGGCGAGAGCTGGCAGGAGGCGCTGGTGCGCGAGGTGCGCGAGGAGACCGGTCTGGAGATCGAGGTCGGCGAGCCCTTCGACGCCTGGACGTTGCGCGCCCCGGGGCGACGGATTCTCGGCGTCGACTTCGTTTGCCGCTGGCGCTCCGGCGACGTGCGCCTGAGCCATGAGCACGAGTCCTTCGCATGGCTCACCCTGGAAGAAGTGGAGGCGAAGGGCTGGGAGGCGGAGCCCGTCTACCGGAAGGCCTTCGAATTGGTTGAGGCATGAGGGGGTGCGGACGGTTCCCGATAAGCCCAACAGCCGTTTTCAGAAGTACCGGAAGGCATAGCGGGGCGCATCGTTTCTCGGATGCGTTACACTATGCAGTTGGCAAAAGCGGGGCGGCTTGGCGTCGTCCCTCGACGACTGATTCGGGAAGCGCTTATGGTCCTGCAAACTGAACATCTTTCGAAATCCTACGGCGGTCGCACGCTGTTCCACGACGTGACGTTCCGCTTGGAAGAGTACGACCGGCTGGCGCTTGTGGGCCCTAACGGCGCGGGCAAGACGACACTGCTCAACATCATCTCCGGCGAGGACGATCCGGACGAGGGCCGCGTGCTCTTCGCCAAGGGCGCGCGCGTGGGCTATCTTGAGCAGGAGGCCATCGAGATGGGCGACCTCCCCGTCTTCGAAGAGGTCATCTCGTCGCAAACCGAGGTGCTCGAAGCCGAGCAGCGCCTGCACAAGCTGGAGGCGGAACTGGGCGCGAACCCCACGGAAGCGCAGCTGGCGGCCGTGGGCCGGGCGCGGGATGCCTACGAGATGCTCGGCGGCTACTCTCTGGAGTCGAAGGTGCGAAGCGTGTTGTTCGGCCTCGGCTTCACCGAGCGCGACATGACCCGCTCCACCACCGAGTTCTCCGGCGGTTGGCAGATGCGCATCGCGCTGGCGAAACTGCTCATCCGCAATCCCGAGGTGCTCTTGCTCGACGAGCCGACGAACCACCTGGACTTGGAATCGGTGAAGTGGCTCGAGGGCTTTCTGCGCGGGTATGCCGGCACGGTCATCGTCGTCTCCCACGACCGCGCCTTCATGGACAACATGGTAGACCGCGTGGCGGAAATCGACAACGGGGAAGTGAACCTGTACAAGGGCAACTACTCGAAATACCTGGTGGCACGCGAGGAGCGCTTGGAGCGCATCAAGGCAGAGCGTGCGAAATCGTTGGAGGAGATCGCGCACCTGCAAGCCTTCGTCGACCGCTTCCGCTACAAGGCCACCAAGGCCAAGCAGGCCCAGGAGCGCGAGCGGCGCATCGAGAAGATCAAGGAGACGCTGCCGGTCATCCCCGAGGAGAAGAAGACGGTGCACTTCAACTTCGTGCAGCCGCCGCGCACGGGAGATGAGGTGGTGCGGGCGCGCGGCCTCGTGAAGCGCTACGGCGACCACACGGTGTACGACGGCATCGACTTCACGATGTACCGCGGCGACAAGGTGGCGCTCGTGGGCCCCAACGGCGCGGGCAAATCCACGCTCTTGAAGATGATCGCCGGGGTGGAAAAGCCCGATGCGGGCACCATCGACTATGGCGTGAACGTCGATCTCACCTACTACGCCCAGCACCAGCTGGAAGAGCTGCACGCGGGCAACACCGTCTTCGAGGAGCTGGATCATGCCGCGCCCGGCTGGTCCATCTCCCAGGTGCGCAGCCTGCTGGGCGCGTTTCTGTTCACGGGGGACGCCGTGGACAAGAAAGTGTCGGTGCTCTCCGGCGGCGAGAAGGGGCGGCTTGCCCTGGCGAAGATGCTCGTGGCCCCCAAGCCCCTGCTGTGCTTGGACGAGCCGACCAACCATCTGGACATCTCCAGCGCCGACGTGCTTGAGCAGGCCCTGCAGCACTTCGACGGCACCATCCTGTTCATCACCCACGACCGGCACCTCATTCGCGGGGTGGCCAACCGCATCGTGGAGGTGAAGGACGGCCAGATCACCAACTACGAGGGCGACTACGACTACTACCTGTACAAGTCGGGCCAGCTCGATGGCGACGTGGACGCCGACCGCTCGGTGGTGGACGAGGCCCTGGCCGATGCGGGCATCCACGGGAAGGGGAGCGGCGCGGCCCCCGAGAAGCGCCGCGCTGGTGCGGCGGCCCCCACGAAGATCACCGTGAACCGCCGCCGCGACCGCCAAGGCTCGAGCTCGACGGCTGCTCGGGATGGTTCCGTAGGGGCTGACCTCGGTCAGTCCTCCGCAGCTGTCAAGGGCTCCGGGGTCACGCCGGCCCCCAAGGGCGGTGATGTGCAGCTCACCGCGCCCAAAGGCAGCGCGCCGAAGACCAAGGAGCAGAAGCGCCGCGAGGCCGAGGCCCGCAACCGCGCCTACGCGGCCCTGAAGAACCACCGCAAGCGCATCGCCCAGCTGGACGAGCAGATGGAGCGAGACAACGCCCGCATGGAGGAGCTGCTTGCCATGATGGCCGACCCCGACTTCTACGTGAACGAGGATGCCTCCTCCGACGCCATCGCCGAGCATGCCAAACTGAAGCAGCGCCTGGCCGCCGCCGAGGAGGAGTGGTTCACCCTCACTGAGGAGCTGGAAGCCGAAATGGCCCGCCAACAGGAGCGGGCTTAGGGGATCCCTCCGGTTCGGGCTGCGGGGTACCGTTCAGTCGCTCAGACAGTCCTCGCTCGGCGGAAATGCCCACTGGGCATTTCCGTTCGCTGCGGAACTCGCTTGGTGAACGGCACCCCGCATCTCGAACCTGCTCTACCAACTATGAAAGGGTTGCAATGTTGAACATTGTTCTTGTGGAACCGGAGATTCCTCAGAATACGGGGAACATCGCTCGCACGTGCGCGTGTGTGGGGGCGCGGCTGCATTTGGTGGAGCCGATGGGGTTTCGGCTGACGGAGAAGAACTTGCGCCGGGCCGGTTGCGACTACTGGGATGATGTCGAAGTGGTGCGATGGCCCTGCGTCGAGGCGTTTCTGGAAGCCCATGGCGAAGATGAGCTGCATCTGTTCACGGGGCAAGCTTCGTGCGGCTACCGCGATGTCGTCTACGGGCCGGATGCGTTTCTGCTGTTCGGGCGCGAAAGCCGCGGGCTCGACCAAGGGCTCATCGACCGTTTCGCCGACTGCTGTCGCCGCATCCCCATGCGCGAGGGAGCCCGCTCGCTGAACCTTTCCAACGCCGTCGCCATCGCCGCCTACGATGCCTTGGCCCAGCGGAGCTTCCCGGGGTTGGTGTAGATGGAGACCTTCGAGCTGATCCTATTTCTGCTGACGGCGGTCATCGCCTCCAGCATTCTGGACAAGTTCCTGCCGCCGCTGTCGCTGCCGCTTGTGCAGATCGCCCTCGGCGCCGCGCTCGCGCTGGCGGTGCCCACGCCGTTGGAATGGGGCATCGATCCGGAGTTGCTGCTCATCCTGTTCATCGCGCCTCTGCACTTCAACGAGTCGCGCCACGTGGACTCCGGAGCCCTGTGGAAAAACCGCTGGGGCATCGCGTCGCTTTCCGTGGGGCTTGTTTTCGCCATCGTTGCTGCCTGCGGGGCGACGTTGCACGCGCTTTTGCCCGCCGTGCCCCTGGCGGCTGCCTGCGCGCTCGGCGGCGCCATGGGATCCACCGATGCCGTGGCCGTCACGGCGCTGACCCACGACCGCCGGTTCGGCCGCCGTCACGAGGCGCTGCTCAAGGGCGAGGCCCTGTTCAACGACGTGACGGGCACCGTGGTGTTCCAATGCTGCCTGACGATTCTGGCCACGGGATCGTTCTCGCTTTTGCACGCGGGCGAGGAGTTCGCCCTCGATCTGTTCGGCGGCTTCTTCGGCGGTCTTGTCATGGGGCTTCTTGCTTGGGGCCTTCTGCAGGTGCTGCGGCGCACGGGACTCGACAACCCCACGCTCCACGTGATGCTGGAGCTGCTTTTGCCCTTCGTCATCTATCTGGCGGCGAAATCGCTGCACATCGGCGCGGTCATCGCCGTGGTGGCTTCGGGGCTTATGCTGTCCCTACTGCCCCAGCGCCACACGGCTGCCACGGCCCGCACCAAGCTGCAGGCCCAAAGCGTGTGGACGACCTTGGAGTTCGTGCTGAACGGGATCATCTTCGTCGTGCTGGGCATGCAGCTGCCGCGCCTTCTGGAACCGGCGGCCGAGGGGAGCTTGGGCGATCCAGCGACGCTGCTGGGCGTCGTGGTGGCGCTGACTCTCGTGTTGGAAGGGGTGCGCTTCGCGTGGCTGCTCGCCATGGACGTGAGGGCTGCGGCCGCTCGGGGCGACGGCGTCCGCAGTTGCTTTGCGCCCGAGGCTCTGCGCGGCACGCTCGCCATGGCACTGGCCGGCGCCAAGGGCGGCATCACGCTTTCCCTCATGCTGACGCTGACGGCGAGTGCGGCGCTTTCTGCCGCGGGCCGGGCCACGCTCGTCTCCATCGCCTCGGGCATGATCGTGCTGACGTTGGTGTTGGCTGATTTCGCGGTGCCGGCGCTTACGCCCTCGAAGCGTTCGGCGAAGCGCACCCGCGATCGGGTGGACGCCGAGATCGACCTCGCCCTGGGCGTGATCGCCTCCATCGAGGCCGATGCGCATCTCACTGGAGCGGTGAAGGGCGCTGTCGCCGACGCTGTCGATGAGCCGGCCACGGTCGTCGTCATGCACCGCTATGCCGAGATGCTGGAAGATCTCGCGCCCGCGGCATCGCCCGCGGCGGCGGCCCGGGCCCGTGCGGAAGTCGCTCGGGTGCGCGGCCTTTACGATCAGCTGGACGACATCGCCCGCAGAGCGGCGCGGTGGGACGAGAGCGAGGACGACATGGAGGAGGGCCCAGACGATCGCCCGAGCTCACGTTCCTCGGCTGCCCCCAGCCTGTCCGACCAGTTCCATCAGATGCGCGAGACCCATGACGCTGTGGAGGACGTGCAGGCCCAAGCCCTCGTCCGCGAGCTGCAGCTCATCAAGGCCATGGTCGCCGATGACTCCATCGACGCGGCCCATGCCAAGGACCTGCGCAATGACGTCTACATCCAGCAGCTGGTACTCGACTAGCGCTTTCTCCTATTTGCCCAGATGGGAGCCGAGTCGGTATAATGGCGCAGATGACGTAGCGCAAGGAGGGAATGTGGGCATCGGAGAACAGGGGTCGGCGAGGGACCGCGCGACGGACAGTGCGGCGGCTGGTAAGGAGCGCCGGCCGGCCGTGCTGCGCAATTTCGACATTTCCTACATCGGGGTGTGCGCGCCGCAGATATGGATCTACTGCATCGCCCATCGCAGCGACGGGGCCCTCGGCGAGGTCGCGTTGGGCGTGCCTTTGTATTTGGCCCTTTCGGCGACGATGGCCGTCGTTATGATGCTGGTGCTGAGGGGGTGCGTGCCGAGTCTCCGGCGCCTCGCGTGGCCCTTGGCCGTTGTGCAGGGGCTTGCCAGCGTCGCTTTGGTGGTGCCGCTGCTCCCAGCATCACCCTCAGCTTCGATCTTTTATGCGGTCGCCGCCGCGCTCGCGGGCGCGGGCGTCGCGTGGCTCTATCTGCAATGGGCGCCGTTCTTCGCCAGCTCGGGAGCCAAAGATGTCATCGCCTGCGTGTTCATCGCCATGGCGGTAGGTTCCGCGTTGAAGGTGCCCCTCGATATGCTGCCGGCTCCCGCTGCGGCCATCGTGCTGGCGCTGCTTCCGGCCGTCTCGGTGGCCCTCGCGCGCCGCGCCGATGCCCGCCCCGTGCCCGCAGGGCGCGCGCCGCGCATGTTCCACGAGGTGAATCCCACGGCGATTCCCTGGAAGATTCTCTTCGGCGTGGCCGTCTACAGCTTTGCCATTGGGGCCGTGAAGGGTGTCCCCGTGCAATCCGACCCCGTGCCCTTCGTGGCGCTCACCGTTGTGCACCACGGCGTCGAGATCGTTCTTGCCGCAGCCATGCTGTGGTGGGTGCTCGTGCGCGGGCGGCTCATTAACTTCTCGGGGCTGTGGCGCGCCGTGCTGCTGTTCACGGCGGCGGCGCTGTTCTTTCTGCCCGTGGCCGGCCCCGCGGCCGTGCCCTGGTTGCTTCTCGGCGCCGGTATCGCCCAAACCCTCGTGGTCATGCTGCTGTGGGCAATGCTCGCCGATGTGGCCCACCATTCCACGGCCTCGCCCCTCGTGATCTTCGCCTCGGGATGGCTCGCCTACTCGCTACCCTTGGCCCTGGGCGAGACGGCGGGCGCGCTCCTCGGGCAGTTGGAATCTCCTGCGATTGCCGTGACGGTGCTGGCCTATGTCGTCACGGTGACGGTGGTGCTGGCCTTGAACGACAGCGCCTTCGCGCAGCGGCGCATCTTCGCCGATCTGGACGTCGCCGCTCCGGTGCCTGCGGTCTTCGAAAGTTTGGATGCGGGCTGCGAGCGCCTCGGCGCCGAGTGCGGCCTCACGGTGCGCGAGGTGGAGGTGCTCCAGATGCTCGTGAAGGGCCGTTCCAAATCTTATATCGCCGAGACGCTGTTCATTTCCGAGAACACCGTGCGATCCCATTCGAAGCACATCTACCATAAGCTTGGCGTTCACTCCAAGCAAGAGGTGCTCGACTTGCTCGGTCTTGGCGACTGAGATGCCGCCCCGCATCGTCCCCCCCGGCCGCCACGGTGCGGCCTTTTCCTTCGACAACGCTTTCGGGTTTTGCCCGTATTCTCAATGAACTGGGGAAACGTCCGTATCACCCCCTTCGTGTCATAGGGGTTCTCCGCGAAAACACACCGTTCGTGTACTAGTCCGCCCGCCGGGCCGGGCCCTAGGATGGCCTCATCGGCGGCGAGCAGACGGCTCAACCGCCCAAGGACATAGGGAGACCCGAGGAGGACACCATGAGCACTATGATTCAGAACCCCAACGAGATCGAGGCCTTCACGCGTCGTCAGCGCGCCCTCGCCCGTATCCATCGCAACATCACGGAGAAGTTCCAGCTGAACCGCCGCCAGTTCATCAGCGGCAGCCTCGCCACCATGGCGCTCGCCGCGCTCGGTCTTTCCGGTTGCGCGCCGAAGACCCCGGCGGCCTCCACGGGCGATGCCGCGCCGGCCTTCACTCCCGGCACCTACGAGGCGACCGCTCAGGGCCGCAACGGCGAGATCAAAGTGTCGGTGACCTTCGAGGCCGACCGCGTCGCCTCCATCGAGGCCGACCACATGGAGAGCCGCAACATCGGCGATGCCGCCGTGCGCCTTCTGACCGACAACTACCTGGAGACCCAGAAGCTCTCCGTCGATACCGTGACCGGCGCCACCCTCACCTCCATGGCCTTCGCCACGGCCGTGGCCGAGTGCGCCGAGGCCGCGGGCGCCGACATGCGCGCCATCATGAAGGGCGACGCCTCCGTGAACGCTGCCGAGCCCATAAGCGATGAGGCCGACGTGGTCGTCATCGGCTCCGGCGGCGCGGCGCTGGCCGCCGCCGTGACGGCCGCCGAGGCGGGCAAGTCCGTCGTCATGCTTGAGAAGATGGACATCTACGGTGGCAACACCAACGCCGGCGAGGGCACGCTGAACGCGCCGGATCCGGAGCGCCAGGAGCCCATGGGCATCGAGGACTCGCCGGACTTCTACTACACCCAGACCTTCGAGGGCGGCGACTCGGCGGGCGACCCGGCCCTCGTGCGCATCCTCGCCGACAACGCGCTGGACGCCGTGCACTGGATGGAAGACCACGGCCTTGTCTACGAGAAGGAGGTCTTCACGGCCATCGGCGGCCTGTGGCAGCGCGGGCACGCGGTCGAGGTCGAGCGCAAGGGCGAGCAGGGCGGCAGCTACTACGTCTCCTGCCTGATGGACGCCGCCCAGGCCACGGGCAACTTCACCCTGTACACCGATGCGAAGATCGAAGAGCTCATCGTGGAAGGCGGCGCGGTCGTAGGCGTGCGCGGCACCCGTCCGTCCTCCGGCGAGGCCGTGGAAGTGCGCGGAAAGTCCGTGGTGCTCGCCACGGGCGGCTATTCCCGCAACGCGGAGCTCGCCATGCAGTACGACAAGCGCGTGACCGAATCGATGCCCTCCTCTAACGTGTGCTCCTCCACCGGCGACGGCCTGGCTTTGGCCGAGGCCGCCGGCGCGGGGCTGCGCAACATGGAACTCGTGCAGATTCACCCCTTGGGCGACCCGCAGAACGGCGGCGTGGCCACCTTCGTGGGCAACTGGCTGGGTGTGGAGGACTACGTGATGGTCAACGACGATGCCGTCCGCTTCGTCCGCGAGGACGAGCGCCGCGACACCATCGCCGATGCCATCCTGGAGCAGCCGAACGACGAGATGTGGCTTCTGGTGGATTCCACGAACATCAAGGACGACCGCTTGGAGGAGATCGCCGACCTGGTGGCGAAGGGCCACAGCTTCAAGGCCGACACCATCGAGGACTTGGCGACCCAGATCGGCGTGGATCCCTCGACGCTCGCCGAGACCATCGAGGGCTACAACGCCTGCGTGGCCGCCGGCAAGGACACGCAGATCGCGCCCGGCAAGGAACTTTTGGGCGACGCGGTGTCCGATCCCTCCTTCTACGCCTCCAAGCGCATCCCGACCATCCACTACACCATGGGCGGCGTGTGCATTAGTCCCGAGGCGCAGGTGCTCACCGCTGCGGGCGAGGCCATTCCCGGCCTGTTCGCCGCTGGCGAGGTGACCGGCGGCGTGCAGGGGGCCAACCGCCTGGGCGGCAACTCCTACACCGATCTGATCGTGTTCGGCCGCATCGCCGGCGCCTCGGCCGCCGCTGCCGCCTAAGATCCCTGCGCCCCTCCTCTTTTGAGCCCCGCGACGTCCCCCTCCCTCCGTCGCGGGGCCCGCTGTCGTTCATCGGCGGTTTCTGTGGGTTTGGAAAGCGGCGCGATGATGAGGGCGCGCGGTGCGCTACACTTATGCGCTATGGTTAACATTCCCTACATCATCTGCTCGGTGCTGAGCTTCATCCCGGCCCTCGTGCTGCATGAGGTGGCCCACGGCTTTGCGGCCTACAAGCTGGGCGATCCCACGGCTAAGCGCTCCGGACGCCTTTCGCTGAACCCGCTCAAGCACATCGACCCCTTCGGCACGGTCATTCTGCCGCTTCTGCTCATGGTCATGGGCTGGCCGGTGTTCGGCTACGCGAAGCCGGTGCCCTACAATCCGCGCTACTTCAAGGACCCGCGCCGCGACGACGTCATCGTGGGCTTGGCCGGCCCGTCCGCCAACCTCGCCATGGCCGCGCTCGCCGCAGCGGTGGCCTGGGGCTGCTCGGGGCTCGTCGCCAACCCCGCCTTCGCCAACAACGAGCTGTTCGCCTACTTCTACGTGATGTTCTTGCCCACGTTCGCTCTCATCAACCTGTACCTTATGTTCTTCAACCTGCTGCCTATTCCGCCGCTGGACGGCTCCTCCATCTTCGCCATCCTGCTGCCGCCGAAGTACCTGCCGAAGTACTACCAGATCCAGCAGTACGCCTTCCCCGTGTTCATGATCGCCATCGTGGTGCTGCCCTACGTGTTCAACTTCAACCCGTTCTCGTGGTATCTGGGGGTCACGGCCGGCAATCTGTTCGATTTCATGTTCCCGCCGTTTTTCTCCTAAGAGACGGCGCCGCCCATGTCCTACAAAGTCCGCATCGACAGCTTCGAGGGCCCCTTCGACCTGCTGCTTTACCTCGTGAGCCGCCAGAAGGTGGATATCGGCGCTATCTCCATCACCGAGATCGCCGACCAGTACCTCGCCGAGGTGTCGCGCATGGAGACCCTCGATCTGGACGTGGCGAGCGACTTTTTGCTGGTGGCCTCTACGCTGCTCGAGATCAAGGCCCAAAGCCTCATCCCGCGCGAGCGCGACGAGCTTGACGACGACTTGGCGGAGCTCGCGCCTTCCGAGGCCCGCGATATGCTGGTCGAGCGCCTCATGGAATACAAGAAGTTCAAGAACGCCGCCGCGGTGCTCCACAACCGCTTCATAGCCGAGGGTCGCATGCACACGCGCCCCTTCGGCCCCGATGCCGACTTCCTCGGCCTCATGCCCGACTTCCTGGAAGGGGTGTCGCTGGACGCGCTGGCCTACCAGGCGGCCGCGGCCCTGGCCCGCCGCGAGGTGTTCCTGCTGGAAAGCGAGCACATTGCCGCCAAGCCCATTCCCGTGGAGGTGCACGTGCGCGCCATTCATCAGCGCATTCGCACGGCCAAGCACCTGCGTTTCTCGCAGCTTGTGGGCCCGGGCACCCCCAAGGATGTGGCGGTAGTGACGTTTCTGGCCATCCTCGAGCTGTACAAGCGCGTCATGGTGAGGCTCGAGCAGGACGAGCTGTTCGGCGATATCGCGATCGACTACATCGAGGGTTCGGGCGATTTGCGTTTGGAAGGCGACGACGCCCTCACGTCGGTGGGGGAGGAGTAGAGGCACATGTTTCAAGGATTGCAGGAAGACCAGCTGGCGGGCGCCCTGGAGGCGATGCTCTTCGTGACCGACGAGCCCGTGGGTACCATCGCGCTTGCCGAGATGCTCGAGTGCGAGGTGGGCGCAGTGGAGGCGGCGCTCGTGCGGCTACGGGACGATCTGGAGGCCCGCGGCTCCGGCATCCAGCTGCGCGAAGTGGCCGGCGGCTGGCGTTTGTTCACGCATCCGGCCTACCACGAGCTCATCGAGAAGTACGTGCTGTCCTGGGACACGCGCAAGCTTTCCGCGGCGGCCATGGAGACGCTGGCCATCGTGGCCTATACCCAGCCGGTGACCCGTGCCGGGGTGGCCTCGGTACGCGGCGTGAACTCCGATAGTTCCATCAACTCGCTGGTGGAGAAGGGGCTCGTGCGCGAGGTGGGTACAGAAGACGCGCCGGGCAACCCGGTGCTCTACGGCACGACTCGGGGCTTTCTGGAGAAGTTTGGTCTGCGCAGCCCTGCCGACCTGCCCGATTTGGCCGATTTCGCGCCCGATGCGGAGACGCGTCGGCTCATCACGGAGCGGTTGTCGGCCACGCGCAAGGACGCGGTTGTCTCCGACGAGCAGGCCCGCACCATGGCCCGCGCGCTCATGGGGGAGGACTTCGAGGCCGACGACGGCGAGGCCATGCTAACTGACGAGGAGCTGGCCCAGGGCACGGATGCGGCGGCCGAGGTGCTCGCGGACGCCCTGGAGGAGGAGCGCGGTGAGGAAGCGGCAGCGATAGCAGCTGGTCGAGCGAAGATCGAGGACGACGAGGCTGCCGAGGCTGCTGGGGGTGGAGAGGATGCCGGAGCTGCCCGTATCGCCGTGCCCGGCGCTGCCGCCGACGCGCTCGGCACCGCAGACGCCGACGCCATGTTCGCTCGCGCCATCGCATCCACGCTAGGCGTCGTCGACAAGATCGACTTCGACTCCCTCGTCTTCGAGACCGACGACGAGTAGGTCCCCTGCCATGGCCGAAATGAGGTTGCAGAAGTTTCTGGCCCGGGCCGGGGTGGCCTCGCGGCGCCATGCCGAGGAACTGATCGTGGCTGGTCGCGTGACCGTGAACGGCGCGCGGGTGACCGAGATGGGCGTGAAGGTTGATCCTGCTGCGGACATGGTGGCCGTGGACGGCGCGCCCGTCGCGCTGCCCGAGGAGAACGCCACGTTCCTGCTGCACAAGCCCGCCGGCTATGTGACCACCATGAGCGATCCCCAGGGACGTCCCACCGTGGCTGCGCTCATGGCCGACGAGCTGCTTGCCCATCCGGGGCTTTTCCCCGTGGGGCGGCTGGACACCGACACCACGGGGCTTCTGCTGTTCGCCGACGACGGACAGCTGGGCCATGGCCTTCTGCACCCGCGACGCCATGTGGAGAAGACGTATCTGGCCCTGGTGGAAGGGGTGCCCGACGCGGGCGACGTGCGGCGCTTGCGCGAAGGGGTTCTGCTGGATGACGGCCCCACGCTGCCGGCGGCCGTGCGCGTGCTCGAGGGCGCCGACGCCTGCCGGGCCGCGCAGCTTATCGGCGAGGGGGCCGGAGCCAGCGGGTACCGCCAGCGCCACGGGGGCAAGCGCGGCCGCGACGCGCTGGCCGCCAGGGGATCTTACGTGGAAGTGCGCCTGCGCGAGGGCCGCAACCGCCAAGTGCGTCGCATGCTGGAAGCCGTGGGGCATCCGGTGATCGCCCTGCACCGCGAGGCCTTCGGCCCGCTCGTCCTGGGGGATCTGCCCCGGGGCGCCTCGCGTCCGCTCGCGGAAGAGGAAGTGGCGCGCCTCAAGGAACTCGCGTCCTAGCCCGGATGCCGGCGAGGGCTTGGTTTGGCCCATGTTCCGGCGTCTGCGAGTATCTGAGCCGATCCGCGTCCCGGCGCGATCCGCGACGCGCGCCAACGTCGACCTCTTGTCGGGGCGCGGGTCGCAGCCGGCTTTCTTATAGATCGCAAGAATGGCAGTATCGGCAAATCTGATCGAAATCACCAACATTTTGGGATGCCGCGTCGGCGTCAGCGCTTATAATACGCGCCAGTGAAGGATACCGTTGCACCCGGGAAGGCTCGGGGCGACAGGATCGAAAGGAAGTAACCATGAGTGTTACCGTATCGACGTTTCTCAAAATGAAGGCCGAGGGCAAGAAGATCTCGATGATCACCGCCTACGACTACACCACGGCACGGCTCGTGGACGAGTCCGGCATTGATTCCATCCTCGTCGGCGACTCGCTCGGCAACGTCATGCTCGGTCTGGGCGACACCGTATCGGTGACGATGGAGGACATGATCCACCACGGGGCCGCTGTGGCCCGCGGCACGAAGAACGCGCTCGTCGTCGTCGATATGCCCTTCATGTCGTATCAGTCCAGCGTCTACGACGCGGTGGTGAACGCCGGCCGCCTCATGAAGGAGGCGCGCGCCAACGCCGTGAAGCTGGAAGGCGGTGTGGAAGTGGCGGACCGCATCCGTGCCATCGTCGACTGCCAGATCCCCGTGTGCGCCCATATCGGGCTCACGCCCCAGGGCATCAACGCGCTGGGCGGCTTCAAGGTGCAGGGCAAGACGGCCGATTCGGCCCGCAAGCTTCTGGAGGATGCCCATGCCGTGGAGGAGGCCGGCGCCTTCGCCGTGGTCCTCGAGGCCATTCCCGCCGAGCTCGCCGAACGCGTGTCGGCGGAGCTGACCATCCCCACCATCGGTATCGGCGCCGGCGCGGGCTGCGACGGCCAGGTGCTCGTGAACCAGGACATGCTCGGCATGTTCCACGACTTCACGCCGAAGTTCGTGCGCCGCTTCGCCGAGGTGGGCGACGTCATGCTCGAGGCCTACCGCGCCTACGACGCCGCTGTGAAGGACGGCTCGTTCCCCGCCGCCGAGCACACCTACGCCGCCCCCGCGGGCGTGCTGGAAAACCTCTAGGAGGCCGGCCATGGAGATCATTCGCACTGTTGCGGACATGAAGGCCCGCGCGGCCGCCTGGAAGGCCGAGGGGCTCTCCATCGGGCTCGTGCCCACCATGGGGTCGCTGCACGAGGGCCACGAGAGCCTCATGGACGCCGCCCGCGCGGCGAGCGACCGCGTCGTCGTCTCGGTATTCGTCAACCCCATCCAGTTCGGACCGGGCGAGGACTACGAGGCCTACCCGCGCGATCTCGAGCGCGATGCGCGCATCTGCGAGCGCCACGGCGTCGACGTCGTCTTCCACCCGGAAGTGGACGACATGTACGCCCCGGCCCACAACACCTTCGTGGTCATGGAAACGCTCACCGACTCGCTGTGCGGCGCCTCGCGCCCGGGGCACTTCCGCGGCGTGTGCACGGTGGTCACGAAGCTCTTCAACATCGTGCAGCCGCATCGCGCCTTCTTCGGGCAGAAGGACGCCCAGCAGCTCGCCATCATCAAGCGCATGGTGGCCGACTTGAACATGAACGTGACCGTCGTCGGCTGTCCCATCGTGCGCGAGGCCGACGGTCTGGCCAAAAGCTCGCGCAACGCCTACCTGAGCGCGGAGGAGCGCCAGGCGGCTCTCGTGCTGTCGCGGGCCATCTTCGCCGGGAAGGCGGCCGTGGAGGCGGGGGAGCGCGACGCCGCGGCGCTCAAGGCGCTCATGGGCGGCATCATCGAGGCCGAGCCGCTCGCGCGCATCGATTACGTGGAAGTCGTCGACGGTGTGACCATGCAGCCGACCGACGCCATCGGCGCCATGGCGCTCGTGGCCATGGCCGTCTACATCGGGAGCACGCGCCTCATCGACAACTTCCTGTACGAGGAAGGGGAGTAGCCCATGCTGCTGAACGTCCTGAAGGGGAAGATCCACCGCGCCCGGGTGGTGCAGGCCGAGCTTGACTATGTCGGCTCCATCACCGTGGACGCCGAGCTTGCCCGCGCGGCGGGCATCTTGGAGTACGAGAAGGTGCAGGTCGTCGACATCGACAACGGCAACCGCTTCGAGACCTACGTCATCGCCGGCGAGCCGGGAAGCGGCATGATCTGCGTGAACGGCGCGGCGGCCCACTGCGTGGAGCCGGGGCACAAGGTCATCATCATGTGCTACGCGCAGATGACTCCCGAGGAGTTCGCCGATCCCGACAACGCCCCGCGCGTGGTGTTCGTGGATGACGACAACCGCATCGCCCGCGTCACCCGCTACGAGAAACACGGACGTTTGGAAGATATGCAGTAGCGACTCCTCGGGGGGCGGGACCACGGGGCACCTTGATTCGCTCAGACAGTCCTCGATGGTATCGAAGGCCCAAGGTCGCCTTTTCCCTGCGTCGTTGCGCCTTCGATACCATCTGCGGAACTCGCTCGGTCAAGGCGCCCCGTGTTCCCGCTGCGCATTGCCACCGTTGAATATAGCAAGGAGGCTCTTATGAGGCCTATTGAAAATGTTGCCATTGTCGGGTTCGGGTCGCTGGGGGCCATGTATGCCGGCTGCTTCGGGGCCGCCATGGGGCCCGAGCGCGTTTTCGTGGTCGCCGATACGGCCCGCACCGAGCGCTATCGCGCCGAGGCCGCCACGTTCAACGGCGAGCCCATCCGCGTCACCTATCTGACCTACGATGAGGCTGCCGAGCGCGCCGCGGAGGAACCCTTCAATGTCGTCTTGTACGCCGTGAAGTACGGCGCACTGCCCGAGGCCATCGAGCAGTCGGCGCCGCTCATCGGCCCCGATACCGCCATCATCTCGGTGCTCAACGGCGTCACGAGCGAGGAGGTGCTCGCCGAGCGCTTCGGGTGGGATCGCGTCCTTTTGTGCGTCGCCCAGCAGATGGACTCCCGCAAGGTGGGCGCCACGGTGACCGCCGGCTGCGTGGGCGTGATGGCCCTGGGCGTCCACGATGCCGAGGACGCGGCCCAGCGGGCGAACCTCGAGCGCGTCACGGAATGGCTCACCGCCATCGACCAGCCCTTCATCACGCCGGATGACATCCGGCACCAGCTGTGGGGCAAGCTCATCTGCAACGTGGGGGTGAACCAGGCCTGTGCCGTCTACGACTGCTGCTTCAGCGGCATCCACGCACCCGGCGAGGCGCGCGAGGCCATGATCGCCGCCATGCGCGAGGTGGCGGCGGTGGGTCGGGCGGAAGGCGTGGATCTCACCGAAGAGGACGTGGCCTACTGGCTCGACATCATCGACCACTTGAACCCGGAGGGTCTGCCGAGCCTGCGCCAGGATGTGCTGGCGCGCCGTCCCACCGAGGTGGAGCTCTTCTCGGGCACCATCAACCGCCTGGGCGCGGCCCACGGCATCCCCACGCCGCAAAACGAGCGCTTCTACGCCGCCATCAAGGAACTCGAAAGCTCCTTCTCGTAGGGGCGAACCTCGATTCGCCCTCGTCAAGCACGTTGATCTCGCCTGAGAGGAGCGACCAAGGTCGCCCCCTACGGTTGGGTTGCGGGCCCTTTCAAGTTCACCGTCGAGTTACGTTCTCGTGACCGCTTGTTTTCAGTGATAAACTGGCGCAGGAATAACAAGCATGCACAAGGACGGCTTTTGGAGCGCAGAAAGTACATCGCCATCGTATCGGCCGCGGCGGTCGTCATCGTCGTCGCGGTCTGCGTCTACCTGGCCCAACTCTCCGCGACGGTCGCCGGCAACCTCATGACCTCCGTGGACGAGATATCCCGCCACGACGTGGAGACCATCGAGGGCACGCTGAACAATTGCTACGCGCGCCTGGGCTCGGTGGCCGACCGCCTCGAGGTCTACGACGTGCAGACGGTGCACGAGGCCCAGGAGCAGCTGAACCTGGAGGCGGCCTCATCGGCCATGTTCAACGCGGTCTATCTCATGGAAGCCGACGGCACGCTCTACAGCAGCTCGTACGTGTGCCTCGGTGCCGACGAGCACGCCTACGACGAGCTTATGGAAGACGGGCGCGAGCACTTCGCCATGCTCTACGACGACGAGAACGGCCGGCTGGAAACCACCAAGGAGTCCCTCATCTTCGGCATCCGTCTGCCCGATACGGAAATCGGCGGGCGAACCTTCGTGGCCATGCTCGCCCGCAGCGACTTGTCCACCATCTCCAGCCAGCTGGTCATCGAGAGCTTCGACGGCCAGGGCGTCTCCTCGGTCGTGAACGCGCGGGGCTATTACATCGTGAGCGCCAGCCCTGCCACCGACCTCGCCGGGCGCGACAACTTCTACGACACGCTCGAGGCCGGGCGCATCGACGACGGCGTCACGGTGGAGGACATCCGCCGCAACATCGCCGCGGGCGAGAGCTTCGTCATCAATTGCACAACGAGCGCCGGCGAGGATCTCGTCATGTCCTTCGCGCCGGTCGCAGGTACCGAGTGGTCGTTCATCATGACGGTTCCGACGGAGGTGTTCAGCCAGCGCTTCGCCCCCTTTATCGCCATGACGGTGGGCATGCTCGGGGCCATGGTGGCGGTCATCTCCGTCATGCTGGCGGTCATCTACCGGTTCATGAGGCAGTCGATCCAGGCTCGGGCGGAGGCCGTCGCGCGCACGGAGTTCCTTTCGAACATGAGCCACGAGATCCGCACGCCCTTAAACGGCATCATCGGCCTGAACCATCTGATGGAGCGGCACGTGGACGACGCCACCGCCATGCGCGACTACGTGAATCGGCTCGGCAAGGCCGCCCAGTACCTGCTATCGCTCGTGAACGACATCCTGGACATGTCGAAGCTGCAGGCCGGCAAGGTCGATTTGACGAGCGAGCCTTTCGACGTGAACGCGCTGGTCGACAATGTCTGCGAGATGCAGCGTGGGCCCATGGCTGACCGCGGGATCCGCTTCGAGCTGTCGCGCACGGTCGAGCACCCGTGGCTTCGAGGCGACGAGGTGCGCCTGTCGCAGGTTCTCATGAACATCCTGTCGAATGCGGTGAAGTTCACGCCCGAGGACGGCCGCATCACCATGAAGGTGCACGAGGCGGTGTACGCGTCGGGAAATGAGGCCGTGCTCACGGTGTCGATCGCCGATACCGGCTGCGGCATGACCAAGGAGTTCGCCGAGCACGTCTTCGACGCCTTCACGCAAGAGCGCAACCGCAACAGCGATTCCCAGAAGGGCACGGGGCTGGGCATGTCCATCAGCTACCTGCTCATGACGCAGATGGGCGGCTCCATCACGGTGGAAAGCGAGCCGGGGTGCGGTTCCTGCTTCACCGTCATCGTGACGCTTCCTACTGTCGCGAATGGTGATGGGTCGACGCCTGCTCAGGCGCCCTCGCTGATTTCGTCGAGCGTAGAAAGCGCGGAAGGCGTGGGAGGCTCAGAACGCGCGGAAAAGGTGGAAGCCGAAGTCGCCGAAACCGCCGAAGCCGTCGAAGCCCCCGGGGCCCCCGGAGCCGTTCGGGCTGTCTCCTCGCCGTCTGGTGCCGAAGCCGCTCGGGTGCCCGTCGAGATCCTCGTGGCCGAGGACAACGAGCTGAACGCCGACATCATCTCGTCCATCCTCACCGAGGAGGGCTTCTCCATCACCGTGGCCGAAAACGGCGAGGAGGCCGTGCGCCTGTTCTCCGAATCGCCGGTGGGACATTTCGCGGCCATCCTCATGGACGCCCAGATGCCGGTCATGGACGGCTACGAGGCCTCTCGCGCGATCCGCGATCTGAAGCGAGCCGATGCCAAGACGGTGCGCATCTTCGCCTGCACGGCCTCCACGTTCGCCGAAGATCGCAATCGCGCTCTGGCATCGGGCATGGACGACTTCCTCAGCAAGCCTTTGAACGTGACGGTCATGCTGCAAAAGCTTGAGGCCGTTCGGAAGAGCGGTGCCTCATGAGTAGCGAGAGCCGCAGAACGCATCGCAGGATGATCGAGCCGGCATTGTCGCCGACGCAAAGCGTCGCGCCGCCGATCCCTCGTCGCGGCATGACCCGCCGCGCCTTCTGCGCGGGAGCGGCCTTCCTCGCGGCCGCGGGGGCGCTGCCCCTTGCCGGTTGCAGCGGCCTGCCCTTCACGGGTGCCGCGCCCGTTCGTCTGGTGGTCAAGGTGCCCCGCACGGGCCACGATGTCGTCTTCGACGACTCCATCAGTCAGGTGGAGATGGTCATCCAGGGCATGGCCGACGAGTTCCAGCGCACCTACGCGCGCCCCGTCGACGTCGAGGTCATCGTCTTCGAGCAGAACCAGTACGACGAGGCCGTCGAGGGGTCGTTCGATACGGATAAGTCACCGGACGTGCTTTACGGCGACTACTTCAACATCTCCACCTACATTCGCACCGGGCGCGTCGTGCCGTTGGACGATGTCGCCACTCCGGCTATCCGCGACGACCTCTTCGACGATTTGTGGAACATGGGCGTGGTGGAGGGCCGCGCGTATATGATGCCCTATCTGGCGCGCCAGAACGTGCTCGCCTACAACAAGGAGATGTTCCGCAACGCGGGGCTTGGGGAGTTCATCGCCGAAGGGGAAATCACCGCCTGGTCGCTGAGCGAGTGGACGCGCATCTTGGACGCGCTTTCCGCCTCGCTTCCCGAGGGAAGCTTCCCGATGATGATGTACGCGGGCAGTTCCCAAGGCGACACCCATATCGTGACGCTTCTGCGCTCGGCCGGATCCAACATCTACGACGAGGCTGGCCACTTCAATCTCTCGGCACCCGAGGGTGTGTCGGCGTTCCGGTGGATTCAGGACGGCGTGGGACGCGGCTGGTTCCCGCCCCATGCGGAGAATCTCGAGATCGAAGACTGCTCCAGTTTGTTCCGCCAGGGGCAGTTGGCCATCTACATGGTGAACAACGCCTCCATCACCCGCTACGGCGATGCGGTGGGGCTCGTGAACTTCCCGGGGCCCGATGCCGACGGCAGCGCCACTGCCTTCGCCTCGGGCTTCCAGATCTTCGACAACGGCGATGCTGAGAAGCTGCAGGTGGCGAGGGATTTCCTCTCCTTTGTGTACGGCGATGGGTGCTGGCTCGACTACGCGGCGGGCGCGATACCGGCGAGCAAGCGCGTGTCCGACCGCTACGGGGCCGACATTCCCTTCTACGATCTGTTCCGCGCCAATGCCGGCAACGTATGGGATTTCACGGGCAACAACCCCGACACCCAAACAGTGCGCGAAATCTTCTATACGGGCATCCACGATCTGCTCATGGGCAAGACGACTCCCGAGGAGTGCGCCGCCTTTTTGGACGAGCGCTGCAACGCCGCCATCGACGAAGGCTGGGCCAAAAGCCAGCTGCATGAGTAGAGAGAAGTATAGCAAAGTTTCTCTAAAATACTAGTACAAATGTACGTTGCATTATGGTACCATATAACTGGCTGGGTGGCATGGTTGCCTCAGATAAGGAGGTTGCCATGGTTACTTGGACGCAATTGCTGACATTCGTCCTCGTGATTATTGCGGTGATCGATCTGACCGTAAGGGCCAGAAAGTGAAATAGCCGCTCCCGGTAAGTACGGAAAACGGCTACTTCGCCAAGCTACAAACTTGAAAACGAGGTAGCCGCCGTTCGCCCCGGCAAGCCACCCAGCCCCGTCAGTATATAACCCCAAACGGAATCCTGTCAAACATTGCGGAGGCGGAGGACGGCGTAAAGTTGATGGGGGTAATTCCTATCCCAGCACAGGGACCATGCCCTTGTCTATCCCCGCCGCATGGCGAACTTCGGCCGACTTGCCGACGA
>NZ_CDRVLZ010000021.1:0-39597 GCF_977072305.1 Adlercreutzia sp. CNCM I-6207
TTCGACGAGGGAGGGCGCAAGGTGTACGATACGATAGCCGGCCGCAGGAGGCGGCTGGGGCTGGCCGCCTAGGCCGTCCGGAAAAACGTCCGCACCCCCAACAGTGAGGAAAAGATACGCAGAAAATGGCCAACTCTGCGTTCTAAACAACCCATCAGCAGGTTTCCACGTCTGCAGCTACTGCAACAGTGCTGGCATTGGGGCTGAGAGCATTGAGCACAGCTACTGGTGCAAGAAGAGCGGAATTACCCCGATAATCATGCGCTACGACGCTCTTGGTACATCTTTCGTAAGCGATGTTCTTGAACTGGTCTTCGATATCGATGATGCACCCAGCCTTATTAACGACGACTGGGAAGCTGTAATGTGGGCTTTATTCACAGCTGCTGCTAAGATTCTCGAAGTACCTGAGACTGAGCTTGGCGGAACCATGTACGAAAACGAGACACATGGCATTTCCCTTCTTATTTACGATGACGTCCCGGGAGGAGCTGGCCATGCGCGTCAACTCAGTGATAGAGTCGTCGAGCTTGCTCAAGAGGCATATAAAGTAGTTGACGGCCATTGCGGTTGCGGAGAAGAAACCTGTTGCTATGGGTGCATCGCAAACTATTACAATCAGACAAGACAGGCTAAACTTTCACGCGGGGCCGCAAAGAAAATACTGGCCGCACTGCTAAAAGCATAAGTGCGACCACCGTATGGGATCTCTTTCGACGACTCCTTTCGCCTTTTAAAAACCGAAAGCGAGAAGAGTCCCACGTCATCCAGAGCAAGGGAAGTGAGTCGAAGGGCCTTCCGGCCAACAGAGATCCTTCGACTCCAGCCCTCGCTCAGGATGACACGAGGAGGTGGCTTTCTACAGCTCCTGCAAGGGGGCGACGTCGAGCTCGCCGGCACGGGCGGCTTGCATGCCGGCTATGAGGGCTTGGGCGGCGGCCAGGGTGGTGGCGTAGGTGATGCCGTGGCGGACGGCGGCGCGGCGCAGCTCGTAGCCGTCGTCGCGGGTGGCCACGCCAAGCGGGGTGTTGATCATGAGCGAGATCTTGCCGGCAGCAATAGCGTCCACCACCGAGCTTGCCCCCTCGTGGATCTTGCCCGTCACCTCGCAGGGCACGCCCGATGCGCGCAGTACGGCCGCGGTGCCCTCGGTGGCCAATAATGAGAAGCCGAGGCGCACGAGCTCCCGAGCAATGAAGGCCACGGCGCGCTTGTCCTGGTCGTTCACGGAGATGAAGGCCATGCCCCCCTGAGGCTGGGCGTAGTCGATGGCCATCTGGGTCTTCATGTAGGCCGCCGGGAAGCTCTCCGCGATGCCCATGACCTCGCCGGTGGAGCGCATTTCCGGCCCCAGGAGCGCGTCGGCGCCCGGGAAGCGGCCGAAGGGCATGACGGCCTCCTTCACGAAGTAGCGACCCGGCTGGGCGAAGTGCCCGGGAAGATCGAGCGCGGCCAGCTTCTCCCCCGCCATGATGCGGCTCGCGAGCTTCGCTAAGGGCACGCCCGTCGCCTTCGAGATGAAGGGCACCGTGCGGCTCGCCCGCGGGTTGGCCTCGATGACGTAGACGACCCCGTCCTTCACGGCGAACTGGATGTTCACGAGGCCGCACACGCCCAAGGCCAGCGCGATGCGGCGGGCGACGCTCGCCATCTCGTCCTGCACCTTCGCCGACAGCGAGAAGGGCGGCAGGCAGCAGGCCGAGTCGCCCGAGTGGATGCCGGCCATCTCGATGTGCTCCAGGATGCCGCCGATGTACACGTCCTCGCCGTCGCTGAGCGCGTCCAGGTCGCATTCCACGGCGCCTTCCAGGAACTTGTCCAGATACACGGGGTGGTCCGGGGAAACGGCGGTCGCCTCGGCCACGTAGCGCGCGAGTCCCGCGTCGTCGTAGACGATGCCCATGCCCCGGCCGCCGAGCACGTAGCTGGGGCGCACGAGCAAGGGATAGCCGATCTCGCGGGCAGCAGAGCGGGCCTCTTCCAGCCCCGAGGCCATGGCCGAGCGCGGGTAGGCGATGTCGAGCGAGTCGAGCAGCGCGGCGAACCGGTCGCGGTCCTCGGCCAGATCGATGGCATCCGGGCTCGTGCCCATGATGGGCACTCCGGCCTCTTCCAAAGCGCGGGCCAGCTTCAGCGGCGTCTGGCCACCGAGGGTGACCACCACGCCGTCGGGGTCGGTCGCGTCCACCACATCCATGACGTCCTCGTAGGTGAGCGGCTCGAAGAACAGCATGTCGGAGGTGTCGTAGTCGGTGGAGACCGTCTCGGGGTTGCAGTTCACCATGATGGTCTCGTACCCGGCGTCGGCCAGCGCGTAGCTGGCGTGCACGCAGCAGTAGTCGAACTCAATGCCCTGACCGATGCGGTTGGGGCCGGCGCCCAGGATGAGGGCGCGCGGGCGCTCCTTGCGCGCCACCTCCGACTCGTCGGCGTCGTAGGTCTTGTAGTGGTAGGCGGTCTTCGTGGGGAACTCCGCCGCGCAGGTGTCCACGGTCTTGAAGGCCGGGCGCACGCCGAGGATCTTGCGGCAGGCGCACACCGTGCGCTCGTCGGAGCCCGTGAGCACGGCGATCTCGGCGTCGGAGAGCCCGTAGCGCTTCGCTATTTGGAAGGCCTCGGCGTCCATATCCTCCAGGGCGCACCCGCGCAGGGCCTCCTGCACGGCGACCATGTCGGCCATGCGATTGCAGAAGAACATGTCGATAGCCGTGCGCTCGTGCAGCTCTTCCGCGCTCATGCCGCGGCGCAGGGCCTCGGCCGCCAAGAAGATGCGCTCGGCCGTGGGGCGCGAGAGCGCGGCGAAGAGTTCCTCATCGGTCAACGCCGTCTCCTCCCCCTTCCCGTCGGCTCCGAAGCCGGCGCGGCCCGTCTCCAGGGAACGCAGGGCCTTGCCGAGGGACTCCTCGAAAGTGCGGCCGACGGCCATGACCTCGCCCACGGCCTTCATACGGGTCGTGAGCGTGTCATCGGCGCCTTGGAACTTCTCGAAGGCGAAGCGTGGGGCCTTCACGACGCAGTAGTCGATGGTCGGCTCGAAGCAGGCCGGCGTGGTGCCGGTCATGTCATTCACGATCTCGTCCAAGGTGTAGCCCACGGCCAGGCGCGCCGCCGCCTTCGCGATGGGAAATCCCGTGGCCTTCGACGCCAGGGCCGAGGAGCGCGACACGCGGGGGTTCATCTCGATGATGACCATGCGGCCCGTCTCAGGGTGCACGGCGAACTGCACGTTGGAGCCGCCCGTGGCAACGCCCACGCGCTCGAGTACTGCGAGCGACGCGGCGCGCATGCGCTGGTATTCCAGGTCGGTCAAGGTCTGGGCCGGGGCCACGGTGATGGAGTCGCCGGTGTGCACGCCCATGGAATCCAGGTTCTCGATGGAGCACACAATGATGCCGTTGCCGGCCGCATCGCGCATGACCTCCATCTCGTATTCCTTCCAGCCCTCGATGGACTCCTCCACGAGCACCTCGCCGGCCGGCGAGAGCTCCAGACCCTGGGAGACGATGCGGACAAGCTCGTCCTCGTCGCGCGCGATGCCGCCGCCGGCGCCGCCCATGGTGAACGACGGGCGCAGCACCACGGGGAACCCGAGCTCGCCGGCGATGCGCAGGGCGTCTTCCACGGAGTAGGCGTAGCCGGCCCGCGAGACCTCGATGCCGAGGTCGGCCATGCACTCATTGAAGAGTTTGCGGTCCTCGCCGCGCTCGATGACGTCCACATCGCAGCCGATGAGCTCCACGCCATAGCGTTCGAGCACGCCGGCTTTGGCCAGTTCCACGGCCGTGTTCAGGCCCGTCTGGCCGCCGAGGGTGGGCAGGCACGCATCGGGCCGCTCCTTCGCGATGACCTTTTCCACGAAGGCCGGCGTGATGGGCTCCACGTAGGTGGCGTCGGCCAGCTCCGGGTCGGTCATGATGGTGGCCGGGTTCGAGTTCACGAGGATGACCCGGTAGCCCTCCTCTCGCAGCACCTTGCAGGCCTGGGCGCCGGAGTAGTCGAACTCGCAGGCCTGGCCGATGACGATGGGGCCGCTCCCGATAACGAGAATGCTCTTGATGTCCTCGCGCTTGGGCATTTACGCCACCTCCCCTTCCGTGTCAGCTCCGAACTTCCAACCGGACAGGCGGTCGGTCGCGATGTCGATGTCCAGGTAGTCCTCGCGGCCCTCCATGAGGCGCGCGAAGGCGGTGAACAGGTAGTGGGCGTCGGTGGGCCCGGGGGCCGCCTCCGGGTGGTACTGCACGCTGAAGGCCGGCACGTCGAGGAAGGCGAAGCCCTCGGCGGTGCCGTCGTCGAGGTTCACGTGGGTGAGCCGGATGCGCCCGAAGCGCTCGTTGGCCACGACGGGGGCGATACCGCGCCGGCCCCATTCCCGCAGGTCTTCCACGTGCTCGGTCGCACCTCCGGAGAGCTCGGGCACCAGCGCGCCCAGGCTCTGGAAGCGCGGGCAGAAGCCGTGGTTCTGGGCCGTCACTTCCACGCGGCCGGTCAGCAGGTTCTGCACCGGGTGGTTGCCGCCGTGATGGCCGAACTTCAGCTTGTCGATTTCCGCGCCCGCGGCCTTGGCCATCATCTGGTGGCCCAGACAGATGCCGAACAGCGGCACCTTCCCCAGCAGCTTCTCCGCCTGGCGGTAGGTCTCCTCCACCGCCTCCGGGTCGCCCGGGCCGTTGGAGAGGAACACGCCGTCGGGGCTCATGGCGAGCACGTCTTCTGCCAGCGTGTCCCAGGGCACGACGGTGAGCTCGCAGCCACTCGCCACCAGACCGTCTAAGATGGAGCGCTTCACGCCGCAGTGGTAGACGACCACCTTGAAGCGGGGCTCGGCCGGGGCGGCCAGGGCGAAGCCATGGGAAGCGGGCAGGTTCGCGGCGGTGTAGGAGTAGGCGCCGTCGCAGGACACGTCGGCGGCCAGGTTCACGCCTACTAGCGACGGGCTTCGGCGTACCTTCTCGAGCAGCGAGGCGACATCCGCGTCCGTGGTGGAAACGACGGCCCGCTGGGCGCCATGGTCGCGGATGTGGCGCACAAGCGCACGGGTGTCGATGCCCTCGATGGCCACGACCCCCTCGCGCGCCAGATAATCGCCGAGGCTCTCCTGGCTGCGCCAGCTGGAGGGCGTGGGGCACAGGTCGCGCACCACGAGCGCCCGCAGGGCCGGCCTCTCCGCCTGGGCGTCGTCGGCGTTCACGCCGTAGTTGCCCACCTGCGGGTAGGTCAGCACCACGATCTGCCCCGCATAGGAGGGGTCGGTGACGATTTCCAGGTAGCCCTCCATGGAGGTATTGAAGCATATCTCGCCTGCGGCCTCGCCGGGCGCGCCGCAGGAGGTGCCGGCGAACACCGCGCCGTCCTCCAGCACGAGCAGCGCCGGCGCCCCCGCCGGCTTCGAGGTGGCCGCCCGCATCTTTTCCGCAATCTTGCTCAAAGGTTCCGTCCTTTCCGCGACCCTCCCCTTGCGCGAAAAAGGGCGCCCCCGCCAATGTCGGGAGCGCCCTCGGGCACACAAGATGAAGTTCTCGGTCGCACCTTGCCGGTCTCTCCGTACCGTCCGTTAAAGGTCGTTTTTGAGCATACGACACTGTGCTAGATATGCATCTGCACAAAAATAAGCGGCCGAAGACGACAGCCGAATGGCACCGCGAGGACTCCTAAGCGTCCTGACTATGAAGGCCTGCGATCGGCAGCAACGGCCAGAGATTTCCCGGAGAAGGCGATGCCATAGCGCAGGCTGCCCGCACCGCTCTCGGTCGCGCCCGCATCGTAGGCCCGCGCCTCTATCTGGGCCAGAGCCTCGGCGGCCAGCGCCTCCAGGCGCCCCGTGTCGGCCCCGCGCTCGAACTTCAGCTCCAGGGTGACCGTCGGCAGTCCCGCCCGCTCGGGAACGAGGCGGATGTCGAAGCGACCGCGCCCCGCCTCGCGGTTCGAGACAGGGTTCCCGTAGCCGGGTACCCCGAACAAAAGCCCCACCAAAAGCATGTGGTAGCTGTTCTCGCTCGCCAGGTCGTAGAAGCTCGCCGAGTTCAGCAGCACGCCCTCCAGCTCCTCGGCGAAGGCATCGGCGTCCCCGTCGACCAGCGCGCGGTGCAAGTCGATCAGGCAGTCGCGACCGCCGGCGATCTGCGCGAAACGGTCGATGATCTCGCTGCGGTACAGCGACGCGATCTCCAAATTGGGGATGCGCAGTCGCCGCACGACGTCCTTGGAGTTGGGCTGCTCCGTATCGTCAGTGGTCAGATAGCCGGCGAGGTACAGAAGGGACCACAGGGCCTCGGGCTTGGCGTCCAAGTCGCCGAACACCACCGACAGATCGAGCGCGGCCTCCACGGAGCCGCCCGTCTCAAGCAGCCCGTACACCTTCCTCATCAGGCGCGCGTCTCCCCCACGCACCATGGCCGCGATGGGGGCGTTGGAAGACGTGTTGCCCCAGTAGGGCGCACACTCGCAATCGTTGTCGAAGTAGTTGAGCACGCTCCAGGGGTTGTACACGTCCACCGAGCCGAAGCGGTAGCCGTCGTACCATTGGCGCATCTCGGGGAAGTGGGCGGCCTGGCCCAGGTAGTTGGCGAGCGCGCGCACCTCGTCTTCCGTGAAGCCGTAGCGCTCGTCGTACTTGGTGTTGAGGGAAGTGTTCACCACCAGGTTGTTCAAATCGGAGAAGACGGACTCCTTCGAGATGCGCTGCACGCCCGTGAGGCACGCGAACGCCAGGGCCTGGCCGCCGTCCTTCAGGGCCGCCGTGAGCCAGCCCTTGAGAAACGAGACCATCTCGTCGTAGTACCCGTTGTCCCGAGCCGCCATGACCGGCGCATCGTACTCGTCGATGAGGACGACGGTGCGCCGCCCGTGGTGCTTGAAAAGCAAGCGAGTGAGGTTGATAAGAGAAGACTCGATGTCTCCGTCCGTTGCCTTCCATCCCGCAACGCGATCGAAGTACGCGCGCTCTTGTTCGTTCAGCTCAGAGCTGTCGGACAGATACCCATGGCGGATGTATTCCCATACGATCAATTGGCGCAGAGCACTCTTAGCATCTTCCCAGCGCTGCTTCTTCACCGGGTTGAAGCTGATGTATATGACGGGATAGGCACCCTGGTACTCGCGGTAGCGGCCGCCGCCGGCGTCCCAAATGGAAAGGCCCTCGAAGAGGTAGGCCGCGTCCTCGGCGTTCGGGTCGCTCGCCGGGGGGATCTCGAAGAAGGCCTTGAGCATGGTCATGTTCAGCGACTTGCCGAAGCGGCGCGGGCGGCAGAACAGGGTGACGGCGGCGGAGCTGTCGAGCACATCGGCGATGAGCAGCGATTTGTCGATGATGACCGACTCCTGCACCGCCGCGGCGAACCCGTCGCGCCCGATGGGCAGCCGGCGGCGGCCGGAAAGGTCGGACAGGCGCACGTCGCCCTCGCGATAGATACCGTTCTCGTAGGTGCCCGTCATGCCGCGGCCTTTCTCCCTCATGTCGTTTCCCCGATTATAAACGAAGGGCCGCTACATGCGGCCCTTCGCGGAGAATTAGCAGGAAGCAGGCGTCGCGTCTGCACGACTCCCGTACTCCGGCTGTGCGGCTACCGCATCCCTTACGAGCTCTACAGCCGGTAGGTGCCCGAGTTGGGGTAGGCAGCAGCTAGCTTCGGCGGCGCATCGATGGCGCCGAGGAACGTGCCGTCCTGGATGCAGATGAGGGCATAGGGCTCGGATGATCCGTCGCTGCGAATGCCCCACCACCCGTCGTGCAGGTACTGGGCGCAGAAGTCCTCGGGGATGCCGAGGGTCGCATCGGCCATGGAGGCGTCGAAGACCACGTCGCCCTCGGCGTCCATGATGGCCGAGCGCAGAGAGCCGGAGCCCGAATGGGCGCCACCCGCTGCGCCGCCAGACGCCGCCGCAGCCCCGCCGGCGGCATCGGCGCCCTCCCCCGCCGTCTGGGCCGTGCGAACCCACAGCATGCCGTCGTTGGCGTCGCCGAAGGCGTCCAGCTCCTCGCCGAGCGGCACGAGCCACTTCCCGGAACCCACCGAGTATAGGCCCGCAAGGTTCTTGTTGGCGCCGCCGTAGGGGTTCTCGCGCTCGGCCTGCACAGCCACGATCCCCGATCCTCGGGGCTGTTCGTAGTATAGACGGCCCCCGACGACATCGTCCCCGTTCACGCTGGCCGCGTCGAACAGCGGAGTGCCGTCGTAGCCGTACACCTTCCCATCGTCGTCGGCCTTCTGGTAGTACCCGTAGCCCAGGGAGAGGGGCTGGCCGCCCGCCTGCTTCCACGACACGAGCACATTGCCGTCCACATCCAGAAGGTAGGTGTCCGAGGGGGCCGCCTGCACGTTGATCACCCCGTCGTGGTAGGCGTCGTCGCTCGGATAGGACGACAGGGGCCCCTCGGCGGCACGTCCGAAGGTGAACACGAGTTCTCCCCGCTCGTCCAGCACCAGGCAGACGCCCTCTTGGCCCTCCTCGAGAGGAAGGACGGGCACGATCAGGCGCCCGTCGGAGTAGGCGCAGCTGCTGCCGCCGAACCTCGAACGGCCCGTCACGCCCAGCTCGGTCAGAAGCGGGTCGAGGTCCACCTTCGCGTTGCCCGCACTGTCGAAGAGCGCGTAGTGGGTCTGTTCGTCGTGCACCTGGTCCCACTCGGCGTCGTACTCGCTCGTCTCCCAAAAGCCCAGCGAGAAGCCGTCGGAGAAAGGCGTCTCGAGGACGGCGTCAGGGTTGGAGAGCTGCGTCAGTGTCCCGTTTTCGTCGACGATGGAATAGCCTTCGCCCCCATAGCCCGCGAACCAGGCCTCGGGAAGAGCCGGGGCCGCGGGCTCGGGCTCGGCGGACGCCTCCGGCTCGGGCGCGGCCTCGGGCTCCGGCGCCGGTGCCTCCACGGGGGCCGATTTCGGCTCGGGGGCGGGCGCCGCGAACGGGTTCGCCACCGCGACGCCCACCGCCGCCAGCGCCACCACGGCCACGCCGACGACAAGACCTGTGCGCTTCTTCTTGGAAGGGACCGAAGGCGAAACGGCTGCGGCCTTGCCATCTCTCCCGGATGGGGCGGCGCTTTCCGCGGGAACCTCAGAAGCGCCGCGCGCAGCCTGTGCGCCCGACGCCACTTCTTTTCCCATCGGCGCCCCGCACTTCGTGCAGAACTTGGAACCATCTGGCATTTCGTTGCCGCATTTGGTACAGAACATGGGGGAACCTCCTAACCCTTCCTCGCCGCAAGGGCGCACACGGCAGCGGCGATGGAGACCACCAGACACGCCATGGGGAACGCCGTGGCCGTGGCGATGCCGTCGAGGAGCCCCGACAGCCCGCAGAACACTGCGACGCAGACAGCCATGACTATTCCCCCGGCCACAAGAGCGCCCCTTCGGCCGGACTTAGCGAGCCCGACCGCGCCCAGCACGAGGAGGACAACGCCCGCGAGCCACAGCAGCAGGCAGCCCCAGGCCGCGCCGCCCACCAACGCCGAAGCCGAGTCGGCGCCCTCACCGCCTAGCGTCCCGTAGAGCGAGGCGTAGTCGCCGAACGCCCCGGCGAAGGAGGGAAGCGCCCACACGGCGTAGGACTCGTCAAAAGAGAAGGAGCCCTCATCAGCTCCCAGCAGGGACGCGAAGCCGCCCGCGTAGCCCGAGGCGGCCGACACCATGGGGTCGACTTCGAGCCACGGCAGCAGCGAGAGGACGACGGCAACGGCCGCAAGCACCGCAGCCGCCATCGCCAGAGGTGATATCTTGGTGGATGCTACGGCAGACGCCGCCGAGCGCGACGAGGCTGCATTGGGAGCAGTGGGTGTGGAAGGCGCCGAGCCTGCAACGCCCACAGCAGGAGTGACGCCCTTGGAAGTGCCCAGCTTGGCGCCGCACTTGCCGCAGAAGGCGCTGCCATCGGGCAGCTGGTTTCCGCACTTGGGACAGAACATGGCTACTCCTCTCCCCTCGGGGCGCCCTCGCCGCCAGGCGTCACGGCCCCGTTGCCGCCACCGTCCACCTCCGCCAGCTCGGACTCGCCGATGCCGGCGTTCTCGACCAGTTCGGCATCGCCGATCCCCGCATCAGCGATGGTTGCGGGAACCACCTTTGCGCCGCAGCTCATGCAGAACAGGTCGCCCTCCCCGAGCGGCGCCCCGCAGGAGGCGCACACAGGGCCCGAGGGCGCGGACGACACCGGGGCAGCCTGGGCCCGGGCCCTCTCTGCCGGCGTGCCGCAGCCGGAGCAGAACAGGTCGGCGCCAGTCATGTGCGCCCCTCACACCGCGCAGGTGAACCCGGCTGCGGCCGTCGCGGCGGCCGCAGCCTGCTCGTCGATAGCGGCTATCTGCCGCTGGCACTGCTCCCGCTCGGCGTCGATGCGGGCGATGCCGTCGTAGAGCGCCTCGCGCCCGGAAACGAGCGCGGCATCGCCGCGGGTGGCCTCATACAGGCTCGCCCCCAGCTGGGCGGCCAGTCCCTGCCGTTGGCGGTTCAACTCGCCGATGCGCGCATTCAATTTGATCTTGTCGGCGCCGCGCCCCGCGGCCGCCGTTCCCCGGTTAACCGCCGAAGTCACGTTGTCCAGAAATCCCATGCGAATCCTTTCTCCCCGAAACACACCGCCGCATGCCGACACTTCGACGGTGACGAGCTGCTCATTAGGAAGCCCCTTCCACCCCCCCTCATGCCACATGGGTATGAGGATCTAGGTGTTTGGCTGGCTTATATGCAGAAGCCAGGAACAACACCGTAGGAGTAGTGAGTGCCGTAGCCGCCGTAGGGGCCGCCATCGGAGAGCACGTACTGGAAGTCGCCCGAACTGTCCGGATACGGAGAACGCCCCCACCAGCTGTCTGGCGATCCTTGGAGGTTTTTAACAAGTGTGGAGTTTTCATTATTCCAAATCACGCCGGTATCACTGAAGAGCTGGTAGCGGGAGCCCTCGGCGTTGAAAATATCGGCGGCCCATCCGTAGCTACCTCCAAGCAGCTCAGCCGCAGAGATAGGTCCAGCCAGCTCGGCAAGGGAAAACAGCCACAGCGAGTCAGAGGTAGCCGTCACGGCAGAAATATCCTGGGTTTTGCCTACGTTGTTGGTGAGCTTGTCCACCGGCACGATGGCAGACTTCAGGTCTTCAGGCAGCAGGGTCATGACGTCAGAGTTCAGGTAGCCGCGCATCTGCGAGGCCTCCCAGCCGCCGGCGTTGGTGTCAGTCGGATTCATGGGCGCCTCACCCACGCAGTCGCCGAAGATGAACGTGATGCCGGCCTTTCCGCCGGAGGTCTTGTCGTCGTGGGCGAAGCCGACGATCTGCACGGTGGTCTGGGTGCCGTCGGCCAGCGTGACCGACTTCACCTGGGTGCCGTCCAGCTTCCCCTCGGGTGTGCACAGGTTGTACTTTTTGGCCACCTCGATGGCGGCCGCCTCGTCGCCGGCCGCGCCGATCTCCGCCGAGATCTGCGACAGCTCGTCCCACGTGTAGGCCTCCACCGCCGACTTCACCGCGGCGCCGGCCGCACCCTGGGAGCCGCCCTGGGCATCCCCGGCGGCTGCGTCGCCCTGCTGCTCGGCCGCGCCTTGGACAGTCGCATCTGCGCCCTGTTGGCCTTCCGTATTCTGACTCGAGGCGGGAACCTCCACCGCCTCCTTGGGCTGCACGCCGGCAAGCCCAAACCAGTTCGTCGCGAACCCGGCGACGAGCACCACCAAAACCACGACAACAGCCGCGACGGCCCCTATCTTCGCGCCGTTCTTCTTGGGTGCCGGAGCCCCGCCGACGGCAGCGCCTGCCGCGCCCTGCGCGTTTTTGGTCGGGGCCGCACCGCCCACCTGGGCGCCCACCGGCGCCCCGCACTTCCCGCAGAAGGCCGCCCCCTCCGCGATCTCACTTCCGCACTTCGGACAGAACATGCTTGCCTACCTTTCTATCGATGTTTCTACGATCTCTTTGACCCGAACGTTCGCATCCTGTTCACTGTTGTCGCTAGAGCCGATGCAAATTACCTCTTCGACTCGAACCCCGGGAGCACCGAAGTCGCCCAATTCGGCGATTTTGATCGAGGTTTCGATTTGAACTTCAGGCTTCATTGCTGGCATCCTCCTCTCGCCTTCTTCTTCTGCCTTGAAAAGGGACGTGTCCGCAAAGGCCTGGGCAAGCCCCAACGAGACACTGGAGAATGCGGCGACTTTGCAAATCTGCGACAAGAGATCGGCGAACTGCGCTACCTCCGGCAACGCTGGGAGAAAAAAGTCAACAAGGTACGTAACCGCAAACACAAGCGCGAGGAAGACGCTCGAAAAGAGACGTCCGCGCCGAAGCGCCGGATAGCGCTTTTCCCTCGACATCCTAGCGACGACGGAAACAAATGCAAATATGCATGTATACGAATACATGCAAGACAGAACATAGGAGGGCAAATCGCCTGCTATCAACTGAGAGCCAAGTCGCTCGCCAACATACACCGAGCAAAACGGGGCTGCGCTGTTGAAAACGCATCCGAACACTATCCAGAGAAACAACCAACGTGATCCGCTTTTGGCAAAGCGGTAAATTAGCGCGATTTCAAGCGCCAAGAGCGCACAAACCGTGATACCCCAGAAGAGGCAACCAAGAACAGGGAATTCTTTCTCGAAGGCGACGGCAGCAAAATAGAAAGACACCGCTGCGGCAACAATGCCGATAGCGCATGCCAGCTTAAACGAGGGCTCGGGCCGACTTAGCGGAGAGACCCCCCCCCAGGTACGTATATGTGCGCTTCGTTAACAGCATGTCGGCAAGTTTAGCACAGCTTGGCGACGCCACCAGCATTTTTTCGCGGGCGGGATATGTGGCGAGCCAATGCTGACAGTAAAGCATCGCCCACTGCCGCTGTTTCAGATGAATACCCTTTTGTGGTAACATTAGGGCCACAACAAGGAGGTGCACCATGCCAACTGCAACGAAGGATGCCGAGATCAAGTTTCGCACGAGCGACGAGCTGAAGCGACAGACCCGGCGCGTCTACGACCGATGGGGCCTCTCCCTGAGCGAGGCCTTCAACCTCTTCATGCGCAAGTCCGTCGAGGTGGGCGGCCTCCCCTTCGATCTGCGCCCTGAGCCCTCCCCCGCCCTGAGCGGCCGGGAGACGCTGCGGCCGAATCCCGCCACAGGCATCACCGTCCTTCCAGCCTGGATGGACGCCCCCGAGGACGAGGGGCTCTACGATGACCTCGTGTGATCCCGCACCGCGCGACATCTGGCTCGCCTACGTTGAGTTCGCCGACCACGAGGGCGTGGGCAAGGTGCGGCCCGTTGTCATCTTGGACGCCTCTGGGAAGGCGAGCGTCATTACCGCGAAGATAACGGCGTCAGCAAACTATGAGCCGTCCTCTTTCGTCGAGATCTCCGACTGGGAATCCTGCGGACTTCGTCGGCCCTCCTGGGCGCAAATCGAGCCCCTTGTGGAGGTACGACGCGACAAGCTTTTGAGGGACGAGCCGCTCGGACAGCTGTCTCCCTCGACTTATGACCTCGTATGCGCCGCGTTGAATTCAAGCGAACAGAACGAAGACGGGCGGTAAGCTGCAAAAAGGAACGAGCTTACTGGAGGTATTGCCATGAGAGCTGAGTACGATTTCACCAATTCTAAGCCCAACCCCTACGCGAAGAGGCTGTGCCGTCCCGTCACCATGCGCATCGACGTGGAAGCCATCGACTACTTCAAGGAAGAGGCCGCCCGCACGGGCATCCCTTACCAGAACCTGATAAACCTCTACCTGGTGCAATGCGCCGAGGAGAAGAAGGTTCTCGCGTTCGCCTAGGACACGCATAGAGAGCACGCCGGAAAGTTCGCCCGAAGCTCCAGAGCATCCAACGGTTTATTCCTCCCCTGCCAGGCGGTAGCTCACGAGGCTGGGGCGTGCAGTCCAGGGGTCGGGGGCGATGAGGGCGTCCAGGCCGAAGACCTCGCGCAGGAGGGCCGGGGTCATCACCTCGGCCGGCGTGCCCGCGCCGCGGATGGCGCCGGATTTCAGGGCGATCATCCAGTCGGAGAAGCGGGCGGCCAGGTTCAGCTCGTGGATGACGAGCGCGATGGTCTTGCCCTGGTCGCGGTTGAGCGTCTGCAGAAGCTCCAGCACCTCCAGTTGGTGGGCCATGTCCAGGTAGGTGGTGGGCTCGTCCAGAAGGATGAGGCCCGTGTCCTGGGCGAGCGCCATGGCGATCCAGGCGCGCTGGCGCTGGCCGCCGGAAAGGGCGTCGATGGGGCGCGCGGCGAAGTCGCCCAGATGCGTGATGGAAAGGGCCCAGTCGATGATGCGCTTATCGTCGTCGGTCAGGCGCCCGAAGCCCTTCTGGTGCGGATAGCGGCCCAGCGCCACCAGCTCGCCCACAGTGAGCCCCGCCGGCGCCTGGGGCGACTGGGGCAGCAGCGCCATCCGGCGGGCCACCTCGGCCGTGGGCATCTCGGCGATGGCGCGTCCGTCCAGGTACACCGCGCCGCCGCGCAGGGGCATGGTGCGCGAGAGCGCCTTCAAAAGCGTGGACTTCCCGCAGCCGTTCGGCCCGATGATGGAGGTGATCTCGCCGGCGGGCACGGCCACGTCCATGGGCTCTATGATGACGCGGTCGCCGTAGCCCACCGACACGGCCTCGCCGCGCAGGGCCGCGTCGGCGAATTTCTCGCAGGTGCGGTCGCAGGTCTCGCAGAACAGAGGCTCATCGACGACTTCAGGCGCTTCAGGAGCGCCTTCGCGGAAGGAATCGAGGAAATCCGCTGCGTTCGGCTTCTTCACAAGCGTCACCTTCTCCTAGGATCTCGCCAAAAGGTACAGGAAATAGGGCGCGCCGATGACGGCCGCCACGATGCCGACGGGAATCTCGTTGGGAGCAAGCAGCGTGCGTGAGATGATGTCGGCCAGAAGCATGAGAACGGCGCCCACGAGCACGCACGCCGGCACGAGCGCCCGGAAGTTCGGCCCCACGAGGCGCCGCGCCATGTGCGGGCACACGAGCCCCACGAAGGTGAGGCCGCCGCCCACGGCGCAAGCGAGCCCCGAGGCCCCCACGGCCACGGCGGTGAGGGCAGCACGGGCCCGAGGCACGTTCACGCCGAGTCCCATGGCCGCCGCCTCGCCGAGCCCCAGCACGTTCAGTGTGCGCGAGGCGTAGAGGGCGCCGGCCGTGAGCAGTGCCAGCCCCACGGCGAGGATGGCCACATTCTCCCAACTGGCACCCCAGATGCTGCCGGCGATCCAGTTCTGCACGAAGGCGTAGTCGCCGTCGGACATGCGCAGCATGAGCAGCGACGTCGCGCTGGAAAGCCCCGTGGCCAAAGCGACGCCGATGAGCAGCAGCCGGCGCGGGCTGGAGGCGCCGCGCACCACCGACAGCCTCCAGCCGAGGAAGGCCACCGCCGCCGAGCCCGCGAAGGCGAGCAGGGGCAGGGCCACAGCGGAGGGAACAAGCCCCGCGGGCACGAAGACGACGAAGGCGGCCACGAGCAGCCCCGCGCCGGCATTGATGCCGAGCACGCCCGGGTCGGCCATGTCGTTGCGGGAGACGCCCTGCAGAAGGCACCCGGAAAGCGACAGTCCCACGCCCACCAGAAGCGAGGTGAGCACCCGGGGCAGCCGCAAGTCCACCAGCGTGTAGGTGAGGCTCCGGCTCGCCGTGCCGGAAAGGATCTGCCCCAGCTCTTCCAAGGAAATACTGCGGTAGCCGGCGTTGATGTCGCACCACAGGGCCAAAAGCGCCAACACGGCGAGGATCGCCAGCACCGCGCCCGTGCGCAGCCGTTTCTTTCGCTCAGTCAAGGCCGGTCGCCTCCCTCCGCGCGCACCAGATGAAGAACGGCACGCCGACGATGGCGAAGATGACGCCGATGGGAATTTCGCTCGGCGCCATGAGCGTGCGGGCGAGCACGTCGGCCAGAAGCATGAACAGCGCCCCGCCCACCATGGAGGCGGGGATGACGGCCCGGTAGTCCGATCCCACGAAGCGGCGCACCATGTGCGGCACCATGAGGCCCACGAAGGCCACCGGGCCGGCCAGGGCCACGGCCGCCCCCGCCAGAACGAGCACCACGAGCAGACACAGCGTGCGGGATTTCCCCACGTTCACGCCGAGCCCCGAGGCGGCCTCCTCGCCCAGCGAGAGCACCGTCACGCGCCGCGCCAGCACCCAAGAGGCCACAAGCGCCGCCAATATGAACGGCGCCGTCATGGCTAGCGTATCGGCGCGGATGCCGGCTACGCCGCCGGCGGTCCAGAAAGTGAGCGAGTAACCGATGTTGAAGAAGATGGCCACGCCCTGGGCGAGCGCCGTGAGGAAGAGCCCCACGGCGCAGCCCGCCAGCACCAGCAGGACGGGATCCACGTTGCGCCGGCGGAAGCTCACGGCCCCGAAGACCACGGCCAGGGCGAAGGCGGCGCCTACAAACGAGCACCCCACCACCCCAGCGAAGCTCATACCCGGCAGCAGCGCCAGGCACAGCGCCAGCGCGAAGGCGGCCCCGGCGTTGATGCCGAGAAGCCCCGAGTCGGCCAAGGGGTTGCGGGTCACGCCCTGCATGATGGCGCCGGCCACGGCGAAGGCCGCCCCCACGAGGATGCAGCCCACCGTACGGGGCCCGCGCAGCTCCAGGATGGCCACGTGCTCCTGGTTCGCCATGTCCGGCGAGAAGAGCGCCCCCAGCACCTGGTCGGGCGGGATGGGGGTGCTGCCGAAGAACAGGGAGAGCCCCGCGGCCAGCGCGACCGCGACGACTCCCCCGATCAGGAAGATCGATGTCCTGAGGCGCGACACGAAGCGTCCCTGCTAGGCCGCCGCATCCGCATGGGCACGGAAGAAGTCGGTGAAGGCCTCGAGCTGGTTGGTGAGCGTGATGGGGTCGCGGTGCATGAAGGCCACCTGCTCGTAGGGCATGAGGCGACCGGCCTTGACGGCGGGCAGGTTCTTCCACAGCTGCGAGTCGTCCACATAGGCCGAGTCCGCGCCGTCCAGCACGCCGTAGCAGATGAAGTCGCCGGCGTAGTCGGGCAGCGCCTCCACGGAGATCACCTTGTAGGCCTCGTCGCCCTCTACCATGGGGCCCTGGATGGCCTCGGGTGCCTTCAGCCCCCACATATCGTAAAGAATGGAGCCGCCACGGGCGAAGTGGCTGCCCATGGTGTAGATCTCCTGGGGCCACACCTCCAGGATGGACACGGTGCGGTCGCCCACGATGCCCACGATCTCGTCCTTCACCGTGGCCACCTTGTCGTTGAACTCAGCGATGTACGCCTCGGCGGCATCCTTTTTGCCCACCAAATCGGCGATGTAGCGGAACAGATCCTCGTCGGAGCGCGTGCCATCGGCGATGTAGACCGTCGGCGCGATCTTGGCGTACTTGTCGTAGTCGGCCTCGGTGATGGTGACGATGAGATCCGGCTGCTTCTCGGCGATCATCTCGAGCGAGGTCTCGGCCGAGGTGGTGTTCAGCGCCTCAATGCCGTCGCACAGCCCGGCGAGGAAGGGGTTGTTCAAGGCATAGGGGCTCGCGATGACCGGCTTCACGTCCACGGCCAGGAACTCGCCGAGGTAGTAGTCGCTGACGATGGTCTGGGGGTTGGTCGGAATCTCCACCGGGCCCTTGTCGGTGTCCACGGTGCGGGTGGCAGCGCTTGCGGCGGCATCGGCGTTAGAAGCGCCGGCATCGGTCGTCGCGGTGCCCTCCCCTTCCGCAGAGGAGCCGGCAGAAGAGGAGCAGCCGCCGAGCACAGGGGTCAAGGCAGCGGTAGCGAGGAAGGCTGCGAAGGTGCGGCGGGAAATCGGGGGCATGAGCACATCCTTTCCTAAAGCTGAGCAATCAGTTAGTTTCAGCGAACTTATGGCGCCAAATGTTATCACTGGCTTACTTTTATGCAAGTCCTTCGGGAAACATCCACAACCGGCGTAGCCTCATTCTAGGCAGGAGCTCCCCCACTCCCGCGTCTACCCCTCGCCTGTTGCCCAGCCGACGCTTTCCCGTAAAACACCCTTGAGGCGGGAAAACGAGAAGGGACCGTCCGAAGACGGCCCCTTCCAGGCAAGACATTGGTTGTCGGCAGTCGCCTACTCGACGATCTTGCCGTCCTCCATGGTGGCGTAGCCGCCGACGTAGACGTCGGTGGCGCGGCCCGTAAGCTCGGCTCCGATGAAGCCGGAGTTGTTGGCCTTGGAGTAGAAGTCGCCCACTTCCACGGTCCAGGCGGCCTCCGGGTCGATGACCGTGAGGTCGGCCACGCTGCCGGCCTCGATCTTCACCGGCTCCTGGCGCAGGATCTCGCGCGGAGCGACGGCCATGGCCTGAATCATGCGGCCGTAGTCGATGACGCCGGCGCGCACGAGGTGCGTGAGCACGAGGGAGAGCGAGGTCTCAAGCCCGGTCATGCCGAAGGGCGCCAGCTCGAACTCGCGGTCCTTCTCCCAGTCGGTGTGGGGCGCATGATCGGTGACGATGGCGTCGATGGTGCCGTTCGCGAGGCCCTCGATGAGCGCGGCGGCATCCTCGGCGGTGCGCAGCGGAGGGTTCACCTTCAGCGCGGTCTGGTACTCGGCGGTGATGGCGTCCTCGGTGAGGAACATGTGGTGCGGCGTCACCTCACAGGTCACCGGCAGGCCCTCGGCCTTGGCGGCGGCCACCAGATCGAGCCCGCGCTTGGTGGTGATGTGCTGGATGTGCAGAGGGCACCCGGTCAGGCGGCAGAGCGCGATGTCGCGGGCGATTTCCAGCTCCTCGCCCTCGGCCGGCCAGCCCACCATGCCTAGGCGCGTCGAGGCTACGCCCTCGTTCACCTGGCCGTCGGCCACCAGCGAGTCATCCTGGCAGTGGGCCATGATGACGGTGTCGAACTGGTTGGCGTAGTCCATGACGCGACGCATCATGCCGGCGTCCTGGATGCCATGGCCGTCGTCGGTGAACACCGGCGCGCCGTGGGCGTACATGTCGCCCATGTCGGAGAGCACCTCGCCCTTCAGATCCTTGGAGCAGGCGCCGGCCACCACGACGCGGCACTTCCCCACGGCCGCGGCACGGGCCTTCACATATTCCACGGCCACGGCGTCGTCGACCACCGGGCTCGTGTTCGGCATGGTGCACACCGCGGTGAAGCCGCCGTGGGCCGCCGCACGGGAGCCGGAGGCGATGTCCTCCTTCTGCTCCTGGCCCGGATCGCGGAAGTGCACGTGCATGTCCACCAGGCCGGGGGTGACGATCTTGCCAGACAGGTCGCGCTCGACGCCCTTCTCCATGGTGAGGTCGTGGCCCACCTCCACGATCTTGCCGTCGCGGATGAGGATGTCGGCCACTTCGTCCAGGCCGATCTGGGGGTCGATCAGACGGGCGTTCTTAAGCATCAATGCCATCGTTGCTACCTCCTAGGAGCAGGTACAGGGCGGCCATGCGCACGAGCACGCCGGCGTAAACTTGGTCGAGGATGATGGAGCGCTTGGGATGGTCGGCCATGAAGCTGTCCAGCTCCACGCCGCGGTTGATGGGGCCCGGGTGGCACACGCACGCGTCGGGCTTCAAAAGACGGTCGCGCTCCTCGGTGAGGCCGTAGAGCAGGTTGTACTCGCGCAGGTTCGGATACGGCGCGCCCTCGAAGCGCTCGCGCTGGATGCGCAGCATGTACACCACGTCCAGCTCGGGCAGCGCCTCGTTCAGGTTGCTCGTCACATGGTCGGCGCCCAGGATGTCGGGGCGCGCGGGCAGCAGCGTCGGCGGTGCGATGACCGTCACCTCGCAGCCCATGATCTTCAGGGCCGGAATGAGCGAGCCGCACACGCGGGAGTGCGAGATGTCGCCCACCACGCCCACGTGCAGGTTGTCGAAGGAGCCCTTCTCCTCCCAGATGGAGTACAGATCGAGCAGCGCCTGGGTGGGATGCTGGTGCTTGCCGTCGCCGGCGTCGATGACCGACACGCCGGACACATCCGCGATCTTGCGGGGCACGCCGGCCCAGCGGTCGCGCACCACGATGCAGTCGATCTTGTAGGAGCAGAGCGTCTTCACGGTGTCCACGAGGCTCTCGCCCTTCACCGTGGCCGTGGAGGAACCGCCGAAGTTCAGAGAGTCGGCGGAAAGGCGCTTCTCGGCGATCTCGAAGGAGGAGCGGGTGCGGGTGGAGGGCTCGTTGAACATGTTCACGACGGTGAAGCCCTTCAGCGTCGGCACCTTCTTGATGCGGCGCTCGTTGACCTGCTTGAAGGTCTTGGCCGTCTCCAGGATGGTCATGATGTCATCGGCGGAGTACTCCGTGATGTCGATGAGGTGCTTGTGATCGAAGGCCATGGACCTACTCACCTTCCTTTTTCGTCAGGGCCGCGGCGCCTGCGCGCTTGCCCGGCTCGATGTCCAGAATCTCCACGGCCGAGATGCCGTCGACTTCCTCCAAGAACAAACGCACGTTCTCGCTGGAGGACGAGGGGACGTTCTTGCCCACGAAGTCGGCGCGGATGGGCAGCTCGCGATGGCCGCGGTCGACGAGGACCGCCAGCTCCACGGCGGCGGGGCGGCCGATGTCCATGAGGGCGTCGAGCGCCGCGCGGATGGTGCGGCCCGTGTAGAGCACGTCGTCCACGAGCACGATGGTCATGCCGTCGATGCTAAACGGGATGTCGGTGGAATGGACCTCGGGGGACATATGGGTCGCGAAGTCGTCGCGATAGAAGCTAATGTCCAGCTTGCCCAGGGGAACCTTGACCCCCTCGATCTCCTCGATCTTGTGAACGAGCATCTTCGCGAGAAGGTCGCCTCGCGTGACGATGCCCACGAGCGCGAGGTTGTCCGCGCCCTTGTTGGCCTCGAGGATCTGGTGCGCCATGCGCGTCACCGCTCGCTCGATGTCGTCTGCATCCATGCAGATCGACTTGACCATGCTCTCGTCGTTCATACACACTCCCTTCGTAAGGTCAGTGCGCACAGACGAGTCCGCGAAGCCCCGCGTCCGAGTTTTCCGCGAGCTTCGTGCCGCCGCGCGGGCAAAAGAAAAAGCCCGTCTGGCGACTAGGCTTCCTGCGTCGTTGCGCTTGCTTCCCGCTTTCCGGGCGCTGCGCTGATTGGGGTTACCTTGTCGGCCTCTCTGTACCGCATTTAAAGGACGGTTGCACCATACACCGCAGAAAGATGAGTTGCAAGCGTTGTGTTGAATTTTTTCTAAAAAGGCGAAAATGGGATGGCCACAGGTTCGCCCAAGGAAGTCAGCGAGGCTCAGACAGGTGCCTGCAATTCGCTTGAAGCGCGGCCGAGCGGCCTTGGGGCCGTGAGAGAAAGCGCTGAGTGCGAAGGGCAGGTGCCTGTCGGAGCCACAGCATCGGGAGTGCCGTTCGTCCCGTCAGGGCGAACGGAACTTAGAAGTTCTCGGCCTTGATCTCGAAGTAGCCCTGCGGGTGCTCGCAGACGGGGCACTTCTCGGGGGGCTCGGTGCCGATCTCGATGTGGCCGCACACGGTGCACACCCACACCTTCACTTCCTTGCGGCGGAACACCTCGTCGTTCTCGATGCGCTCGATGAGCAGCTGGTAGCGGTTCTCGTGGCTCTTCTCGATGGCGGCCAGGCCCTCGAAGAAGTCGGCCAGATCGGCGAAGCCCTCCTCGCGGGCGGTTTTGGCATAGTCGGTGTAGATGCCGACCTCCTCGTCCTCGCTAGCGGCGGCGGCCTTCAGGTTGTCAAGCGTGCCGGGTACCTTCCCGCCGTGCATCTTCTTGTAGTGCAGCTTCGCGTGGTGCAGCTCGTTGCCGGCGGTCTCGTTGAAGATGTCGGAGATCTGCTTGTAGCCGTCCTTGGCGGCCTGCTGGCCGTAGAACGTGTACTCGCAGTAGGCCACGGCCTCCTGGGAGAGCGCGCTCTCCAGGTTCTTCCATGTCTGGGACTTCTCAAGTTCCATGGGTTCCAACTCCTTTCACCACGGCCTCGCTCGTGCGGGCGCCGTATCGTCCTACCTATAGTGAGACTCGGCGCCGCGAGTTGCGGCGGCTAACCTTAAGGAGTTGGGTAATCGTAACTTCGCTATTGCACCCCCGACAAAAAGGGAAGGCCGCCCGAAGGCGGCCTTCCCCATGATGCTCTGCGTGGCGAGAAGCTTAGGCCTTGTTCAGGCTGTCCAGCTCCTTCTCCAGCGCGGTGTTGTCCGCAGCGGAGATCCAGCCCTCGGGGATGGGGGCGTCGTTGTGGCACTGCGAGCACATGTTCACGGAAGCGCGATGCGCCTTGTGGCAGTCGCTGCACTGGTTCTCACCGTGCTGGGCCACGTGCGGGTTGCGCTCCAGATCGGCGGTGGCCTGGATCAGGTCGTCGCGAGTCATGTTGTGGCAGGACTCGTTCAGGCAGAACTGATCGGGCTCGATGCCGCGGGCGGCCACGAGATCCTCCAGGGACTTCTCGGGCACGACCTGCTGGCCGGTCTGGGTGTTCAGAACCTCGTAGCTGCCGGTGATCCAGCTCATGCCCTCGCCGATCTGCTCGGACAGGGTGGGCACGTGGCAACCGAGGCAGGTGGTGCCGTTCTGGGCGCGATGCACAGCGGCCATCATGCCGGAGGCGTTGGCGACCTCGTTGCCCCACACGTCAGTGGCGGCCTGGCCGGGCTCGGCCTCATAGGTGGGCAGGTAGGCGTCCATCGGGGTGTGGCAGATGGCGTTGCAGAAGCTCGGCTGCTCGTGCCATACCCAGAAGCCGGCGCCGGCCACGACGAGCACAGCGACGACGACGCCCACGACGATGGGCCACTTCTTCTTTTTCTTCTGGGCGGCAGGCTCGGCAGTCTGCCCGTCCACCTTTTTCTCTTCTTCTGTCATGCCTCTTCCTTCCAGTTGGGGATCCTCGAGATGCCCTTATGGCATCTCCTTCCTTCGAAGCGAGCGATCTGCCCTCCCCAGCTGACCTCTGAACCTCGAGGGGCAAGGGCGGCGCCATTCGAAGCGCGACGCCATCGCCCCTTGGGGTTTCGCTTCGATGTGCATGATACCTGAACTTGGCTGCAATTGACAACGCCGATCACCGCGAAATTCTCGCCAATGGTGTTTTTAGCCCATCGAGAAGAAAAGAGAGAGGAATTGGACCAAGGAAATCAGCGAGGCTCCGACAGGTGCCTGGAATTGCCCCGCCTTTCACCCAAGCGTACTTCGGTACGCGCCGAGGTGAAAACAAGGGGCAACGCCAGGTGCCTGTCGGAGCCGCAGCGTCGGCGTTCCCGTTCGTCCCGTCAGGGCGAACGGAACTACTCCTGAATGCCGTCGGTCTGGCGGATGAGCTTGCGCTTGATCTTGCCGCCGATGGTCTTGGGCAGCTCGTCCACGTACTCGATGATGCGCGGATACTTGTAGGGAGCCGTGGTCTTCTTCACGTGGTCCTGCAGCTCGCGGGTGAGCGCGTCGGTGCCCTCGTAGCCCTTCGCGAGCACGACGGTGGCCTTCACCACTTTGCCGCGGATGGGATCCGGCGCCGCCGTAACAGCGCACTCCACCACGGCCGGATGCTCCACCAGCGCACTTTCCACCTCGAAGGGGCCGATGCGGTAGCCGGAGCACTTGATGACATCGTCGTTGCGACCCACGAAGTAGCAATAGCCGTCGGAATCGCGCCAAGCCATGTCGTGGAGGTTGTAATACTCCCCTCCCACGGCCTCCACCGTGCGCTCCGGGTTGCCGTAGTAGCCCACGAACAACCCCGGCGGGTAGGCCTCTTTCAGGCCCGTCACGCAGATGGCGCCCTCCTCGCCGTCATCGACCTCGCGGCCGTCGTCGTCGAGCAGCTTCACGTTGAGCAGGGGCGACGGCTTGCCCATGGAGCCGGGCCTCGGCTCGATCCACGGGAAGGTGGCCAGAAGCACCGGGCCCTCGGTCTGGCCGAAGCCCTCGCGGATCTTCTTGCCGGTGAGGCGCTCCCATTGAATGGTCACCTCCGCGTTCAGCGGCTCGCCGGCCGTGGCGAAGTTCTCCACGCTGGACAGATCGTAGGCGGCCACATCCTCCTGCAGCATGAAGCGGTACATGGTGGGCGGCGCGCAGAAGGTGGTGAGCCTGTAGTCCTGGATCTTCTGGAGAAGCTTGGTGGGCACGAACTTGTCCATGTCGTAGGCGAAGATGGTGGCGCCGGCGATCCACTGGCCGTAGATCTTGCCCCAGCCGAACTTGGCCCAACCGGAGTCGGTCACCGACATGTGCAGCTTGTTCTCCTGCACCTGCTGCCAGTACTTCGCCGTTATGATGTGGCCGAGCGGATGGGCGAAGTTGTGCTCCACGGCCTTGGGGTTGCCCGTCGTGCCGCTCGTGAAGTACATGAGCATGATGTCTTTGGAGGTGACGCCCGCCTCGCCGGTCGGACGCTCGAAGGTATCGGGGTAGCTGGCGATGAGCTCGTCGAAATCGACCCAGCCCTCGCGGGAGCCGTCCACGATGAACTTCTCGCGCACCGTGGGGCAATCGGGCATGGCCTCTTCCACCTGCGTGCAGACGTACTCGTCGTTCACGGCGACGATGGCCTTCACGTCGGCGCTGTTGGCACGGTAGACCACGTCCTTGCGCGTGAGCTGCAGCGACGCGGGGATGATGGTGGCGCCCAACTTGCAGAGGGCCACGGCGCACACCCAGTACTCCCAGCGGCGGCGCAGGATGCACATGACCACGTCGCCCTTGCCGATGCCGAGCTCCTTAAAGGCGTTGGCGGCCTGGTTGGACAGGCGCTTGATGTCGGTGAACGTGAACACACGCTCCTCGCCGGCGTCGTTGGTCCACAGAAGCGCCCGCTTGTCGGGCTCCACGGCGGCCCACTCGTCGACGACGTCGAAACCGAAGTTGAAGGCCTCGGGAACCTCGATGGTGAAGTTCTCGGCGAAGTCCTCGTAGGAATCGAACTCAATTCTCGGGCAGTACTTCTTCAGAACATGATCCATAGTGGTGCTTCTCTCTGCTCTCCTATTTCGCTTTGTGCGCGATTCCGCTTTGTCCGCGAAGCGCCTCGCGGTATTCCAGTTCGCTCAAACAGTCCTCGCTTTGTGGAAATGCCCACTGGGCATTTCCAGTCGCTGCGGAACTCGCTCGGTTGGAACACCCCGGGTCGCTTCGCTACTCTTCCAAAAATGAGATGGTACTACTCAGCGATGATGGTGATGAACTTGCAGGGGACGTCGCCGTTGCAGCGCTGGCCGTGGGGGTAGGTGGGGTTGAAATAGATGCTGTCGCCGGCGTTCAGCTGGATGTCGCGATCCCCGAAGGTGAGAATGAGCGACCCTTCCAGCACGTAGTTGAACTCCTGGCCGTCGTGGCACACCAGCTCGGCCGGCTCGTCGCACGGATCCAAGATGACCAGCAGCGGCTGCATGATCTTGCGGGCGTAGCGGCTGGCCATGTCCTCGTAGTGATACCCGGGGAAACGCTCGACCTCCTCGGTCTCGCCGCGACGCACCAAGTGGTAGGTGTCCAGCTTCGGCGCGGTGCCCGTGAGGATCTCGGTGAGGTCGACGTTGAACTTGCGGGCCATGTGGTAGATGGCCGAGATGGGGATGTCCTCGCCGGTCTCCTCCCAGCCGCGGTAGGTGTCGATATCGACGCCGAGCTCCTCGGCCATAGTGTGGCGCGACACGTCGCAGGCCTCGCGCAGGCCCTGCAGGCGCTCGCCCAAGTCTTTCAGGTTCTCTTCTTCCATGTTCGTCCTTCTATCTTGTCCCGCCCCTGACTGGACGGTGCCTTATTCAATCCCCGAGGGCTGGAGGCGGTCGGGTGTCCCCGCGCGCAGGTGCCGTCCGGCGGAGGCGCGCCGGCCTCTCCCGTGCTCAAGCAATGGCTCGCTCGGCGGAACAGCCCACTGGGCTGTTCCGTTCGCTGCGCAACCTGCGCGCGGGAGAGCCCGTCGCGCCTCCGCCTACTTAGCCGTTACCAGAAAATCAGGCGTTGATGCCGAGTTTGATGGCTTGGCGGTTCTGCTCCAGCTTCTCAGGCTTCTTGCCGGCCACCTTTGCGATGGCGCCGTCGAGCGCCTCCTCGGAACAAAAGCCGGTCTCGGCCCAGAGCTTACCGATGAGCACGATGTTGCCGAGGCCTTTGAGGCCGGCCTCCTCGCACATCTTCGTCGCGGGAATGCCGATGACCGTCACGCCCTCAGGCTCGGTGAGGCTCGGCACCATGGCCGTGTCAACCACCACGATGCCGCCCTCTTCCACGTTGTCGATGAACTTGTCAAAGGAGGGCTGGTTCAGGGCGATGAGTGCGCGCGGGCGCGTGATCAGCGGGCTGCCGATGGGCTCATCGGACAGCGTCACCGAGCAGTTGGCGGTGCCGCCGCGCATCTCGGGGCCGTAGGAGGGCATCCACGACACCTCGCGGTCCTCGATGAGGCCGGCCGTGGCGATGACCTTGCCGGCGAACAGCGACCCTTGGCCGCCGAAGCCGGCGACGACACAGGTAAGATCCTTGCCCATTAGTTGCCTCCTTCTGACACAGCCTCGGGATGGGCGATGGGGCAGGCGGCATTGCGGGCGCTCGCCGCCTCGGCAGCATTGGCGAAGCCGTCGGCGGTCACATCGCGCACCACCCCGAGCGGGTAGTACGGCAGCATGTTCACGCGCATCCACTCGAAAGCGTCCTGCGGCGTCATGCCCCAGTTGGTGGGACAGGTGGAGACCACCTCGATGAACGAGTAGCCCACGCCGTCGATCTGGTTCTGGAAGGCCTTCTTGATGGCCTTTTTGGCCTTGCGCACGTTCTTCGGCGTATCGACGCAGACGCGCTCGATGTAGGCCGGGCCGTCCAGCGCGTTCAGAAGCTCGCTCACGCGGATGGGGTTGCCGGCTGTGGACACGTCGCGCCCGTAGGGGCTCGTCTGGGTCACCTGGTTCGGCAGCGAGGTGGGGGCCATCTGGCCGCCGGTCATGCCGTAGATGGCGTTGTTGATGAAGATGATGGTGATGTTCTCGCCTCGGGTGGCCGCATGGACCGTCTCGGCCATGCCGATGGAGGCCAAGTCGCCATCGCCCTGGTAGGCGAAGACCACCTTGTCGGGGTGCACGCGCTTCACCGCCGTGGCCACCGCGGGCGCCCGGCCGTGGGCGGCCTCGATCATGTCGCAGCCGAAGAAGTCGTAGGAGATGACCGAGCAGCCCACGGGCGCCACGCCGATCGTCTCGCCTTCGATGTCCAGCTCGTCCATGACCTCGCACACCAGACGCTCCACGATGCCGTGGGGGCAGCCGGGGCAGAAGTTCGTGACCACGGGCAACAGGGAGTGGGGTCGCTCGAAGACCACCTTCATTTCCTTCTCAGTCGTCTCGGCCATGCTACTCACCTACCTTCTCGTTCAAAGCGACAATGGCCGCCAGCACCTCGTCGGGGGTCGGGATGACGCCGCCGGTGCGGCCGTAGAACTCCACCGGCACGCGGCCGGCCACCGCCAGACGGACGTCCTCCACCATCTGACCCATGTTCATCTCCACATCGAGGAAGGCCTTGGCCGTGGGAACGACCGCCTCGATGGCGCGGGTCGGGAAGGGCCACAGCGTGATGGGGCGCACAAGCCCCGCCTTGATGCCCTGCTCGCGGGCGGCGTTCACCGCCGAGCGGGCCACGCGGGCGGCACCGCCGAAGGCCACGAGCACGATGTCGGCATCCTCGGTGAGGTAGGTTTCGGCCTCCTGCTCGGTCTCTTCGATGACGGCGTAGCGCTCGTAGCGCTCACGAACGAGGTCCTCCAGATCGGACGCGGTCAGATACAGCGAGTTCGCCACGTTGTGGGGACGTTTGTGGCCGTGGCCGCAGGTGGCCCAGGGCTTCTCCGGCAGATCCTCTAAGGCGAGGGCCTCGGGCAGCACCACGGGCTCCATCATCTGGCCGAGCATGCCGTCGGCCATGATCATGACCGGCACGCGGTACTTGTCGGCCGTGTCGAAGGCCTTGAAGGCGTAGTCGGCCATCTCCTGCACCGTGGAGGGCGCGTACACGACGATGTGGAAGTCGCCGTGGCCGGTGGCCTTGGTGGCCTGCCAGTAGTCGGCCTGGGAGGGCTGGATGGAGCCCAGACCCGGGCCGCCGCGCTGCACGTTGACGATGACGCCGGGCAGATCGGCGCCGGCCATATACGAGATGCCCTCGCTCTTCAGCGAGATTCCCGGGGACGACGAGGAGGTCATCACGCGGGCACCGGCCGCCGACGCGCCGTAGACCATGTTGATGGCCGCCACTTCGGACTCCGCCTGAAGGTAGGTGCCCCCCACCTTCGGCATCATCTTCGCCATATAGGCGGCCACCTCGGTCTGGGGCGTGATGGGGTAACCGAAGAAGAAGCGGCAGCCGGCGCGCATGGCCGCCTCGGCCATGGCCTCGTTGCCCTTCATGAGTACTTTCTCAGCCATTGAACTACCTTTCAACCGTGATGGCCACATCGGGGCACATGGTCGCGCAGGTGGCGCAACCGGTGCACTTGTCCTCGTCGGTGCAATGGGCCGGGTGATAGCCCTTGGCCGTGATGACATCCGGATCGAGCTCGAGGATGCCCACCGGGCAGACGTCGGTGCACAGCTCGCATCCCTTGCAGAAGAAATCGTCGATAGTGACTCGCGCCATAGAAACCTCCCTTGCTTACTCGCGCGCGGGCCTCGCCGCCCGCGCCTCTCTCTCATCTTGAATGGGCCGCCCTTAGGACCAGGGAGGCTTGACGTACACGTTCACAGCATAGCCATTGGGAATGTCGTCCAGGGCGCATGGCCCCGTGTTTTCCCGCTGAATGGCCTGAATGGGGGCGGTAATGCAGGCAATGGGAAGGCCCGCCATCGAGGCCACTGCCTGGGTATACGGGACACTTTCGACGATGTGTCCCAAAGCAGTCTCGCCCTGCAAGTGGGAGTTGCCCACCACGGCCGTGGCCGCCAAATGGCTCTTGACCTCGATCTCGCGCAGCACCGCCACCGCATCGGCAGGTTCCTGCGTGAGGTTGCGGAAGGCGTTCACCACGTAGAGCATGGCATAAGGCCCCGCTGCGAGGGCCGGCGCGAAGCGCGCGAGCGCCGTGGCGCCCACATCGTCGCCGCCGGCATCCACGATGACGACCGTACGCCCCGTCTCGTCGCGATAGGCCTCCGCCGCAGCCACGGCCAGTTCCCCGGTGACCGACGGGACGTCGAGGCTCGTGCCCGCGTGGCCGAACACCGGCGCGATGAGCCGCACCCCGGCCTCTTCCAGAAGATCGCGATACTCGTTCGAGCGGAAGTACGGGTTCACGACGTCCATATCGGCGAGTGTCACGCGGTACCCGGCCGCGGCGGCGTCCAAGGCGAGGTTGAGGGCGAAGTTGGTCTTCCCCACTCCGTAATGCCCCGTCACCACCGTGACCGGCGCCAACGGGAACGGGAGCCTCGCAGCTTGATCTGCCGTCATCAGATGAGCCCCTCGGGGGTCTTCTGCGAGGCGTGGTGGGTCTTGTCCTGCTCGCGGATGGCGGCCCGGCGGATCTTGCCGTTGACGGTGCGCGGCAGCTCGTCGACGTACTCGATGATGCGTGGGTACTTGTAGGGGGCTGTCTGGCGCTTCACCCACTTCTGCAGCTCGGCGGTGAGGTCATCGCTTCCCTGCCAGCCGTCGGCGAGCACCACCGTCGCCTTCACGGCGAAGCCGCGCACCGGGTCGGGCACGCCGGTGACGGCCACCTCGCGCACGGCGTCGTGCTCGAGCATCACCGACTCGATCTCGAAGGGGCCGATGCGGTAGCCGCTCGACTTGATGACGTCGTCGTTGCGGCCCACGTACCAGTAGTTGCCCTCCTCGTCGCGCCAGGCCGTGTCGCCGGTGTGGTACCAGCCGTCGTGCATGGCCTCGGCGGTCTTCTCGGCGTTGCGGTAGTACTCCATCATGATGCCGGCCGGATGCGGGTCGATGGAGATGCAGATCTCGCCGGTCTCGCCGGTGTCGCACTCGGTGCCGTCGTCGCGCAAGATCCTCATGACGTACATCGGCACCGGCTTGCCCATGGAGCCCGGGCGCGGCGTGGAGTTCGTCAGATTGCCCACGGTGAGCGGGGTTTCCGTTTGGCCGAAGCCCTCGTAGATGGTAAGGCCGGTGTGCTCGCGCCAGAAGTCGAACAGATCGGGGTTCAGCGCCTCGCCGGCCGTGGTGCAGTACTCCAAGCTGGACAGGTCGAAGGCGTCCACGTCCACCTCGGTCATGAGGCGGTACATCGTCGGCGGGCAGCAGAGCGTCGTCACGCCGTAGCGACCGACGAGGGAGAGGATCTCGGCCGGATCGTAGCGGTCGAAGTCGTAGGTGAGCACCGCGGCCTCCATGAGCCACTGGCCGAAGAACTTGCCCCAGACCGCCTTGCCCCAGCCGGTGTCGGCGATGGTGAAGTGCAGCCCCTCGGGATTCACGTTGTGCCAGTGCTTGGCCGTGACGAGGTGCGCCAGCGCGTAGCCGGAATCGTGGAGCACCATCTTGGGATTGCCCGAGGTGCCCGAGGAGAAGTACATGAGCATGGGATCGGCGCCGGCCGTCTCGCGGCGGGTGAAGTCGGCCGAAGCCGCGCGCACCTCGCTGTTGAAGTCGCGCCAGCCCTCGCGCGCGACGGGGGCCGCGCAGATGCCCGCAGGGCCCGAGAGCGCCTCGCCGACAAGCTCGCCGGCGGGAGCGACCCAGTTCCCGTCCTCGTCGCGCGGGGTGAGCCCGGCGCCGGCGGGGTTCACGAGGATGAGCGTCTCCACGCTGGGGCACTCCTTCACCACCGCGTCGATGGTGCCGGCGATGTCCCCGGCCGAGGTGGCGATGATGGCCTTGATGTCAGCCCCGTTCAGGCGATAGGTGAGGTCGTGCTCCTTCAGCATGAAGGTGGCCGGCACCGCCACCGCTCCCAGCTTCTCCAGGGCCAGCATCGTGAACCAGAACTGGTAGTGGCGGCGCAGGATGACCATGACGAAGTCGCCGCGGCCGATGCCGCAGTCCGCCATGAAGTTCGCCGTCTTGTCCGACCACGTTTTCATGTCGGCGAAGGTGAAGGTGTGCTCCTCCCCTTCCGGGTTGCACCAGACCATGGCCGTGCGCTCGGGGTCGTTGATCGCGATGTCGTCCACGACGTCGTAGGCGAAGTTGAAGTTATCGGGCATGGTGATGTCGAACTTCGTGAGCAGACCGTTCTCGTCGTAGGCCTCGTCCACGTAGCGCAAGTTGATGTTTCTCATGATGATATCCTCGGGTGAAGTCTTGATAGGACGAACGATTACCTTGGGTTCGGCGACGCCGGATGCGCGGACGCGCGGCCGGGCCCGGTAGCGCCGGTCGCAAGCCCGCGAGTCGGGCCGCCTAGATAATCTTCTCCCCCTCGGGCTTCATCACAATGGCGAGGAACACGCAGGGCTCCCCTCCCGTGGCGATCATGCCATGGCCGCGACCGGAGTCGTACATGACGACATCGCCCGGACTCAGGATCTCCTCGTGGTCCTCGTAGGCGAATCGCATCTGACCGGAGATGATGAAGTCGAGCTCCTGGCCCTCGTGACGGGACAGGTGCACGGGCACGTCCTGCTCCTCTTCCAAATAGGGAGCGGTGACCACGAAGGGCTCGGCCAGCTTGTGGCGGAAATGCGGCGCCTTGTGCAGGTACTCGAAGCCAGCGCGGCGCTTGATGGAAAGGCCCGCGCCCTCGCGCGTGAGCGAGTAGCCCGTCAGGTGCGGGTTCTCGCCGGTGAGCAGCTCGATGACGTCGACGCCGAACTTCTCGGCGCACTTGTACAGGAAGGTGAAGGAGAGATCCTCCTCGCCGGACTCTTGTGCGGCGTACTCCGCCGTCGACCGGCCCGTGGCCTCGGCCATCTCCTGCAACGTGAGGTCCATGTCCTCCCGCAGAGCGCGAATACGCCCCGCCACCTCTTTGATATTCGGCTCCACGACCTGCGACCTCCTTATCGGTTCTCGAAAATGACTGTAGCACGCTATTTTACTGGCATCTCAGCGGTCAACATTTCCAATCGGTTAAAAAGTCGGCGATGCGCCTATAGTTTTTCCCGCAGCCTCGCCATCGCCAGACGCGAAGACGAAATGGAGAAATCTTTTTGTCGAAGACAATTTCTGCTCGATGCAAAGAGGGCGGCCCAGGATTTGGAAATTGTGCTATTTTGGCCTGCTGAAGGCCTTCAAGAAAAACGAAGGTACAGGAAAGCACATTTTCCAAGAGCGCGTGACCAAATAATCACATTTTCCAAACATGAGACTCGGCAATACAAACGTCTTTGAAGCAACCAAGACGCATCAAGCTTCTGAACTGGTGTTTTACTGACACTGAGCTCTCTACTCAACTGACAATATCATCGTGCAAACCATATACGCTTTCCAAAAATTGGAAAATGTGCTTTTTTGAAATAGCACTCCCCGGGAAATGGAAAAACTGACCAAATAGTCACATTTTCCATTTCCCATTTCGCTCTATCGGGGAAAGAGAAGCGAGAGTTTAGGCTTTGCGACGCAAAAGGGCGAGGAAGTGGGCGTCGGGGCCGCCGGGCTCTAAAACGGTGGAGAAGAACGGCAGCTCGATGTCGAGGTCGGGGTTTCGGCAGGGCACCACCTCGAAGGCGGCACCGGCCTCGGTGGCCAGGAAGGCCTCCACGGCATCGGCGTTCTCCTCGTGGGTGACGGTGCAGGTGGCGTAGGCCAGAATGCCGCCGGGAGCCACATGGGATGCCGCCGATTCCAAGAGACGTGCGTCCAGCTCGGCCGATTCGGCAATGGTTTCGGGGCGCAGGCGCCAGCGGATGTCCGCATGACGCCGGAGCGTGCCCAGCCCCGTGCACGGGGAGTCGATGAACACGCGATCGAAAGTGCGCTCGCCCACCAGGGCGTCCAAGTCGGTGGCGTCGCCGATGATGGCCTCGCTCACGTGCGCCCCGTACTGCTCGGCGCGCTCTTGGAGCAGCTTGGTCTTGAAGGCGTGCACGTCAACGGTGACGTACTCGGGGATCTGCTTGCCGTATCGCCGGTAGGCGATGCTCTGGTCGAGGATGGTCTTCGTGGCGCGGCCGGCGCCGATCTCCAAGAACGACTCCGGTGCCGTATCTCCCACCACCAGATCCGCCACTGCCTGGGAGGTGGCGTCGGACACGAGAAGCAAGCCCTGGTTTATCATGCGGCGCACACGGCCATCGAGCAGGGGCACGCCCGACGCCACTTTGTAGCAGCCGGGTACGGCACAGCCGCCCAGCGCCATGGCTTCAGGCTCAGCGTGAGCCGCTGCGAGAACCGAGACGACCTCCTCGTCGGTGGCGGCCTTCAGCGCGTTGACGGCGATGTAGACCGGAGCCGGCTCGTTCGAGGCTACCATGAAGTCGCGGGCGCCCTCGGGCCCGAGCTCTGCGATGAGCCGCTTGGCGAGCCACACCGGGAAACCGTGCAGCCGCGCATAGGCGGCGATATCAGTGCGCGGGTCGCCGAAGGGGAAGGCCTCTTTGGCGCGCGCCACGCGGCGCAGCACCGCATTGGCGAGACCGCCCGCGCGCGGCGCCACCGACTTCACCAGCTCGACGCCCTGATCGACGGCGGCATGGGGGCTCTTCTGCAAAAAGACGATCTCGTAGGCCGACAGGCACAGCGCGTCGCGCACTGCCGGGGCCGCATCGTCGGGCGAGTCCATGCAGCCCGTGATGATGTCCTCCAGGGTGCCGCGCGTGCTGACCACGCCCAGCACGAGCCGGGTGGCGAAGGCCCGATCCTCCCGCGACAGGGGCGAGATATCGATGGTCTTGGCGATGATGTCCTGGGCGAACGCGTCGCGCTCCCTCAGCTGGTGGATGGCCGCCAGGGCAAGCTCGCGGGCCGTCGTGGCCTTGTGGGCCTTCTGCCGGCGCACCTGGTCGCGGCGCGGCGCGCCTCCGCGGCCGCCGTCGCGAGGCCCATCGAAGCGCGGGCCGCGATCCTGCGGGACGTCTTGGTCGGGGGCCGCCATGAGCTTGCCGTCGATGAACACCTCGCGCGGGTGGCCCGCCTCGCGGGAATCGCGCCGAGGGCCGCGGCCTGTGCGCGGGCTGAAATCCTTGCGGGGGGCGCTCCCACCAGTTGGCTTGCCATCGCGGGCACGGAAGTCCTTCCGGTCGGCGCCGGATCGCTGCTCGTCACGCGGGCCCCGGTCGTCCTTGCGGAATCCGCCGGGCTTGCCGTCCTTGCGGTAGCCGCCGGGCTTCCCGTCGCGGGGGCCGCGATCATCCTTGCGGAAGCTACCCGGCTTCCCGTCTTTGCGGAACCCGCCGGGCTTGCCCCCTTTGCGGAAGTCGCTCGGCTTCCCGTCACGAGGCCCCCGGTCATCCTTGCGGTAGCCACCCGGCTTGCTGTCTTTGCAGAACCCGCCGGGCTTGCCCCCTTTGCGGAAGTCGCCGGACTTTCCGCCGGGGCGCGGCCCGCGGTTCTGCCGCGCGCCGCCCTGGGCGTTGCGATCGCCCTGGCTCGCTCGGTCGTAGGATCGTCTCTGGTTGTGGGATCGATGATCGTTATGCACGGGACCATGTTCCTTCCTCGCCCCGCAGCGCGGGGACGCCGGCGGCAAACGAGCGCGCGTCCATGGCGCGCTTGCCGTCCGGTTTTACTTCGGTTACTTCCAAGACCCCCTCGGCGCAGCCGAGAAGCAGTCGGTTCGCGATAAGGGCCGCCGCGCCGGAGCCCAGGCGGTCGGCGGGAGCATCGTCGGCCACGCGGGCCGCCAGCACCGTCAGCGGCCGGCCGGCGACGACGGCCCGGGCGGGATGGGCGGCGCCCGAGGCACGCACGCGGCGATCGTTCGCAACGGCGCTCTCGGCAGGATCGAGGTTCAGCTCGCCTTTGGCGATCTTCTCGGCGTAGGTGACCAGCGCCTCGTCCTGGGCCACCCAGCGCAGGTTGCCGCCCTCGGCCTGGGCCAGCGCCGTGAGCAGCGCGCTGGCGCCCAGGGCTGCCAGCTCCTCGGTGAGCTCGGCGGCTGTGCGCGAACCTGCGGGCAGCGAGCGGCACACGCAGTAGTCGCCGGTGTCGAGCCCCTCCTCCATGGCCATGATGCACACGCCGATCTCCTCGTCGCCGGCGAGGATGGCCCGCTCGATGGGGGCCGCCCCGCGCCAGCGCGGAAGCAGGGACCCGTGCACGTTCAGGCAGCCGAAGGGCGGCAGGTCGAGCACCTCCTTGGGGAGAATCGCCCCGTAGGCCGCCACGCAGATGACATCGGGCGCGAACGCGGCGAGCTCCGAGAGCACCGCGGCGTCGCGCAGCGTGCGCGGCGTTCGCACGGGAAGACCGCGGCGCTCGGCCACTTCCTTCACCGGGGAGGGTACGAGCGCCTTTCCCCGGCCGCGCACGGCGTCGGGACGCGTGTAGACGGCCGCGATCTCGTGGAACTCCGCCAACTCGTCCAAGATTTCCGCCGCGAAGCGGGGCGTTCCCATGAAGACGACGCGCACGCTACTTCACCTCGATATCGGTGTCGCCCGGGCGGGCGCCGGCGGCCTTGGCCTCCTCGTAGGCGCGCAGCGCCTCGATGCGGGTCACCGGATCGCAGCTCTCGAAGAGCGTCTTGCCGTTCAAGTGGTCGATCTCGTGCTGCAGGCAGCGGCCGAGCAGGCCGTCGCCCTCGATCTCCCACAACTCGCCGTCCAAATCGTAGTACTGGACGCGGGCCCACGGCTGGCGCTTCACCGGCACGGTGACGCCGGGGCACGAAAGACAGCCCTCGCCGCCCTCCTCCGGCTCGCCGGCCAATTCCACGATCTCGGGGTTCACGAGCACGATGGGGTTCTTCTCCCCCTTCTCGCCGTCCCAGTCGACGTCGATGACGACCAGGCGCTTGGTGACGCCCACCTGGGGGGCGGCGATGCCGCAACCGTAGTTCTTGTACATGGCGTGGGCCATCTGCTTGGAGAGACGCTTAAGCGACTTGTCGCCGGGCTCGCACGGCTCGCAGACCGTGGCGAGAATGGGATCGGGGGAAATAACAATGGGAAGCACGGTATTCCTTACTCTGTATAGTGAAGTGTCAATGCGCTGCGGCAACCCCGGGCAGCTCTGAAATGGCCCGGGATCGTATCAGTTGCTTGGGACATTGTGAAGCGCGAGGCCCCTCCTGTCCAGATGACCCGCGAAATCTACGGACGGACGGCGCCCCCTACGGGGAGGGGTGAAACGCGGAGATGGAGCGCCGCGGCGGGTGCCCTAGCTGGCGGGCAGCGCTCGGTGGGCGACGCGACGGGCGGCCACGTCCATCTGCAAGGTGGTAACGGCCGCGTGCAGCAGCTCGGCCTCCTCGGCGTCGGCCCCGGCGTTCATCTGGGCCGTGAGCGCCCCGATGGCCTCCTCGGCATCGCCCAGGGCCAGCTCCTCGGCCAGGTAGGCGCCGATGGCCTCCGGGGTGCTCGACGGGTAGGACGACCCGGCGGTGAGCACGCGGGCGGCATGGGGCGTGGCGAGCGTCGCCTTCGTGACGATGTCGGCCGGCGCGGCCCCCGGGTTCTCGGAGAGGGTCGCGAGCACGCTCTCGGCCAGAAGGCGGTGCACCTCCTCGTGCCACTGCACCTGGGCCAGCGCATCGGCATGGGCGAGCCCCACAAGGGGATGCTGGCAAGCGAGCGCCAGAAACTCCCGCTCGAAGCGCAGGCGGTTGCGCTCGGCCTGGGAAAGCGCGCGGCGCACAGGTCGGGGCGCGGGGGCCTCGGGCCCGGTCTCCTCCTCGGGGGCGCCGCGGGGCGTCTCCAGGGCTGCCAGCCGCTCCAGCACGTCGGCCTCCTCGATGCCGAGGCGCCCGTGGGCCCGCAGGCGCGACCAGGTGCGCACGGCGTAGTCCTTCGCCACCAGCGTGTCCTTGATGGGGGCGAGCACCGCCAGGCACGCGTCCAGCGCGCGATCGCGGCCGGGGGCGGTATCCAGGTCGAAGCTGTCGAGGCGCCGTTCGAGGCCGAACTCGATGAGCGGGAGCGCCCCTTCCACCACCGCCTCCAAAGCCTGCGCGCCCTCCGCCTGCACGAACTCGGCCGGATCCTGGTTGCTCGGCAGGGTGACGGCCAGAAGCTCCACGGAGTTGCGGTTCTTGTCGGAGATGCTCTCGCCGATGAAGGCCAGGGCGCGGTCGGCCGCCTTCTGACCCGCCGCGTCGCCGTCGAACAGGTAGACGATCTTCTTGGGCGCGTGCTTGGCGAGCACCCGGATGTGCCGCATGGTGAGCGCCGTGCCCAGGGTGGCCACCACGTTGGTGACGCCCGCCTCGTGCAGCGCAATGACGTCGGTGTAGCCTTCCACTACGATGGCGCAGCCGGTAGAGGCCATGCGCGCCTTCGCCTGGTCGAGCCCGTAGAGCACCTGGGACTTGTGGAACAGCGGCGTTTCCTGGGAGTTCAGGTACTTCGGCTCGCCGGCGCCGATGACGCGGCCGCCGAAGGCCACGCAATCGCCCTGGGCGTCGAAGATGGGGAACATCACGCGTTCGTAGAAGCGGTCGCGCACCGGGCCCCCGCGCCCGTCGAGGGCCACGTTGGCGCGGATCATCTCGTCGGGTTTGAAGCCCAAGGCCGAAAGATGCCGGACGAGCGCCCCGCGCCCGGGGGCGTAGCCGAGCATCCACTTCTTCGGCACCTCGCCGCCGAAGCCGCGGGAGGCCAGGTACTTCCGTGCGGCGTCCGGCCCCTCGCCGCGCCCGCGCATGAGCTGGGTGTGGTAGAACTCGGCCGTGCGCGCGCAGATCTCCTTCATACGGCTCTTCACCGAGCGCGACACGCCCCCGCCCCGCGTATCCTCCGCGATGTCGATGCGGGCGCGGTCGGCCAGATAGCGCACGGCTTCGGGGAAGTTGAAATCCTCGGTCTTCATGATGAACGAGAAGACATCGCCCCCCTCCCCGCAGCCGAAGCAGTGCCACAGCTGTGTCGCCGGGTCGATCTTGAACGAGGGGGTCTTCTCCTGATGCAGCGGGCAGCAGCACCAGAAGTCGCGGCCCTTCTGCTTGACGGGGGTGCGCTCGCCGATGACCGCCACGAGATCGCTCGCGTCGCGAACTTTCTGGATATCCTCGTCGCTGATGCCGGCCACGGGCCCCCGCTTTCTCTTCGTCGTTTTCTGGAAAGTATAGCACCGCCACGTGCAAACAGATGTTCCGCAGCTACAATAGCGGCAAAACTAATGACCAGCGAAAGCGAGCGAGCCATGGCAGAGAACAACGTCCCCTACCTTACCCTGAGCCCCGACGTGGAAGAGGCCATTCGGGCCGATCGGGCTGCCGGCCGCGTGAGCCCCTACCGCACCGATGATACGGACGTGGTGCGCCGCGAGGACTTCGCCCACGACCGGGCCACGCTCACGCGCCCGGCCTTCGTGCGCGACACCGAGAAGGTGCTGAACCTGCCCGCCTATAACCGTTACGCCGACAAGACCCAGGTGTTCTCCTTCGCCGAGAACGACGAGATCTCGCGGCGCGGGCTGCACGTGCAGCTCGTGAGCCGCGTGGCTCGGGGCATCGGGAGCCTGCTCGGGCTGAATTGCGACCTCATCGAGGCCATCGCGCTCGGCCACGACACGGGCCACACCCCCTTCGGCCACGCCGGCGAGCGTTTTCTGTCGGCCTGCTACCGCGCGCGCACCGGGCGCACCTTCAACCACAACGTGCACTCGGTGCGGGTGCTCGACAACCTGTACCGTCGCAACATCTCGCTACAGACGCTCGATGGGGTGCTCTGCCACAACGGCGAGTTCGCCCAGCAGGTGCTGCGCCTGGGAGAGACGACCACGTTCGAGCAGCTGGACAACTTGGTGGAGGCCTGCACGGCCGACGAGTCCACCATCAAGACCCTGCGCCCCTCCACGCTGGAGGGCTGCGTCGTGCGCGTGGCCGACATGATCGCCTACATCGGCAAGGATCGCCAGGACGCGCTCGCCATGGGGGTCATCGATTCGCTTTCCCCCTTCGATTCCGAGGCGATCGGCGTGACCAACGCGAAGATCATCAACAACCTCACCGTCGATATCGTGAACAACTCCTACGGCAAGCCGGAGATTGCCATGAGCGAGGAGGTCTTCCGCGACCTGAAACTGGCGAAGAAGCAGAACTACGAGGTCATCTACTTGAAAGAGGGCATGGTGGACGACGCCGAGAACCTCGTGGAGGAGATGTTCGAGGAGATGTACGCGCGCCTGCTTTCCGACCTTTTGGAAGAGCGCCGGGAAAGTCCCATCTTCCAGCACCACGTGCAGCGCCTCGCCGCGGCATCGCGGTCCATCGTGCCTGCGGAGTACCTGGCCGGCGAGCCGAACCAGATCGTGGTGGACTACATGGCCTCCATGACTGACAGCTACTTCATGGCCATCTACCGCCACCTGTTCCCCAAAAGCCGTCGCAAGATCCAAACCCGCGGCTATTGCGCGGATCTCATCTAACCCTTACTAATCAGATTCGCTAGCTTGCAAACCCGAACGCACGTCCCACTCTTTGTTTTCTGCACGATTTGGAAAATGTGCTATTTTGGAGCTTGCACAAGATTCCCACGATAACGGACTCCAGAAATGAGTAGTAACCTCTCGCGGTACCATCGATCACCTGGCTTGGTACCGGCGATCAGCAAAAGGCGGTACCGCGAGTAGGCTGCCTCGGTACCGCTAATCAGCGCGCCTCTTCTTGGCGAAGTACTCTCGCATGTTCGGCCCCTCGAGATCTATGTAGCGGGCACCGGTTGCGATGCGGTTGA